>JADGNY010000204.1 GCA_017883235.1 Thermoanaerobaculia bacterium | reverse complement strand
GGACGCCGGCGAAATCGGTCTTCGGCGCGGCGGCGAGAGTGACGATCGTCGGCACATCGAACGCCCCGACGGGAACGGTGACCGAGACGCTGAGCGGCGGGGCGGCGGTGAAGGTTGTCGTCTGGTCCGAAGGGGCAATGAAGCCCAGGCCGTCGGCCGTGACGAACGGGGTGAGGGGGATGACCGCGACGATCGAGCCGCTGACCTTGTCCTGCACCTGCAGGTCGATCTGGTCGGTGATGGTGACGCGATCGAGGCCGGTGGTGGCGCCGATGCTGAAGGAGAACGATCCGTCGGTGGTGTTGTCGCTGCCCACCTGGGCCTGGAAGCGCGAATGATCGTCTTTTCTGATCGCTAGATCCTGACTTTGCTCATTTCGGGGTACCAGATCGCCTCTCTCTGCGCCGCCAACTGTCCTCGTTGCCCGCAACCTCACCGCTGCGTTACCGCCTGATCAGAGTTTTTGGGCACCACCGTTGCCATATCGATCCAATTCCGATGCGGTTTCGATCCATTCTGGAGCGGTTTCGATCCATTCTGGAGCGGTTTCGATCCATTCTGGAGCGGTTTCGATCCAATTTGATGCGGTATCGATCCAATCTGATGCGGCATCGGTCCAATTTGATGCGGTATCGATCCAATTTGGAGCGGCATCGGTCCAATTTGATGCGATTTCGGTCCGTTTGGAAGGGTTTCGCTCTTGTCCATCGACGTGTTCAATGGAACACTTCGCCGTCTCTTCCTCGTCCGGAGGTCCAACCCGTCTGATGATGTTCTTCCCGGTGCTCGCGCAGCTCGGCTGCGACCTGCTTCGCTTTGTCGTCTCGATGTTCCGCTCTTCCGCGGCCATACTCGCTGAGAACATCGCACTGCGCGCCAGCAGCGAGGTCTGCGTGCGTTGTCACCATCCGCGACGACGTCTTCCCGACCCGAAGAAGGTCGTGATCGTCTTGCTCGACCGGCTCTTCGGCGTGCGGAACGCACTCGTTCTCATCTCCCCGGCCACCGTGCGCCGATGGGCGAAGAAGATCACGACACTGGCATTCTGGCTTCGCGCTCGCTGCGGGCGCAGGCCGGTGCCGGCGGAGACCATCGCGCTGATCCGGCGACTGGCTCGCGAGAACCCTGTCTGGAGTGTGCGCCGGATCGCATCCGAGGCATCGACGCACCTCGGCATCCTCGTCTCGCCCGAGACCGTTCAAAAGTACCTGCCCCTTGGCGACCCACGCCGCTCCGGGCCGCATCGGCCCTCGTCCGAGAAGTGGTCGGCGTTTATTCACAATCATGCCCACGCTCTACTCGCCATCGACTTCGCCGTCGAGCGCACGCTCTTCGGAGGCATCCTCTACGTCCTCGTGGTTATGGAGATCGGCTCGCGACGGATTCTTCATACGAACGTCACCGCGCATCCCACCGCAGAATGGACGGCCCAACAGCTTCGCCAAGCCATCCCCGCCGAACATGGCTTTACGCATCTCATCCACGACAACGACGCCATCTTCTCCCGCGCGGTCGACACCACGATCCGCTCCTTCGCCATCGAGCCATTGCGGACGCCCCTCCGCTCCCCGCGTGCCAATGCCTACTGCGAACGGCTGATCGGAACGCTGCGCCGGGAGTGTCTCGACCGCATCATCGCCGTGACTGAGGCGCATCTCGGCGCGGTCGTCAGCGAATGGGCTGCCCACAACAACCGTGCCCGTCCGCACATGTCTCTCGGTTACAGCGTGCCCGAACCGAGCAAAGAGATCCCGGCGCCGCCGTTGCCCCATCGGCATCGCCTGCCGCCCGACGCGCGCGTGGTCAGCCGCTCTGTTCTCGGCGGTCTGCATCACGAGTACCGCTTTGAGAAGCTCGCAGCCTGACGCGCGTCCGCAGCCGGCCACATCACGCCGCTCATGTCCGGCACGGTATCCGTGTGCCGACGCGATCCTCTGGCGGCGCGAATGATCGTCTTTCTGACCGGCAGATCCTGGCCAGTGTTCATTTCGGCTACCAGATCGCCTCTTCTCCGCCGCCAACTACCCAGTTGCCCGCAATCTCACCCGCTGCGTTACCGCCTGATCAGAGTTTTTGGGCACCACAGGCACTACACACTACAGTACGTCGACTTTTTGCGCGCCACAACTACACGTTCATTGAATAGTCAGACCGATCTGTATCAAGGAGAGAGCGGCTCCATTCGCCTTCGTAACTCTGGAGAGTCCGCAATGGGCTCAGCGGTGCACACACATTCAATAATGAATACACGTCTCGGTTCCTGCTGGTAGTGACCACGTCCGGAAATCCTCACGAAGCGGGACCGGCCCAGCAGTGCTTGAAGTTGTGATTCCCCGGCACAGGTCTTGTCAGCCATACTCAAGCGGTCGGCAAAGTAATCACCCGTGGTGTCAGTCAATATTTCGGCGGGCGCAATCGTCGCTACATGGTAACTCGTCTCAACAATGCCGTCATAAAACCACCCATCACCTCCAGCGCCCGCAAAATATGACGACAGTTTCACCTTAGAATCGTTGCAAGCGGGTGTGGTTGCGCAAGAGAAATTCAACAACATTGCCACAATAACAAGAGATCTCGTGCTCATGGCAGAGTTCCCTGAGGAAGACCGACGGGCCCGATCGGCAAATGAACTCCACCGCCAGGATGCGCCGCGCGGAATGAGAAATAGAACAGCTCTCCAATCCTGTCGGCGTAGTTCTCGGAATCCGCCTGAAACGTTGTCGGAATCTGCGCCATCCAAGCCAATCGCTGCGCAAGGAGCGCCGCGTGACGCTGAGCCTGTTCGGACGAACGCCTATCTGCGCGAATCGTTGCCAGCGCGGTGAAAGGCGTCCCGGAATCTCGAAGATTCCCGTTAGCTATATCGACTACATTTACGGCCGCTGCATGTACCGGATCGAGGCCGTACATAGCGTGTCCCAGCTCGTGGCCCATAGTGTAAATATTCTTCGCGTCGCCGTTCCCATCCTGCGTGTAAATCGCACGACCCTTCGAATACCACGTTTCCGGGTCAGGGATCCTTCCAAATTGCGGGCCGACGCTAATCTCGGCTGAGACGTACTTGTGGGTCGCATCGAGGTGCCGGATGGTCTCCGCCGACGATTTTGGATCGTTATTGGCCGTGAACTGCAGCGTAAACCAACCCGAAGCATGGAAGGTATTCCAGGCATACACACCTAGAGGCGACAAGAAGAACGAAGTCTTTACATTGTTGTAGGCCGTCGCCCGATTTGAGCTTTTGACCACGGCTTCATTGATGATAGTTCCAAATGGATCCGTACGATCGTTCGGTTTGCCCAGATAAGCTTGGTAGAGGTTTGCTGAGTCGATCGAACCTAGCGGGTCTTCCTGTCCGAACCGGGCTAACTCGGGCCAGAGGATACGCGCGCGGAAGTCGTATCCGCTGACGGAGCGATTGTAGTCACGTCCCTGGAACAACCACCGCCACCCGTAGGCGGAGCTCGTACGCTCAGTAGCGTTCCCGTCGAAGATTCGGAAGTCCCCGTAACGCTGGTATTCATAGCGCTCGAGCGTTGCTCCTGTGCTGTCGGTCAGGCGTTCGACATTGGCCAGCTCGTCCTGAATGGGGAACAGCGTCGTGCCGTTGATCTCCGCGCGGACGATTTCGTCGATGCCACGGCCGCGGACGTACCGTGAGGTCATGGTGGCGTCGCCGTATTCTTCGAGTACCTGATCGCCATTGAGGACGTACTCCGTGCTGTGGGTCGTGCCGGCAGTGGTCTTCTCCTGCACTTTGCGGCCCGTTGCGTCGTAGGTGTTTTCGATGACGGTGCCGTCGGCTGTGGTGGCTCTCTTCAGGTGGTTCTCGAACTCGTACTTTAGTGTTGTGCCGTCTTTCAACGTGAGGTTGCCGTTCGGGTCATAGCTCAAGGATTGACCGGTGAAGGTCGCGTATTGGTTGCGGTTGTTGACCGTGGTCAGTTGCGACGTCGTGCTCGAGGTCTCGGCGGTCTGCGCCGTCCGGGTGATGTTGCGGTAGTTCAGCACGGGATCGATATCGTACGTCGTCGAAGCAAGCAGCGTGTTCTTGTCGGTGTCGGTGCGAAGGACGCTTTCGCTGGTGATCCATGAATTGCGGCTGTACGAGTAGGCCCACTGCTTCTGAAGGTCCGGCCGTCCGATGACTGCCTTGTTGCCCAGTGGCGTGCGCTGGTAAGTCACGCCGCGGACGACGTTCGCGCCAAGCTGGTCGTTGATCGCCGACAGCCGCGCGTTCGGGTCGTAGCTCCACGCAGAGGTGATGCCGTTCGTGAGCGAGCGGGCTACAAGACGCGAGCCAGCATCGGCGTACGTCACGATCGTCGACGGCGTTCCGTTCTGCGTGATCGCGGCAATGCGACCCAGCGGGTCGATCGTCTGCGTCAGTGCGAGGCCGGATGGATAGATGATGCCGGTCATATTGCTGGCGACATCGTACGACTTCGCGATCGTTCGCGCCGGATCTGTGCCGATCTGCTGGCCTTCGGTGAGCTGGCGATCGAGCGAGTCGTAGGTTGCGAAGGTCTTCACTCCTTCATCGGTCTGCGTAGCGATGATGCGTCCCAGGTCATCGGGTGTGTAGGTCACGTTCGACGGGCCGAGTACGTTCGCTGCTTTGGCGATGGTCTTACTCACCAGCCGGTCGGCATCGTCGTATGCGAACGTGATCACAGTCCCGTTCGGATCGGTGGCCGTCTTGCGGTTGTTGTTCTCGTCGTACGTGAAGGTCCAGGTAGCGCCGTCCGCGCGCTTCTCCTCGATGACGTTGCCGTGGTCATCGTGCTTGAACGTGGTGAGGTTGTGATTCGCGTCTGTGATCGAAGCCAGCCGGTCGGCATCGTCGTATGCGAACTCGGTCACGTTCCCCTCGGCGTCGGTCTCCTTCGACTTGTTGCCGTGCAGGTCGTACTCGAACCTGCGCGTGTTGCCTTCCGCATCGATCTCCGCGGCGCGGTTCCCTCGTTCGTCGTATCCGTAGCTCATCGTCAGGACGTGCGCAGGATCATTGGCATCGGTCACCGCGACGAGGCGGTTCTGCTCGTCATACGCGAACTTGGTGATGAAGCTCTCCGTGGTGCCGTCAGGCTTGCGGTCGACCCGCGTCTCCGCCGCTTTGTTGCCGTTGCTGTCGTACTCCGTCCGCCTGACGTTCCCGGCGGCGTCGGTCACTTTCGCCGGGCGTCCGAGCTCATCGAGCTCGGTGATAGTGGACAATCCGCGCGGGTCGATGACGGTCATCTTGCGGCCGGCATCGTCGTAGATCGTTCTGGAGACGATGTCAGTTGCCCCTGCCGGATCCCCGTTGACCGGGATCGTCAGCGGAGAAGTGAAGAGCTTCTGAACCTGCTTCGTCACCCGGCCGAGCGGGTCGTATTCGCTCGTCGACCAGCGCAGCAGGAACCGGTCATTGCCAACGATCTTCACGGTCCTGACGTCCACCGGCCGGCCCGCGGCGTCGGTCGTGGTTACTTCTGTGATCGCGATCGGGTCGGCGACTTTGGCGTGGTTCCCAAAGCCGCCGGGCGTCAACGATGTCGTCTTCCCGCGCGGGTTGGTGATGGTCTTCTGCGTGCTGTCGTCGTCGTAACCGTAGCGCGTGGTGAGCGTGCCTTCCGTCGCGGAGGCCAGCCGATTCCGATCATCGTAGCCGTAGGTGACATCGGCGGCGCTGGGGCGCGTTACAGTCTTGAGGTTGCCGGCGGGATCAAAGCCGTACTGCGTCTGAAGTCCGTTATCCGTACGAATTTTCACTCGTCCAATCTCATCGATCGTATAGGTGCTCGTGCTTAGAATCGGCTGACCAGCTGGAGTGGCGCCGGCCAGCGCGCTGCGCGTGGCGATGTTCCGCGCGGCGTCGTAGGTCATGGTGGTCGACGAGACTCCGGCGACCTGCTTTTCGAGCTGATCGAGTTTGTTGACTGTCAGAGTCGTTGTGTTTGCTCCAGGTGTGTTGATCGTCCTGACATTCCCGCGATTGTCGACTCCGTAGGTCGTAGTGCCGTCGGACGTAGTGGCGGTGAAGAGATAATCCTTCTGCACGCCGCTTGGGACGTACTGATACGTCACGTTTCCTGTGCGCGGATCGGACGAGCTTTTCAGCAGCCCGTGCTCGTCGTAAACGGGCGTTGTCGTCACATTCGCCGCGTCGGTGATGGAGCGCGGGTTGCCGCCGGGGTTGCGCGGGATGGCGGTGTTTGCGCCGTCGGGGGTGGTGATTGACGTCGGCAGGTTCGCCGGGCCGTAGCCGACGGTGGTCACCCTGGTCATGCCGGCCATGGCTTCGTCCGAGCCGGTGCGCGGGTATTCGGTAGCCGTGTTGACGTTCAGCATGGGGCGGCGGTCATTGCCGTTCGCTCCGTCGTAGCCGTACGTGGTCTTATCGCCGAGGGGACGGGTGACCGACGAGAGCCGCCCGTCGTCGTCGTAGCCGTAGCTCGTCGTCGGACCGCCCGGCTCTTTGAGGGAGCTGATGCGGCGATCGGTGTCGCGCGCGTACTCCCACGTGTTGCCGTTCGGATCGAGCACGGTGGTCTTGTCGTCACTCGGCGTGATCGTCCACGTACCGCCGCCACTGGTGAGCGTCTGCGCCGCCCACGGGCTGGAGCCGTCGTAGCCGGCACTCCAGACGGTGCGGTCCAAACCGTCCTTTTCATTCGCCATCTGGCCGGAAACGTAGAGCTGCTGTTTGGTGCCGGTCGTTGCAGGTGATCCCCACGTGTAGGTTGTAGAGGGTTTTGCGCTGTTCGCTGATTCGGGATCGGGACCGCTGACGTTCGTCAGTCGCCCGCTCGTGTCGTATTTGTACGTGACCACGCGGTTGTCGAAGTCGGTCACCGTGTGAATGCAGCCCTCGAAGCCC
>JADGNY010000203.1 GCA_017883235.1 Thermoanaerobaculia bacterium | reverse complement strand
CTGGAAGGCCGGTAGTGCTGTCGCTCACGCGCATGACCGCGATTAGCTTTCTCGCGCCGTCCGTTTCGGTCACAGGCAATCAGATTACTGTTTACGACCACGTCAATCCCCAACAGCCGCCTGCTCCATATCCGCTACAGCTTTGCCTGACGACTTCCGCGGCGATTGCCTCACTGCCGGCAGGCGAATATGTCGTTCACTGGATCGTGATCGACTTCAACCGGATGACCGACGCCGGCACATACACCTTCTCCGTCGTCCCTCCGCCGGCTCGCAGGCGCGCTGCTCGGTGATATCTTTTCCATCATGCGCTACCGAAACCTTCATGGCACCGATCTCCAACTCTCCGAGCTCGGCTTCGGCACCTGGACACTCACCACGGGCTGGTGGGGCAACTACACGGATGACGAGGGGCGGCGGCTGATCCGGATCGCTCTCGACGCCGGCATCAACTACATCGACACCGCCGACGCGTACGGCAACGGGCGCGGTGAGACGATGCTCAAACCGCTGCTGGCTGAGCATCCCGAGGTCATCGTCGGGACGAAGTTCGGCTACGACTTCTACAACAATCCCGAGCGTCCTCGGGGACAGCGCGAGCTGCCACAGGACATGTCGCCGAAGTTCGTCCGTTTCGCCATCGAGCAGTCCCTCCAGCGGCTCGGGGTCGATCACGTCGCCATCTACCAGCCGCACAATCCGCGCGTGGTCACGCTGATGGAAGACGAGCATTGGGAAACGCTGGAGGCTTTGAAAAAGGAAGGGAAAATCGTGTCGTATGGTCCGTCGCTCGGCCCGGCCATCGGCTGGCGCGACGAAGGGATCTACGCCAACGCCGTGCGCCACGCGCCGGTCACGCAGATGATCTACAACGTCCTCGAGCAGGACCCCGGCCGCGAGTTCATCCTCGCCGCCGCGAAGGGGCCGCCGTACGCGGGCGTGCCCGAGTCGATGCAAGGGGAGACGGGGAAGAAGGTCTGTACGCCGTCATCCGCCTTCGAGCCGTCGTTCCGGGCCTGGAAGGCCGATCCCGATCCGCAGTTCCTCATCCGCGTCACGCACTCCTCGGGGATGCTCGAAGGGAAGTACACGCTCGACACGAAGTTCGATGAGACCGACCACCGCTCCCACCGCCCTCGCTCCTGGATGGTGGAGGGCTTGCAGAAAGTCGACCGCCTGGAGTCGCTGCGCAAAGAACGCGGCGTGACGCTCGGCCAGTTCGCCCTTCTCTGGCTCTACGCACACAAGTCCATCCTCTCCGCGCTCCCGAACATCTACGACGAAGAACAGATCCGCGAATTCGCCGCCGCCTCCGACCACCCGCCGCTCAGCGACGCGGAGATGGAGCAGATCCAGGAGATGTACGAACGTAATTTCGACATCACGCCTTATGTGGAAAAGGCGACCGCGTAGGCCGGCGTGATTCCGGATGCCGTGCTCAGTGTCCTGCGGCGCGATGACGCGGAGAGGGCACGGAATACGTTGCCGCGCCGCGCGCGGCTGACCAGCCGCCGTACACGGCCAATGCCACGACGCTCGTGTTTTCAGGAAGCAAGCGCACAGGTATCGAAGCGACTTTAGTGCGCAGGTCGTAGGAGCGGATGCCGTCGTATCCGGAGATCCACGCCAGCGAGCCATCCGGTGACAGCGCCAGCGCCGATCCGCCGCCAGCGATCGTGGCGAGGACGGTGCCCGATGTGTTGATGACGCGTGTGTCCGTGTCGTCGACGGCCAACAGCGTACCGTCCGGCAGGATGCGCACCGAGAGCTGATCCTTCGTTGAGCTGAAGATTGGCGGCAGTGGCTGGAAGGCACAGACGTCATACGCCCCAACCGTTTTCGCCATGGTGTAGACAAGCGTGCACTGATCGGCAGCGAGATCGGCGCCGGTGATTCTGCTGGCGGAGACGAGCGAAGCGCTACCCGTGGGTGAGCCGTTCGCGGCACGGCGCTCGATCGTGTTGCCGCGCACGACGACGGCGTTGCCGGCACGATCGAAAAGCACGGCCGAGGCACCGGCGGCGAAGGGGGGGGCCGCGTTGGACTTCTCACTCATCAGGTCGTACTGCGTGGCTGCGTTGCGGTCGACGAAGATCACGTTTCCTTTCGGATCGATGAAGAGAGTGTTCGCGTCCAGCAATGTCGACTGCCGCCGTACGAAGAGGCTCACGTCCGTCGGATCGAGCCATTGCAGCTCGCCGCCGTCGGTGCCTTCGATGTACCGATTGAACAGAGTATTTCCCGCGATCAGATCGCCCGCTTTGAATGTGCTCCGTGAAGGGGCGTCGATATTAAATCCCGAAGCCGAACCGCCCGAAAAGAACTGTTTCTGATCGGTCGGAACGCTCACCAGCAGATCGACCGGCCCGGTCGCTGTCGTCTCCGGCACTTGCACGCGGAGCCGATCGTCGCCCAGTACTTCGACTTGAGGCGACGGTACGCCTCCGAACGTCACCGACGCCCCCTTGATGAACCCTTCGCCGGAAATGGTGATCGTCGATCCGGCTGGTGCGCGACGAGGCATGGCCGCCCAGACGTGGGGGAGCGAGATTGCCTGCGCGCTGAAGGTATAGACGAGCGGAACCCTCGCCAAACGCGCCGCATCTTCGCCCTTAACGCGGATGTTATAGGCGATCTCCGTGGAGCCATAGCGACTGTTGATCGCCTCGGCGATCTTCGCGACGTCGGCGTCGGACGAATCGGTCGCTGTGGCCACGCCCCCGACATAGACATCGTAACGAACCGAAGTCGGGAGCTTCGAGAAGTCCTCTCCCTTCTCGAATGGATGCAGAAAGTCGACGAACTGCACGTAGGGTAAGTCTGCAAAGAGTTGCGCTTGTTCCGGCGTCGCCGCGACCACGTACGTGTTCTCGTGAAGGTAAACGGCGATCGTGGCGCCGAGAGCCTGGATCTCATTCCACCACGTGTTGACGGTAGGTCCGATCAATTGCACGACGTACAAACCCTGATGACCGGGCGGATAGGAGAACGTCATCTGAGACGGATCGATGTTTTGCGGGATTCCGACTCGAGGATCGAATGTCGCGCCCGGGAGAAAGATCCGTTCCTCGAGCCCCGACCGCACGGAGACGTCGAGCGGGGCGAGCCTCGACGTCACCGTCGCCTCTTGGGGGACAGGAACATTAACCAGGATGAACGCGCCGTAGTCCCACAAGATCGTGCCCCCGGCGTCGGTGATGATCTGCGAGATAGCGGATCTCGACGAGCTGGGTTGTGGTGTCACCAGGAGCTTCGTCCACCCGTCACGAAACTGAAAGAGGGCGGACGCGCGGTGCGGCAGGAGCAGAAGAACGATCAACGAAACGAAGCACGCTCCCTTACGCATTATGCGATGGTAGCGTAAAGGCTCTCTGCTAGGATGCTGGGCCATGACGGCTGAGGCAATCCAGAACAAGCTTTTCATCAACGGCGAATTCGTCGATGCCCGATCCGGCGAGACCTTCGCCACCACCAACCCCGCCACCGAGGAGAAGATCACCGACGTCGCCTCCGCGGGAGCGGATGACGTCGACGCCGCGGTGCGCGCTGCCCGCGCCCAGATGGAGCCGGGGAGCGACTGGCAGAAGATGAAGCCGCGCGACCGCGCCAAGATCCTCTGGCGCATCGCCGACATGCTCAGCGCGCGCGCCGCCGACATCGGCCGCATCGAGACCATCGACAACGGCAAGCCGATCTTCGAATCGCAGTACGTCGATACGCCCGCCGCGGCGGAGTGTCTCTACTATTTCGCCGGCTGGAGCGGCAAAGTCACCGGCGAGACCATCCCCATCGCCGACAACGCCTTCACCTACACGCTACGCGAGCCGGTCGGTGTCGTCGGCGCGATCACTCCGTGGAACTTCCCGCTGATGCTGGCGGTCTGGAAGATCGCTCCCGCGCTGGCGTGCGGCAACACCGTGGTCATCAAGCCGGCGTCGAATACGTCGCTCTCACTGCTCAAGTTCGCCGAGTACGCTAAAGAGTGCGGACTGCCTGCCGGCGTCCTGAACGTCATCCCCGGACGCGGCTCCGTCGTGGGCAACGCGCTCGTCGATCATCCCGGCGTCGACGCCATCGCCTTCACCGGATCCGCCGAGGTGGGGAGAGGGATCATGGCCCGCGCGGCGAAGACCTTGAAAAAGGTGTCGCTCGAGCTCGGGGGCAAGTCGCCGAACATCGTCTTCGCCGATGCCGATCTCGAAGCAGCGGCCCGCGGTGCGCTGAACGCCATCTTCTACGGCAAAGGCGAAGTCTGCGCCGCCGGCTCGCGGCTCCTCGTCGAGGAGTCAGCACACGACGAGCTGATGGCCAAGGTGACCGAACGCGCCAACAAGATGGTGGCCGCCGACCCTCTCCACCCCAAAACGCGCCTCGGCGCATTGGTCTCCAAAGAGCAGATGGAAACCGTGCTCTCGTACATCGAAGCCGGCAAGAGCGACGGGGCCAAGCTCGTCGCCGGCGGCGAGCGCACCGACATCGGTACCGGCAAGGGCTACTTCGTCAAGCCGACCATCTTCGACGACGTGGAAGTCGATCACCGCATCGCACGCGAGGAGATCTTCGGCCCGGTCCTGGCCACCATCCGCTTCAAGGATGCCGACGACGCCATCGCCAAAGGCAACGCCACCGTCTACGGTCTCGCCGCCGCCGTCTGGACGCGCGACATCTCCAAAGCCCACCGCATTGCCCGCTCCATCAAAGCCGGCACGGTCTGGATCAACAGCTATAACCTCTACGATCCGGCGCTACCGTTCGGCGGCTTCAAGGAGTCCGGCTTCGGACGGGATCAGGGCCGCGACGCGCTGGAGAAGTACACGCAGACGAAGAGCGTGTGGGTGAATTTGTAGGTCAGGACGCCGTCGACGCCTCCGACCAGGAGATGTCCTTTCAACCACTCTTCGATCAGACGGCCCTCACAAGCTTCGCGGGGGCCAGGCCTTTGTTTTTCGAAACAGAGGCAGGCAAAAACCGAAGGCCTGGCCCCGTGCTGGCGCGCATCATCAGCGCGAGGCTGGCAACAAGTGCAGAGCGTCATGTCTACGAAGAAGACGAATAGCAAAGCAGCACTCGAGGAAATGCGGCCGGAGTACGACCTGCGCGGGGGCGTGCGCGGGAAGTTTTTCGCCGAGTATCAGAAGGGAACGAACGTGGTTCTGCTCGATCCCGACGTGGCCAGGGAATTCCGAAACTCCGAAGCGGTCAACAAGGCTCTGCGCGAGTTTTTGGCCGAACATCGGACCGCGAAGGTGCCTAAGCGGCGAGCCGGTTGATTACCGTGCAATCGGGAAGGCTCAGGGGCAGTTGGCATACGGCGGCGGCCCGATGTTCAGAGAACGAAGTTGCAATTGGGATCGGTAGTTGGCCAGAACGATGTTTGTCTGCACGTAGGCGGGATCGGGCTGATAGCCGCCCCAGCGTGAGAACACGTCCGCCGACGTAGGAGTGAGAGTCGCGTTCGGATCTCCCTGCACGCCCTTCCACGTCGCCTCCGAAACAGGGGTCGTGAAGAGCGACGGATCGATCACCATCGTTTGCGACGAGAACCACCACCACCATCTCCACCTGCGGACGCACAGCGTCGGGGCGACGTGCCAGCCCCAGTTGACGAAGCAGTTCGGATTGTTTTTCGTCGGCGTATGCAGCGATCCATCGATCCAGACCTTCCGAGGACTTGCGCCGTCCGCGATGATCAGGCGGCACATCTCGTGCGCGCGGCCCCAGCAGCCGTCATCCGGGTAGAGAAACGGAATGCAGGGCACCGGAACCGTCAGGGGGTTGCAGGTCGTGGCGGCGCAAAGGTCGAAGAGTTGTTGCGCGCGCGACATCGAGACGCAGCACCACCAGTTCCACGGCCACCAGTACCACTGCCACCACCGTATCGCGGGCGGAGGTTCGAGGCGGGGCAGCTCGAAGGGCGGGTCGAATGGGCGGACATCGAGGATCTCCCCCGCGTCCGAGACGGTTACGGCCAGCCATTGCTCTTTGCGCGCCTCGCGTAACGCGCGCAGCAGCTCGCCCGCTTCCGCGCTGTCTCGCTTCACCACGTGCCGCGCGTGCGACTGCTCGAACATGACCGATACGTCCCCGCCTGGCTCTTCCGTGATGCGGTCGATGCGGACGAGCTTCGGCAGGTGGACACGCCCGATGAATCCGGAACCGGGATCGGTCTCGATGTACACCGGCATCTTCCGGCTGCGGAGGTCTTCAAGGATCGAAGTGAACGCGGCGGCGCGCCGGTCCGCGGGGTCGAATCGGACGGTACGGCCGTCGGCAAGAACCACGGCCGTTCCCCGATCGGTATCGCGGGAAAGTTCCGAGATCGTTCCAAATGCTGCGTTGGGATTGGCCATCACATCCCTCCTTTATCGTTAGTGACGCTCCAGCCCGATTCGTTTCAGGCCGGGCCTTGATATTCTCGGGGGTCAGGCCCTTCGTTTTTCGAAAATTTCGCACATCCCGCCATAAAATCCGACCCGCGGCTGGATGGCCGCGGGTCGAGCACTGCTCGATTCGTGACGGACAGTCGTGTGAGGAGCCGGGGAGGTGATTGGCCAATCGTAGCCTCCTCCGGCCCCTCGGTTTACTTCTGCTGCGCAGTCGTGGGCACAGTTGGCGGCGGTGCCGCCGGCGGCGGCTCCGTCGGTGCGGCCTTCTTTTTGGTGCGCGGCCGCTGCAACGCGCGCTTCATTTCGTCGACATGGGGCGTCACGGCATTTCCGAGGTCGGTGGTCACGTAGCCCTTGGCCACGCGATAGAGGCCGCGCGCAACTTTGACCGCTTTGAGCTTCTTGCGGGTGTTGGCGGCCTCCATGCGCGAGGTCAGAGTACGTGTCTCGTCGACGACGCCTCCGTACGCGAGATCCGAGGCG
>JADGNY010000120.1 GCA_017883235.1 Thermoanaerobaculia bacterium | reverse complement strand
GTTGGTGATTGCTCAAATCAAACGTCGCGGCGAAGGACGCCGAAGGACCCCCAACCTACGTGCGGGGAAGGGTGGTGGACGGGTGTCGCAGACGAGGAATCCCCCTCCCTTTCCGGCCTGTAGTTGGGGGGTCCTTCGGCGTCCTCCGCCGCGAATTCTCATCTGCGCAATCACCAATACCACGGACGCGGCTCCGGCAGCCTCAGGATGACAGTGAATTGAGAAGGCGCTCAACTCCGGATTTCAATATTGACAGGACGCTAGTTCATTTAGAGCCTTTTCCAAGGAAGTCGTCAGGGTCATACTCGGAAATATCGATCCTTCCGAAGTTGCGTGGTGGGACGTACACGGCATGTTTCACCTTGGACGGATTGGAGACGTGGAACGACTGCTCCTCGACACGCACGAGCCGCCAAGTCTGGTCTCGAGACGAAAACCTGAATGTACTGACTCTATTGAAACGCCACGAGCTGCCACCATACTCGGAGATAGCGAACTCGCGATCCTTCGCCGTAACGCCTTGAAAGCAATCGCCAAAAGGACCTCCACAACCGTCATCACGAACAGCGCTCTCGCTGCGTCTTGCCACACTGAGCCTGCCATCGGATTGGCGGATGATGACCAGAAGAGTTCGCGTGAGGTGGTCGCTCTCGGCGGTAGTTGGGAGTTTCTCGAGCACAAGAAGGTAGTCGAGACGTCCATCGCCGTTCAAATCTGCACTTTCGACATCGATGGGCCGCGTTCCTCCCTCGACGAATGGCTGAAGCTCGGAGGCCAGGACAATCGTCTGTATGCTACTTGCGTCAACCGACATCGACAGCGAAAGCGTGGCAACGATGCACGAAAGCGCGATACTCGCTGGTGTGATCTTCGAGTTCGCTCCGCGATCGTTCATCAGACGGTAGAGTCAGGCCACAGCCTTGCGCAGCATGTCCGTCGAAATCCCCGGCGTCTTCAGATTTCCGATCAGCGTGAGCGAGAGTGATTCGGGATCGACGATGGTGGCGGCGACGTTGGCGATGTCTTCCAGGGTGACGGCGTCGATGGCGGCGGTGATCTCGTCGGGCGAGAACTGGCGCCCGAAGTAGTACTCCTGCCTCGCCAGGCCGGACATCCGGCTGACGGTCGATTCGAGCGACAGGAGGATCGAGCCTTTGAGGTGCAGCTTCGCCGAGCTCAGTTCGTCCGCGGTGGCGCCGCCGCTCTTGATCGTGCGCATCTCGGCCAGGGTCATATCGAGGACGCGTTTGAGATTCTTCGGCGCACAAGCGGCGTAGATCGCTTCGTATCCGCCGTTGACGTAGCCGTTGTGGTACGACATCACGGTGTAGACCAGTCCCATTTTCTCGCGGATGCGTTGGAAGAGGCGCGACGACATGCCGCCGCCGAGGATGGTGTTGAAGAGCGCCGCGGCATAGCGCTCGTCGCCCTGCTGCGGAAATCCGCGCGAGCCGAGGCAGAGGTGAACCTGCTCGAGCTCCCGCTTCTCGCGGAGAATCACGTGCTGTGCCGGCGTCGGCGTTGACCAGGTGCGGGCGATGGGAGGCTTGGTGTCGTTGGCGAACGTCTTCTCGAGGAACGGGAGAATGTCCTCGGGGCGCACATTGCCCGAGGCGCAGAAGATCATGTTCGACGGATGAAAGGTCTCGTCGTAGTGCGCGAGGATCTGTTTCCGTCCGAGGCGGTTCACCGTCTCCTCGGTGCCGAGAATCGGGCGGCCGAGGGGATGATCGGGCCAGAACGCGGTGACGAAGATTTCGTGGACGAGGTCGTCGGGCGTGTCCTCCACCATCTTGATCTCTTCGAGGATAACGCCGCGCTCGACTTCCAGATCGTCGTCGGTGAATCGCGGCGAGATGACGATGTCGGTCAGCAGCCCGAGCGCCGTCATCATCTGCTCGTCGAGCACGTGACAGTAAAAGGAGGTGTACTCCTTGCCGGTGAAGGCGTCGACGTCGCCGCCGAGGATGTCGATCACCTTGGCGATGTCGCTCGTCGACCGCGTGGCCGTCCCCTTGAACACCAGGTGCTCGAGAAAGTGCGATGCCCCGCTGTGCTCCTCCGACTCGACCGCGGAACCGCTGCGCAGGTAGTAGCCGAGCGCCACGGAGCGGACGTACGGGAGGGTCTCGATGATGATCGTCAGCCCCGAGGGGAGGACGTAGCGGCTGACGGTTTCCATGTTGGATGACATGCGAAGCGGGATTGTAGTGGTCCGCGCCGCAAAGGGGTCCAAGAGTCTGCTCGGCAGAACGGTGAAAACGAAGATGGTGGCCTAATGGAATACGGTTGAGGCGCCGGTGATCCGTAACGCCTTCTCCTGTTCGTAGTCCAGGGTCGTGTAGATCCAGGTCTCGTAGGTATCGGCGCCGAAGAGGCTGATGAGCGACTTGCCGTGGGTGGGAGGGCGGACGCCGATGAAGGGGCCGCCGGCGTAGTCCTTGATCGGGATACCGGGTAGGGCGGGTGGTGCATTGGGATTCGTGCCGCTGGTCGACGTCGTGCTGCTGGACGATGTATCCGTGGTGCCATTTGTCGGCGGCGTAGTCGGCGGCAGCGTCGGTGGCGGCAAACCGTTGCCATTCGGGTTCACGATGTTGTGTGCCGGCAGGGCGGTGCCGGCCGACTGCGGGATGACCAGCCAGTCCACCTCCCCCGTGAGTGGATCGACGAACTCCCCTTTGAGGCCGCGGATCATGCGCGGCATGCGGGCATCTTTGAGCTGTTGCGGCGAGGTCGGGTAGGTGTTGTTCTTGAGCCGGAACGCGGTGATGGCCTTTGCGTACTGCTGCATGGCGTAAATCGTCTCGCGCTCGCGCTCCCGCTTCATGATGGTCGACCACTGCCGCGGGACCGTGTAGGCGACGAAGATCATCATGATGGTCATGATCACGATGACGCCGGCGAGGGTGAAGCCTTTTTCGTTCATCCTGAGTCGCGAAGCGGCGAAGGATCTGGTGACCGCAGCCGGGAAACAGCCGCTGCTGCGGGTGCCAGATCCTTCGCTACGCTCAGGATGAACTGCTCTACCAGCTCTTGTACGGTGTGCCATCGAGTCCATTGCCGGGTGCCTGGCTGTGTAGGTCGTAGATGCCGGGGGCGGCGTTGTCGGCCGACGCTGCCGGATCGGTCGGCACCGCGTTCGGGTCCGAAGGATCGGGAGTGTTCTGCACTTCCTCCCAGTCGGACTTGCCGGTCATCGGGTCCTTCGGAATGTTCCGCAGATAGTGCTCCTGCTGGAGCGTCTGCAGGCTCTGGGGATACTTCTGCTTGTCCGCGTAATAGTCGTCGATCGATTTGCGCATCTCGAACAGATCGTGGCGCAGGGCCGACTCGCGCGCCTTCGTCTGCGCCCACCTGACGTTGGATACGGCGACGGCGGCGAGAATGCCGATGATCGTGACGACGACGATCAGCTCGATGAGGGTGAAGCCGGATTGCTGTTTGCGGCGTCGTTTCACGGTGGCTCCCTGGTAGTCGATCAGTGGATTAGTGATTAGTAACCGATCCTCTGATCTACTAATCCACTAATCCACTAATCCACTTCTTTCACCATTCGTTGTAGTGCGTCTTCCCGTCGAGGGCCGGCGCGGTTGACTTCGAATGAATCTCGTAGACGTTCTTGGGCGAGCTCGATCCCTCGGCATCAGGATCGTCGTCGGCCGACAGAATGTTCCACTCCGCCTTGTTGGTCATCGGATCGATGAGGTCTCGCGCACGGAGCAGGCGAACTTTCTGGCCGCTGTTGACCTCGATCGGTTTGGTCAGCTCTTCGAGATCCTTCGGCCACGGTCCCTGTTCGATGTTGGGCGGATCCTTCATGCCTGCCGGACTTCCCGGCTGCTGCATGCGCAGCTCGTGGTAGCGGTCGATGGCCTCGGTAATCCTGCGCAGCTTTTCGTGCAGCTCGATCTCCTTCTGACGGCGGATGCCGAAGTTGGCCAGCGGTATGGCCACCGAGGCGAGGATGCCGATGATCGCCACCACGGTGATCAGCTCCGCGACGGTGAAGCCGGTGTTGCTTGAGCGGCGGGCGTTCATCAGTCGACCCTGGCGTGCCCTCCCGACACCGACGCGTTGACGACCGTGCCGCTGCCGTTGGTGAGGTTTGGGTTCTCGAGCACGAGGTAGGTGTCGCCGGGAGAGCCCCCGCGCACGCGTAGCGAGGCGATGTCACCGCCGCCGTTGTAGAACTGCAGCGGTTGGCCGTTCGAGGAGGTGATGCGCACGGTGCCGTGCTCGCGGTCGATGGTGGCCACCGGCGGGGTCGTCGGATCGACGACCAGCGCCGGACCGAAGATGACCTCGCTCACGTCGATCGTACGCGGGTCGTAGTGGAGCATGATCTGCTGCGTCGTCAGGCCGTCCAGATCCATTCCCACGACATTCCACATCTTCTCTTCGCCTGCTTTGAACGCCAGCCGCATCGGTTGCGGCTGGATGCGGGGCGCGAGGCCGGTGTTGTCCGTGGCGCTGGTCTCGGCCATCACCGACTGCGCGACGACCGCTCCCGTCGACGGGAGCGAGAGATTGCTCTGCGGCTGCGGGTTGATCGGTGTATTTGGACTGTTCGGATTTGGATTCGGATTCGGATTCGTCGAATTCGGATTACGGAGGAGCGGGTTGTTCTGTCCGCGCGGCGTCGGTCTGTTGGGTGTCGGAATCGGATTGCCGGCTCCGTCGACGCCGTTGGCGTTGAACTGTTGCGTGGCCCGTGGGGTGAACGGATCGGCGGTCGTCTGCGACTCGAGACGCGGCGAGAGGCCGCGGAAGCTGAGGTTGCTCTGCGTGCCGACCCACATCGGCGCCATATCGTCCTCGGTAATGTCGGGCATGCGGATGATGTGCGGCGTCATCGTCAGCATCAGATCGGTGCGGTGGTGCGAGGTCTTATCCTTGTTGAAGAGACGCCCGAGGATGGGGATGTCGCCGAGGAATGGGGTCTTGGCGCTGGTGGTCCCTTCGGTCTGCTGAATGAGGCCGGCCAGGAAGTTCGTCTCTCCGTCTTTGAGGCGGATAGTCGCTTCGATCGTGCGCGTGTTGAACGTCGGCTGGTCCGACTGGTTTGCCGAGGCGGCGACGTCGGAGACTTCGACGGTCAGCTTGAGCGTAACCTCACCGTTGTGGTGGACGCGCGGCTCGATGGAGACCTTGATGCCGACGTCCTGGTACTGGAAGGACGTGGCTTGCCCGGCCAGCCCTCCGCTGCTGGCGGTATTGATCGTTGGAAACGTCGTCACAGGCACCGGAACGCGCTGCCCGATGTGCAACGTCGCCTTCTCTCCCTCGGAGATACGGAGCTCGGGGTTGGCGAGCGTCTCGGTGTTGCCGATGGTCTTGATCAGGTTGTACGAGATGGAGGGGATCGTAAAGTTGAGGTTCGAGCTGCGGATGGCGCGAAGCGTGTCCAGGTTCGAAGGCTTGGGGCCGGTGGTGTCGGTCGGGACGTTTCCGGCGAAAAGGCTGCCACCGAGGCCGGTCACGACCGCGCCGATCTCTTGCTGTTTATCGAGATCGATCTGCAACAACTCGACGTCCACGACCACTTCGGCCTTGGCTTTGTCGTTGGCATCGATGATCTTTTCGGCGATACGTACCTTGTCGGCGGTGTCGCGGATGGTGATGGCGTTGAGCGCCTTCAGCGGGAAAACGTTGCGGGCCTCGATCATCGTCCGGACGACGTTCGTGACCTGTTCGGCATCGCCGTTCGACAGGTAGAAGGTGCGGATGACCAGGTCTTCGTAGTCGCGCCGGGCCTGCGGGTTGTCGGGGACGACGATGATGGTGTGCTCGTCGAGTGCCTTGTAGAAATGATTGGCAGCCTGCATGAGGCGCTCGAGAGCCTGCTGGGCGGTGACGTCCTTCAGTTCGATGGCGATTCGGTCGTCCTTCACGGCCTGATCGAAGAGGATGTTGATTCCGAAGGCGTTGCCGAGCGCCTTGTAGATTTCCTTGACCGGCGTCTCGTGCGGGAACGAGAGAGAGATCGGCTGATCGGAGCTCGGGTTGAGCTGCGGCGGTTGTGACTTCGTAGTGTTGGCTTTCGCACGTTTCTTGATCTCGTCGATCGTGATTGGTTGCCCGGCCGCCGCGGCATCCCGCAGCGCGTTGACGGCCTTCCCGTATTCGACGGCGGCGTACTGGTTCGTCGGGTCGAGCCGGATCACCAGCTCCAACTCCGTGGTGGCGAGTTGCATCAGGCGGATCTGATCCTCACCGCGGGCGTTGAGCGCGGAGGCACGCAGCGTTTTGCCCTTCTGGAAATGGATGCGGGACGCTTCGAGCTTCGCCCGCGACAGGTTGATCTGGTAGAGGGAGTTCGACGGATTGACGTCGAGCGCCTTCTGGTACTCGGCGACGGCCTGGTCCCAATCCTTCGTCTGCTCGGCCGTCTTCGCTTTCTGGAACGCGTTGTAGCTGGTGCAGGAGAACACCGTGAGAGACAACGCGAGTGCTGTAATTCCGAGTTTCGTCTGGCTCATTCGTTTTCCGGGAGATCGGGAGCCGGTGGTGGATGTCGGAGAGACCATGCTGTGTTTTTCTCCGACTCCCGATATCCGGCTCCCGACTCCCTCCTCATTCTGATGTTTCGACGCTATTGCGTTTCAAAAGTCACTGTCCGAGCGGCACGCGCGTTTTCTCGTCGGCAGCGAAACCGACGAAGCCGATCTCGACCGACTCGATCCCGATGCTGCGGAGGATGAACTTGCCGTCGATCGTTTCGCCGACGCGTACGTTGACGATCTCGCCTTTCCCCTCGAACGTCGCGATCGGATTGGCCGCCGGTCCGAAAGTGCCGATGTACTTCATCGTGAACTGGGGCGGCACAGGTTTGGGCGGAGGAGGCGGATGTAGCTTGATGAGCTCCTGCCATGCCGTGTCGCACGCGTCGCCGATGCCGTTGTTGTCACTGTCTTTCTGGTCGGGGTTGTAGACCGTCGGACAGTTGTCGCGGAAATCGGGAATGCCGTCGTGATCCTGGTCGGGCGGCGGTGGTTGAACCTTGGGGGGTGGAGGAGGTGGCGGCGGCGGCGGTTCCTTGAAAGCGAACAGATTCCGCTCGATCTTGTAATTGCCGGGCTGAGGGTCGAGCCACTCCGAGTGCAGCATGGGGACGCCGGGCGTGCTGGCGGTCTGCGGTACGCGCGCCTTTTGCGGGGATGCCGGCGCGGCGGCAGCAGCCGGCGCCGGAAGCGGCTCATCGCCGTGCGAATTCGCGAACGCGTAGATCGCAAAGATTGCGATGAGGATCACGCCGATCGTCGTCCAGGTTTTCCAGTTCATCCAGTCCATCACAACTGTTTGCTCGCTGAGGGTGCGCTGGTGCGCGCCTCGCGGAACAAGGTCTTGAGTCGAATGTTGAGCGTCAGGGTCTTGTCGCCGGATGCCGTCGGGGTGCTGGCGAGACTGATTCCGTCGATGATCACGAACTGATCGGAGAGCTCCAGCATATTGATGAGACGGCGCACCTGTTCATAAGTCCCCTGCACGGTGAATGCGATCTCGACCGTGGTGGTGCCGATCGATCCCTTGGTGTTGCTGACGGTGCTGGCGTTCTTGGTCTCGCCGGCCGTGAATTGATAGCTGGGCGGCTCGAGGTGGCTGGCCGCGGCGAGCCGCCTGACCTCGTCGATCAGCGCCGTCAACCGCTGCAGCGCCGTCGACCAGCGCTCGTTATAGAGAACCTGAAGGTCGCTCTGCACTTTCTTGTACGCGGCGAGCTGCTGTTCGGTGGTGATGCGCGCGTGGCGGGCCTGATCCAGACGGGCAGCGGCCTGCGCCTGCCGCGCGTCGAGATCCTGAAGCCGGCTTTTGTACTGCACGCGGTACGTGAAGAAGAAGATCGTATTCGCCAACAGAAGCAGGCCGAGAACGATCAGGAGGATTCGCTTCTCGCGCCAGATCATTCGACCCTCCTGGCGATCGACGGACGGTAGTCGACTCCGAGCGCGATGTGGTACTCGCCGCCGTTAATCGTCTGAACGGTGGGGAACGCATTCGCGAAGCGCGGGTCGCCGTTGAACCGGTTGATCGTCGCGGTGAGGCCGTCGCCGGTCTTGGTGACGCAGGTCATCGAGAGATGGACCAACCCGTCCTTGGCGAAGGAAGGCGTCACCGACTGGAGCCGGACGTCGGCCGGCAATACGCGCTCGAGGCGGTCGAGCAACTCGCTCCAGGAGAAGGCGCGCTCGGCGAGCTGCGCGTTCGCGAACTCCGTCTGCGAAGCCAGGAGCTTGAGATCGACCCCTTTGAGGCGCTGCGAGAGCGTGTCGGATTTGTGCTGTTCGTCGGCGATCTGCTGTTCGAGCTTGTCGATGTCCGCCCGCGTCGTCTTCGTCTCCGTGCGGTAGCGAAGAAACGTGTCGACGTTGTTGAGGGCTAGAAACGCCGTCAGCAGCGCCATGACCACGACGATGGCGTAGACCGGCCGGTAGTCGCGGAAGGGCCGCGAAGCGAGGTTGAGGTGGATCGGTTTCACCCTGTGAAGACTCCTGTAGCCGCGGTCAGCTCCGCTTCATACGCGGCGGCATCGCCACCCGAGGTCTGCTCGGCCACGTCGCGAAGGGCCACCTTCACCACTGGCGCCGAGAACTCGCCGGCGATGGCGCTGGTGACCTCGCCGTTGATGCCGTTGCCGGCGACGTAGCACTTCTCCACCGACGTCGTCTGCAGCGTGTCGCGCAGGTACGTCGCGGAGAGTTTGATCTCCTGCTGGAGCGTCCGTTCGCCGTTGAGGTTGCGCGAGCGGATGAAGAGCGGCATCGCCCCTCGGAAGAGGGCCGTGGTGAAGTCGTGCTCCCGGATATAGAAGAAGATGCGGTCGCGCGTGGTGGCCGCTTCGCCCGCGGTGACGGCGTTCCAGATGTTGAGTCCCGCCGGCTCGATCAGGATGACCTCGATGCCGGCCGCTTCGAAGAGCCGCTCGATGGCCGCGATCGTCGCTTCCACAGCGGTGACCGCCAGAATTCGCGGCGGCGTCCGGCTGAGCACCTCGTACGACATCCGCAGCGCCGCCGGATCGATCGGCATCGTCCGGCGCAGGCTCCAGCGGATCACCTCGGCCGCTTCGTGCGCGCGCTCCGGCAGCGCCTGCAGCTCGATGATGTTCATGCGGAACCAGGAGTCGGGGAGAAGGATCGAGACCTTGTCCCATTTTCCGGTTTCGAGCTTCATGCGGCGCAGCACCTCGGCGAATACGGCCTCGTTCTGAAGCTGCGGCGTGACCACACCCGGCGCGAAAACGTCGTCGCGAAGGACGTAGCTCTTGGCCTGCAGGATCTGCATCGCCCTGCGCCCACGGCCGACGCGGGCGTGGATCAGAGAATCGCTGTCGAGGACTACGACGTCAGGTGGGAAGGAACGGGCCATATCACTCCACGAAGGTGACCTTGTTGATCTCGCGCAACGTGGTCCGCCCGGTCATCACTTTCCGGAGCGCTGATTCGCGGAGGAACAGCATTCCTTCTTCTTTCGCGGCTTTCTTGATCTCCGAGGCCGGACGGCGGTCGAGAATCATGGTCCGGATACGGTCGGAGAGGTCGAGAAGTTCTGAGATCGCGGCGCGGCCATGGAAACCGGTGCCGTTGCAGTCGATGCAACCGGAGCCCTCCCAGAATTTCGTTCCGTGGAACTCTTTCGGATCGAGGCCCGATTCGATGATGAAGGAGTCGGGATAGGTGACCTCGTGCCGGCAGGACTCGCAGATCTTCCGCACCAGCCGCTGGGCCAGGACGCAGTTGAGGGCTGAGACGAAGTTGTAGAGATCGACCTTCATGTTGAGAAAGCGCCCGATGACGTCGACCACGTTGTTGGCGTGGACGGTGGTGAAGACGAGGTGGCCGGTGAGGGCGGACTGTACGGCGATGGCGGCCGTCTCCTCGTCGCGGATCTCGCCGACCATGACCTTGTCGGGGTCGTGGCGCAGGATGGCCCGAAGGCCGCGCGCGAAGGTCAGCCCCTTCTTCTCGTTGACCGGGATCTGGGTGATGCCGCGGAGCTGGTACTCGACCGGGTCTTCGATGGTGATGATCTTGTCCTCCGAGGTCTGAATCTCGGAGAGCGCAGCATAGAGCGTAGTGGTCTTACCCGAGCCGGTGGGACCGGTGACGAGCACCATGCCATACGGCTCTTTGATGAACTTGCGGAACTTCAGCAGCATCTCGTCATCGAAGCCGAGGACGTCGAGGCGCAGGCTCTTGAAGTCGGAGTTCATCGACTCCTTGTCGAGAATACGGATGACCGAGTCCTCGCCGTGAGCGGTGGGGACGATGGAGACGCGGAAGTCGATGGTGCGCCCGGTGATCCGCAGCTTGAAGCGGCCGTCCTGCGGCACGCGCTTCTCGGCTATGTCGAGCTCGGACATGACCTTGATGCGCGAAATGATGGTGCTGTGGTGGCGCTTGTCGATCGGCTCGAGCGCCTCGTAAAGCACGCCGTCGATGCGGTACTTGACCACGACTTCGTTGTCGCGGGTCTCGATGTGGATGTCCGATGCCCGGCGCTGGATGGCGTTGAAGACGATGGAGTCGACCAGCTTGATGATCGGCGACGATTCCTGCTGCGTGATCGAGTCGATCGTCAGCGTCTCTTCGCCTTCTTCGTCCTCGCCGACGAGCGTCATGCGGAAGCCCTCGGTGGCTTCATCGAGCACGCGCTGGGTCGACTCCGACTTCTGCAGCTTGTCGCGGATGGCCGCGGGGGAGGCCACTTTGACCTTGAGAGGCGCGCCGAGCAGCAACTCCAGCTCGTCGAGCTTCAGCACGTCGGTCGGATCACCGACCACGACGGCGATGTGGCCGTTCTCGCGCTTCTCCGGCAGGAACTGGTAGCGGATCATCAGCTCGAGGGGGATGTCCTTGAAGAGCTGGTGATCGACCTGGAAGTGCTCCAGGTTGACGTACTCGAAGCCGTACTGATCGGCCATCCGCTGCGCGCGCGCGGACTCGCCGGTCGGGTCGGCGTTCTTGTAGAGGATCGTGCGTGGATCGGCGGTCATGGGTGGTCTCTTATTGCGCGACGTTGCTGAGCTGGAACAGAGGGAGATAGAACGCGTAGAGCAGGATGGCGATGACGACGCCCATGAATACGAGAATGATCGGCTCGATCGCCGACACCATCCGCGTCAGTCTCGATTCGATTTCCTCGTCGTAGAACTCGCTTACATTTCCGAGCATTTCCGTCAGCGCCCCGGTGGACTCGCCGACCTTGATCATTTCGACCGCCAGATCGCTCATGGCCTTCGTGTTTTCAAGCGAGCGCCACAGTGGCTGCCCCTCGCGAACGTTCTGCACGATGCCAAAGATCTTCGTCGAGATCGACTGGTTGGTGATCGACTGGGAGGCGATCTCGATGGCCGGAACCATCGGCGTCCCGCCAGCCAGAAGCGTGCCCAGCGATTGCGTGAATTGCATGATGGCGAAACGGTGCAGGATGCCACCGGCCAGCGGGATCCGCAGCTTCAACTGGTCCCAAGTGACTCGGCCGCTCGTGGCGATCCAGCGCCGGAAGAGGATGAAACCGCCTACTCCCACGATCAGGACGATGGGCAGGTTCGTATTCAGCGTCTTCGAGATGCCGATCATGAAGGTCGTGAACCACGGCAATTCGGCGCCGAACCCCTCATAAAACTCGGAGAACTTCGGGATGACCTTGATCAGCATGACCAGGACCATGGCGATCGACAGAATGATGAGAATAGTCGGGTAGATGAGCGCGCCGATGACCCGCTTGCGCAGGTTGACGATGATCTTCTGGTAGCGGAGAAAGCGGCGCAGGACCCCCTCGAGGTCGCCGGAGCGCTCACCCGCGCGCAGCGAGGTCGAGTAGATGGCCGGAAAGGCGTCGCCGTACGAGGCGAAGGCGTCGGAGAGGGCGATGCCCGACTTCAGTTTCTCGCGGACGTCGCTGAGCACTGCCTTGAAGCGCAGGTTCTTCTGCCGCTCGAGCATGATGTCGAACGATTGCAGGATCGGCAGGCCCGCCTTGACCAGGGCCAGGAGCTCCTGGTTGAAGAGCAGGAACATCTCCGTCGAGATGATTTTCCTGCTTCGGGGCAGGAGGTCCCGCAGACGGACGCTTCCACGTCTGGCCTCGAATACGTGCATCCCCTGCTGGCGCAGGTCATCCTCGGCGGCGCGGGCGCTGAGCGCCTGCACGTGGCGCTCGGCGATGGTTCCGTCAGGCGTTCCAACTCGTACGATGAATTCGGGCATTGATCTTCGACCTGCCTTTACGACGGTTCACACCGGGAAACGTTCCGAGGCGGGCAGGGTGCTTACAACGGGGCGGGGTGGGGGCGGATTCCGTGATTTCCTCACGATTCTATTGCCGCGCCTGATGTTGTGCGCGCCGCGGCCGTGTGACCGGGATCACGCCGGCGGGCAGGGATGGCTCCTGAAATCGCGGAAGAAGCAGCCGCTTAGGCCAAAGGATGAAGGCGGAAGGATGAAGGATGAATCAAACGGCGCATTCATCCTTCATCCTTCAGATTTCATCCTTTGAGGGTTTTCAGCGGTACCGCTGCGGCTACATCGGAGGTTTCTTGGCCATCTCGGCCGGAATCTCCGTGAGACGCTTCTCCACGTGATCGTCGATGACCTCGGCGTACGGCTCCAGCTCCTGGGAAGCCATGTACTCCTGCTCCAGCCGAAGGCCTGCCTGACGGGCCTGTTCGGCGGCAGCTACCTGGTCGCGTCCCCTCTTCTCGTTTGCAGCGATGGCGGAGGCGTCGCCCGAGTTACCGGATTGCCAGGAACGGCCCCGGTCTCCCGGCGCCACAGCGGCGGGTACCGAGGTTGCCGTAGTTGCCGTTTCGGACCGGTGACTCACGACGAGATTCGTGGAGTCGATGACGATGCGCGATTTCGGATGCATCCGTGCCTGAAGACCGATCTTCGCGGCTCGGACGAGCGGTGAGTCGTTCGGGCTCACGGTAACGTCTTCGGTCAGAGCGGCCGGCTTCGCCGGACTGGCGGCCTTCGTCGCGCTGGCGGGCTTCGCCGGGCTGGACTTCGTATCCCCCGCGACGGCATTGATGGTGAACAGCGCGCACACAGCAAGCACCACGATTCCGGTACGTCGCATCGGCTCGGATCTCCTCATCGAAAGTACTGGATCTAACGAGCCTCCTGGATGGCCACATTCCCATCGTATTCCGCCTTATCTCTCAACCCACTTCTGCCCTTTCCCGGCATAGAAGAGCTTTCGCAGCTTGCCCTCGGAGCCCGAGCTGCGAACCGCCACCCCGAGCTTGCCGCCGTCGGTGAGAAAAATCGAGCCGGGTGTGCCTGAGCCGAGCTGCGAAAACGAACAGATGAAGGAGCTGTTGAACTCGATGGGCGAGCTCCCGGGAGGAAAGGCGTCCAGCGTGTCGGGATCGGTAAAGCCGTCACCGATGCCGACATGGATCGGCGCCGCTGCGTCAAGCAGCGGAGTAGGCCCTTCAATGCGCCGGTCGGTTCCCTTGACGATCTCACTTCGCGACACGCCGTTGCCGTTCTCGTCCGTATAGATCGCGTACATCCACCGGCCGTCCTGTTGGAAGTAGTAGACGCCGCAGTTTCGCGAGAGCGCCGCGGCGGTGCTTTGCGCGCGCACCATCTGTTGCCGTACCCGTTCGGCGGCCGTCGCCAGCACGCACCGGCGGAACATGTCGTCGAGCGCCGGCGACACGCACAACAACAGAATGCCCATGATCGCGATCGTGACGGTGCATTCGATGAACGTCATTCCCCTGGACCACTTCTTCGGCTCCATCCCATTCCTCCTGCGTTTGCGAGGAGGTGCTCTGCAAAGGGAAGGGAGGCAGAAGGGTTTTGGGCAAGCTACGGCAGGAGAATGAGTTGCATCGTTCGATGGCAGGCCGAAGCCGTCAAAAACCTTGGCGTCGTCGCCTGTTTTTCACGCGACGGCGCCGGTTTTGCCTCCAGGAGTCTGCGCGGCAGAACGATCGAGCGGAGATGGTGGGCCAAGCCTTGGGCAACCAGCGCCGCCGGCCGTGCCGGCCTAGGACGATCCCGAGGTGATGACCTGCGTCTCTTTCGAATCGATATGCCCGATCCAGTTGGCCATGATCACGACGCGGCTGAGGATGCGGCGTGATCCGGCGGGTCCGACCATGAGGATCTCCAGACCGGAAGGGAAAAGGGGCTGCGTGGAGTCGAAAACGGCATACTTGGGGATCGGGTCCTTGACCACAATCGTTCCATCGGATTTGGTGACGTCCGTCGCCAGGTTGAACCTTGCCGCGGAAGGACGGAACCCAACCGTGTAAGCCATCTTGCCGCTGACGCGGCCGCCGGAAAGTCCCCGCACAAGGCTCGCCGCGGTGGGGAGCGCGATTTTCGGACTGACAATCGTGTTGAAGCCGAGGGAGGCGGTGATGGTGTAAAACGCCGACGGCGCCGCGACGCTGGAATTCCAAGCCTGGGTGGTGGCCTGGGAGATATGGGTGAACGGATCCTGGTAACCGCTCAACTTCGAAGCCACCGAATTCTTGTCCGTGGGGCTCGGGGGCGGTACGAGCTTGGTCCAAGTGTCCAACTGCGAGTAGTCGGCGTAGATGACGCTCTTGGCCTGGATGATGTCGATGTAGTAGCCCGTCGAGGCGAAATTCTGGGCGCCGGTCACTTTCGTGAGGTAGATAACCTCGAACTGGTAGCGATCGATGGCCAGCGTACAGTTCGCCGCCGACGCCCCCGTCGCGCATCCGGTGGAGAGCCCGGGGATGATGGCGGGCGGAAGCTGCCGCGCGATGAGCAGAATGTTCCCGGTGAATCGGGTGGCGGTGTCGGGGACGAGGTTGCCGGTCGGATTCAGCACCGGCAACTGGCTGCCGGCGAGCAACGGGTAGTTGGCGGGGAAGGTCAGAGCGGAATAGTACCCCGGACCGAAACTGGTGGCCGTCCCTTCGAAGACGGTGCGCGTCTGTAGCAGCTCGCGCTGGATGGCGTTGACGGCGCTCTGCCCGTATACCGGCAGGTCGTTATGCTCTTCCAGGAAAAGGCTTGTCTTGACGGTGTCCTCGAGCAAGGTGTACGAGATGATGAAAACCACGGAGAAGATGGCCACGACGACCATCATCTCCATGAGCGTGACGCCGCGCTGTCGTCTATATCTCTGCTTCGTCATCATCGTTACCTCTGGAAGAACGCGCGGTACTGGTGGTAGGAATAGTGTAACGCCCATCCCTCCCGGTAGCCTTCGACGCGAATCAGATAGTTGCCCTGCGGGAAGGTGGCCGGCGGCGTGTTCCAGGTCACTGAGGAGCTTGTCTTCGCGGCGGCGATGGCTACCGCCTTCTCATGGCCAAGGTCCGGCTTCACGCCGGGCGTGGCAACCGAGTTGTCGCTGACGTAGAACCAGCCGGTGGGATTGCCGTGTTTGGGGTCGGCGGAGCCGTTGCTCGGGCTGTAGATGACGGCGTACTTCATCGTCAACGCTGTTGCCGTACCCGTTTCGATCCAGCTCGCGTACTTCGGGTCGGCCGTATAGGGCTGTCCGTCCCAGCGGAACCATGTTGTATCCCATCCGATCGTGATCGACGGCTTCTGCTTCAGATCTGTATTCTGGTTCGGATCGGTAATGACGACACGCGGTACCTGGCGCACATGCTTCGCCGTGACCGGCACGGAGACCGCGTCCGTGTAGAGACCGCCGTTCAGGAAGCTCTGGATCAGCGTGAGGAACGACCATTTGGCGATGAAGGTCGTGCCGGCCACGCCGGTGGGCGAGAGACCGTTCACCGCGATGAAGGCAGGGTTGTTGGTACCGGGCTCGACGAGCGCGACAAGCGCGCTTCCCTGGATCGGCGCCCCCGAATGTGAGTAGTAGGTGTTCAATACTTTGGTCAAGTAGACGTTCGGATAGTCCCCGGCCTGGAGGAAGTTCTCCGGGTTGTATGACGTCTTGTTGTAATCGATGGCGAAGGGGCGGGCGTTGTTGATCGTGTCCGGCACCGGCAGCGAGTAGTTGTTGGCGATATCGGAGCCGGCGCTCGTGATCGCGGCCGTGTCGTTGTCCAGATATTCGTGATGGAACGTCGCGCCCGCGTTCCCGCTCCAGAAGAGCGTGGTGCTCCCTTTCTCGCTGGTCTTTCGCCACGAATCGGTCAGACTTGTGCCGGTGAAGGGAGGGAACTTTGAGCGGTTATCGCGCACGAAGGTATTCGAGCCGACGCCGGTGGGGATGTTTCCGGTTGCAAGCCACGTGGCGTAGACGGAGTCGGGATAGAGCTCTCCCAGCCACGGTTGGGACCACCAGCGGGTGTCGGGGACGGGAGTTACGATCGGATTTGCCCGGATGAGACGGACGTTGCCGGTAATCGTATTCTCATACTGGCTTCCGCTTGCCCCGTTGAACGGCTTTGTGGAGACCGGAATGCTGTTCTTGAAGTTGTTCGCCGCGTCGTAGCCGATCTCGTTGCCGATACCGATGTAGTAGTAGGAGAAGCCGGTCATCGTCGTCCAGATGGCGTTGGAATTTACGAGCGCCGAGCGAAGCATCTGGAAAAGGCGGTGGACGTCGATCTCAAGGGAGCCCCCTCCGGAATCCCAACCGGCGTCGGCGAGATTGCCGTTGTTATTGATGCCGTACTGCTGGGCGCCGATGCTGTAGACCCAGCCCGGCCAGCCCGCGGTTGTGCCAACCGAACCTGTGAAGCCGACCGTTGTCGCGCATTTGCTGGCAACGCTCCCGGGAGCGCCCAGATCGAATTGCACCGATGAGCCTGCAAGCCCCTTGGATTGGATTCGGAGCCGGTTGAAGATGATCGGGGCAGTGGCTGGGGTCGGAGGATCAGCGATTGCGACCGCGCTGAAACCGGCGTTCGCGTTGAGGGCTGCTGCAAGCGTCTGCGCTGTGTAGTTGCCAGCCGTCAGTGTGACGTGGATCGTCGCGGCACCGTCAATCTTCACAGCAAAGTCGTTGTTCTTGTTCGCGCCGCTTGAATTGATTGCGAAGGGCGTGACATTGGAGACATTGGAGCTCGTGATCTCCGCCGAACCACCACGATTGTGCACCGCGTCTTCCATATCATCGAAGTACCGGTTGTAGCCCATTCCGAGGGAGCTTTCATAGGCGCCCCTGGCTACGGCCGGCGGGCCGACGATCGCCGCGGGAGGGAACATGCCGAGAGGAGAGGAGACATGCGGCCGCTTGAGGTCCGCATACGGGCAATGGCGCGGATCGCCGAGCACCTGAAAGCGCTCGCTGAGCGGCAGGGCTGGCGGTGTGGCGGCGTTGCCGAAGATGTAGGTGTTGGTACCCCACCAGGTGTAGGTCCGTGAAATGTTCTCCGGGTCGACCGCCGCGGGATAGACAACGCCGCTCGTCAACTGGTCGCCGATGCGCGTCTCGATGGTGAGGCGCGTACCTGTGGCAGCTACGGCGGCGGGAATGGCGCCCGGGGGAATCTTGATGATCCAGCGGGCGGTGTTCTTCGGCCGTACGTCCGTGGACGTCAGATCGGTGGAGAATTGAACGGCGCCTATGGTGAGATCTTCGACGGGCGACGGGACGTATTCGAGTCCGTACAGCCGGTCCTCGCGAGACAGACCGCGGCCGGTGGCATCGTCGATCGGCGACACCAGCGGCGAGCCGTAGAGTTTGAGAATGGTGTCTCCGGTGGCCCCGTCGATGCTGGACGTCCAGGCCATCTGGTTCGGTTTGCCGGCGACGGGGTAGGAAGCCGCGGCCACCGGAGCGGCGTCGTAGGCGTCGGGGCCGCCAGTGCTGTCGTTGTCGACGCCGCCGTGAATCGCCTGGACGTTGCAGGTCGTGTTAACGCCCACCGGAGGAGCGACCGTCAAGCAACCTGCCGGGTTGGACGGATTCCAGTTGTTCAGGCCGCTGATGCGGATCGTCACCGGTACGGGCATGATGCCCGTGGCAGGATTGGGAGGATTGGGCGGGCTGTCAGGGTTGGTGATGTAGGTGTACACGCGGAGCGTCATCCAGTTGCCGTTCGCATAAGCGAGCTGCTCCGGATGAGTGACCGCACGGATGCCCACCAGGTTTGGTGCCAGCGTCTGTCCCGGGCTCTTGGCGGCGTCCGAGTAGTTGCGAACCGGCGGGAACGGCATCAGCTCGCCGTGCAGGTTGATGAGGAGCGCGTTCTGGTACTTCAGCGGGTTCATGTACATGTCGTCCATCAACAGACGCCACGACATCTCCTCGTTCACGTTCGCGCTTTTCCGGGCGGTGTACAGCGCCAGCTCGTCGGGGTAGCGCATGGCGTTGTTGTACTGGTCGGCGAGGGCGTACGGGTAGGGGTTGGTCTTGGGGTCGTACCCATTCGTGTCGTTGCCGTCGACGCTCACATGGCCGCGGAAAAAGAAAGACGGGTAGTAATAGTCGTCGCCGCAGAGACCGGCGTCGATGCACGTCTTCGGCATTTTCCCGGGATAGAAGTAGACCGAGTTGATGTCCGCGTTGGAGTCGGAAGCGTTGTTGACGAACGGCCTGTAGAGCTGGTCGCGGCCGTATGCGAGCGTGTTGATCCAGTGGGTACGGAAGACCAGGCCGGGGTTGCGCGCCTGCAGATCGTTGATCGCGCTCCGCACGAACGGGACGACATTCGACATGTAGACCCACCAGCCCGGGATATTCTCGATGGCCAGGGCATAGACGTCGTATACCTGGGTCGGCGGCATGTTATCGACGAGAGTCCGGACGACGCTCGATACCTCCGCCAGGAGGATCTGGCCCGCGGTGGTGTTCTGGAAGACTTTCACGTTCACCAGGCGCACGTCGTTGGCCTGCCCGGCCACCTTCTGGACGTTGATGCGCCGCTCATACATCCAGGTATCGGGAGCGGCGATGAGGGTATTGCCGCTGATCGTATCGTCCGGCTTCACCGTTTGCGGGGTGTCCAGCTCTCCGACAGTGGTCAGCAGCGTTTTGTTCGCGTTGCCGTCGTCGTAGTGGTCGAGGTCGACGATGGTGCTGCCGTCGTCCGTCTGCACGAGCGACTTGAGCTCCTCGATCATCGAGATCGCCTTCTCCGTGGCGAACTGCTTGTTCGTGGTGAGCTTCGTGAGATGGTGGGCATTGCTCATCACCGTGACCGTTCCCAGTGCCATCACCGACACGATGGCCAGGCCGGCGAGCACCTCGATGAGGCTCATTCCGGATTGCTGTTTGCGAAACATCGTCATCGTCTTCCTCATGTCTATTTCCCGACCCAGTATTTGCTGCGGCTGAAACGGTATTGCCCCATCTGCGCGACGATCTGGCTGATCATCGACGGGGCGTAGTCGACCTCGGCGATGTCACTGCCGCTGTTGATCGTCACGGTGCTGGTGTTGCTGGCGGAGATGATGGCACCGCTGACGAGCGACGGTTCGGCGATCGCTATGTTGCCCGTCGCGTAGATGACGCCGCTCCAGTCGGAGTCGGAACCGGACGAAACCGTCAGATTTCCGAAGACCACCAGAATGCCGCTGCCGCTGAGCTGACGGGCGTCGGTGAAGACCGCATCGGCGTTGATCACGATCAGGCTCATCGACGGCAACGTGGCCGGGAGATCCGTGATCTGGGTTACGTTTACGTCGGCCAGACCCTGCAGCTCCTGCGTCGTGACGCCGAATACGGAAGGGATGTCGTATGCGGCGGTGGAGTTGGTTTTCTTTTGGGTCGTGCCGGTGACGGTTCCGTTGATGACCGGGCCGCTTCCTCCCCCGGCATGGCACGAAATGCCGATCGCGGGGCCGCCATCGATCTTTGTCTTGGCACCGATGGTGACCTTGTCGCAGTTCCCGCTGTAGAGCGCCGCGCCGCCGTCCGGAAGGGCGACCGCGATCCTCTGAATCTCCGTGCGGAACGTCTGTTGCGACAGAATCACGTTCGGACTGACGTTGTATTTCTTGGCCGTATCGTTTTGTACCCAGACCGTGCCGACAGACTCCAATTGCCAGACGGTGCCGGCGGTGCCGCCCGTGGCGCTCTTTCCCTTGCTCGCCGAGATGTCGAGAACGCCGGTTCCCGCCGCGGCAACGCCGAGCCGGACCTCATAGCGGCTCATGAGACGGCCAGGCGCGCTGACCTGGTACGTGCGGACGATACCGATGCTCGTGTCGTCAGTGTCGTTGATCGGAGGATTCGCGGGGGGGGGGGCGATGGTTGGGTTGAACGTCGTCACGACCTTCCCCTGCCGGCGAAACCAGGAGAGGGCGTCGACCAGACCGGCTTGCGCGACGTTGGCTGCCTGACCCTGATACGTCAACTGCCGGGAGACCAGTCTGTTTGATAGCTGCACCTGCGTGAGCATCGTCAGAAGCGCCAGCAGAACCAGCGAAAGGATGATCGTCGCCGCGATTACGGCCTGTCCTGATTCACTACCGCGTCGTTTCATGCGTTCTCCGTCCATGCGAGTGAGCCTCGTCTTGAGCAATGGCTGAGCCAGCGTAGCCTGTCTCGTTAAGTGCTTGATTATGCGCTTGTTTTGCGCACTAGGCCGTTTGACGCCTGATCGAGCCGATCGGATTTCGTTACAAAATGTAACGGCCCGGCAGCCGCTCCGGCACGATCTCGCCGGGAACGAGCTCGTCGCGCGGCGCGTCGTCGAACTCGATCTGCGCCACCGCTCCCCCCTCGTTGGACATTGCGAACAGGATAGCGCCCGGGTCAGGGCGGTAAGAAGCTCAGATACCAGCCGGCCATTGCGTGACCGAAGAACAGCACGCCGAGAAAACCGATGCCGAGAAAAACCCCGAAGGGGATCGCCGTGCGCATTCCGTGGGGGCCGCGCAGCGCCAGCGGCACGCTGATCAGAGTACCGGTCACCGAGGCGAGCATCAGCACCCCGGCAACGCTTCGCCAACCCGTGACCGCGCCGATCATGGCCAGCATCTTCACGTCTCCCAGCCCCATCCCCTCGGCGCGCCGCCACAGCCAGTACGCCCCGATGACCGCCAGCAGAATTGCCGCGCCAAAGAGCGCTCCAAACAGCGAGTCGAGCAGCGAGTCGGCCAGCATCAGAGGCGGATGAAGGATGCCCAGACCGAGCGCTCCCGCCCCGAGACCGATGGCGATGCCAGGGATGTCGATGACGTCAGGGAGGATCTGGATGTCCGCGTCGATATAGATCAGAACGATGGTCATCGAGATGATCGCCGCGACGATGATGAAACCAACGCTCGGCCCGGTGAAGAGAAAGGTGGCCAGATAGAAAAGCCCGTTGGCCAGCTCCACGAGCGGATAGCGCCAGGCGATGGCGTCTCCGCATGCGCGGCACCGCCCGCGCAGCACGACGAAACTGAGGATGGGGATGTTGTCATACCACCGGATCGCCGCGTTGCAGTGCGGACAATGACTCCCCGGAAAGACGATCGATTCCTCCCGCGGATAGCGGTGGATGACGACGTTGAGAAA
>JADGNY010000119.1 GCA_017883235.1 Thermoanaerobaculia bacterium | reverse complement strand
GTGGGGCGTGGAGACTGTCCCGTTGGTAAGGGAGGCGCGTCCCGTGGGGCGTGGAGACTGTCCCGTTGGTAAGGGAGGCGCGTCCCGTGGGGCGTGGAGCCTGTCCCGTTGGTTCGCGGGATGTGTCCCGTGGGTACGCGGGACGTGTCCGTTGGTTCGCGGACGTGTCCCGGTGGGACACGGGGTGTGTCGCGTTGGGACACCAGGCGTGTCCCTTGGGCACGGGGGGTGTCGCGTCGGGCCTTGTACCCGCGCTTGCGAGCCGCGGCATGCCGAGCATCAAGCGCGGGCGAGACGCCCGCGGTCCCAGGGGTGAGGCCGCCGCGACGGAAGCCTCCTCCCGAGTGGCGTCTACCGTTCCTACGTGTACAACCCGCCGCTCACGTTCATCACCGTGCCGGTGATGTAGGCGGCCTGTTCCGAGGCCAGGAAGGTGGCGGCGTAGGCGACGTCGTCGGGGGTGCCGAGGCGGCGCAGGGCGATGCGAGACTCGAGCGTGGTGCGCGCCTCGTCGGTCATGGCATCGGTCATCGTGGTCCGGATGAAACCGGGGGCGACGGCGTTGACGGTCACGTTGCGCGATCCGATCTCCAGCGCCAGCGCTTTCGTGAAGCCGATGAGCGCGGCTTTCGAGGCCGCGTAATTCACCTGTCCCGGATTGCCGGAGAGGGCCACGACCGAGGAGATGTTGATCACGGAGAATGACAGGGCCAGACCTTCGTTTTCTCACTTCAGCTAAACCACTGACGGAAGGGACCTTACGCGTCGCGATTTCAGCTCTTGCGCGGCGCGATAGTTATTCGGCATGCCTGCCATCCGTTGCCTTCGCGGTCAGGCGCGAGACGTTCGATCAGCGTGCAACCTCCCGCCCTCGGAACGGCCGAGTCAACGTTTGAACTGCGGACTCCAGCTGGGGATTTTTCGCGTCGCTCAGAATGACAGCGGGGGGGCTCACCGACTTCACACTCGACGGAATGCGGAGAAAACGGGCCCCGGAGGAGAATGCACGAGTTCTATCCGCAGATGGACGCAGATAACCGCAGATGACACCGTCTTTCATCTGCGTTCATCTGCGTAATCTGCGGATGAATCGTCCCCTGCGCCTATCTTCGCCTGGCGTCTCGCGCAGGAATGCGAAGACGTCGCGGATCGCAACGATCCCGCGCGGACTCGCCCATCACCCTGCGCGTCGACTTCGCCCTTGCCTGAATTTCCGCCCGCCTTGACACCCCGCCACCCCGCCCGTAGGATGCGCGCCTCTCGGGAATGCCGCTACCTGAGGTCAGGTTAGCGAGATTCCTAATCGCGGGGTCGTAGTTCAGTCGGTTAGAACGCCGGCCTGTCACGCCGGAGGTCGCGGGTTCGAGTCCCGTCGGCCCCGCCAAATTAAAGTGCCTGATTCGCCGCCTTTGGACGGCGTTTTCATTTCTGCGGACTCATTTCAAAAGTGGTATGTCGCCAGCTGTAGCTGGCTCAGTACGTCCGTCGTGTGCTTTCCCTCGTCTCGTTCGCCCGTCACACCGCGATGCCATAGCGCCAACAGAGCACTGAGTTGACTGACCATGAATGCTCCAGGGCTCTTAGCGTGCTTCATCTGCGGATAAGTTTCGAGCAGCAGCCGGCAGAGAATGTGCGCGCCGGGAGCGCGCGCCAGAACGGTACCGCTCATCAGCCATTCGGCGAATCCACGTGCAGGCCACGATGTGAAGTCGGCCTGTTCGCTCATCATCTCTGCCAGTGCGCTCTGGATGGCTTTGAATTGCCGCTCCGCAAGCTCCTCCTTTTGTCCTTTCGAAAACTCTGTGGCTGAAAACCGGAGGACCATGACGACGGACGAAAACGCCTCGACCACGGCATCGCGGAACGGATCCGACCACAGCAGCTTCCGCTTGTGCGCCACAGAGGGTCGCGTGCGCTCGTTCGAATCATGCTCTGCTTCGTCCAAGGCCGCGCCGATACCGGCGGTGGCGCCAGCAATGGCTGCCTTCTGATCGCTGTCGGACAGTTCGCCCCACATCTTCCACCATTCTCGGCCAACCACTGTGCCACCCGCCTCTTTCGTGCGCACGACCTCCAGCAACGCGTGAAGGACAACAGCCATGAGGAGCTCACGAGTGCCACTTGTGGCACCGTTGCTGGAGACAATGTGCCGGAGTGATAGGCGGTCGAATGCTGCGAAATCGCCGCCGCAGGCAATACGCCATACGAGCAAGTTCGGAAAGAATTCCCGGATAATCTCGCGCGTGCGGATAAAGTCCAGCCGTGCTGCCAGTTCCACCTCGTCAGCCGTCTTCTCGCGACGCGTAAGACGGATCTCGTCGGCCTGACGCTCGAACACCTTCAGACTTTCGGGGATCCAGCCGAAAGTCGCCACCCAAGCGATGTGACCGGTCTCGTGCAGCAGCACCGACCAGCGGCTAGGCACGAACAGTACGTTGAACGGCACGTCGATCTGAAAACGGCCGGTCACGCCGGCATGACCCGTCCGCAGGCCGAATGTGATAAGCACACTCTTCTGTGGCATGTCCAGCGCCGCCAGGAGATCCTCGACGTAGGTCTCGATCGCTGTGATCAGTCGGCTGTAACCGCCGCGGCCTGTCAACCCGAGGGTGTTCGCGTCATGCTGGAACTGCACGATCCCATCGGTGGCCTGGGTCATTGCATACTCACAGATGTGACAGAAGTCTTCGAGTTGATCGCGCTGAAGCGTGGGAACGATCGCAGCGGTCTCGAGTACGAACTTGGCCATGTGCCGCACCACTGCGCTGCGAACCGGATCGGAAAGGTGATCGAGCAACGTGGTGAGCACGGCGCCGAATCGATAGACGCTCATCGGTGAAGCGCCGAGGGCCTGCAACTGCGGAATGACGTTCGACATTACCTTCGCCACCTCTGCAATCGCTGGATCGGCACTGGTGCCGCTACGAGCGCGCACCGTGGCTGCCATCGTCTCGCGGAAGCGAAGGGTAGTCGACGTTTCGGGATAGCTGCTCGGCGGGTCTTCACCTGTGGCACCGATAAAGTTCCGCACGCTCGAGACTAGCCTTACCGCGTCGTTGCCGCGGTCCTTCACGGCTAGAGCGGAGATGTCGACCGAGAAGCTGTAGTGGCCCATCTCGCTCGGCATCTGCTCAAGCGTAATCGCGTAATCACCGATGGAGGCGGCGGTCGCCGCGATGCATTCGCGAACTTCACCTTCTCGCGATGGCGACACGCGCACCAGCAGCAACGCGGAATCGAGATTCTCCACGAGCTCACCGAAGGTCAGACTCTGGTCGAGGTATCTCGCGTACCCGCTGATTAGGTGCGTGTAACTCGCCGCAAACACCATCGAATCGGCATGCGAACCGAACGCGTCAGCCGCGACGTCGCCGCTTAGCACCTGAGCGGTAGCGGTACGGATCGTCGCCACCAGCCGAATCAGGCGCTGTTCCCGGCTCGTGGCGTGGATCGTCACCACCACGTCGTTCCAGCCGAGCGTGTGCGCTACGATCGCGGAGAGACCCTCTTTCTCACATTCGCGGGCGAGGAAATCGCAGAAGAGCATCTCGCCGCCGAGACCCACCTCGCGCCGGAACCAGTCCTCGAACCGGAGCGACACCATGATGGCCACACCGTCTGACTGGAATTCGGTCAGGCGACGGTCGAGATCCGCGTTGATCGGATGATCCCACAGGTACGCGAAATACCCCGCCGTTCCGGAAACTGCAGAGGCCACTTCGTTGCCGCCGTACAGCTCGTTGAGCACGCGCGGGTACAGCTCGTTGGACGGCGTGATCACCACGGCGTCCCACTCAGAGAAGGCGATGAACATGCGCGGGCGATCGTGTTCGTCCGTGCATCGGATCTTGCGGATCGCGTCAAAAAACCGCTGTTCTCCACCGCACCGCAGCCTGAGGAAATCGAAGTAAAGACCACGGGTGAGCAGCTTGTTGCGAAACACGAATGGCGGGTTGTCCGGCGCAGCGGCGCCGCTCGGCGTTGTCATGGCTTTACCCTCTGAAGGATTTCCCGCACCTCCGCCCACTCGCTGACGTGGTATGGCACCAGAGACAGCGTCGCGAGCGCCTCGTCGAGCAGGGTCTGCATATCGCGAGCGACGTAGGCGAGGTCACGGTCGAGCGTGAGATCGGGCGGGTCGGATGGTGGCAGGGATGGGAACGGATTCGTGACGAATAGAGCGGAGAGGGAGCTTTGCTTGGACGCTGCTTCGGTCAAAAGAAGGCGAACACTCGGGTCAGTCAACGATAAGCCAAGGAGAATGGCGCCGGAGTGAGGCCATGAGAAAAGATACCGCTTCATGCAGTCCCAACTCCAGTGGTTAGCCGGCGCACGCAGCAGCTCTACATACGAACCTGCGTCGAGAATCAGTGCGCTGTCCGGTTCCGTGATGACGCCGTGCAAGTGGAAGATGAAGATGCCAGGCTCATCGATCAGCGTCGTCTTCCACGCATCTGCGCTGCCGATCACGTGGATGTTAGCCTGCATACTCAATTCGAGCCGTAGCGCCCTCTCGAGCAGGTCGTCGTAGTTGAACGTCAGCACCGCCACGTGGCGATTCGAATCCGCGCGGTATTGCCCCGCCACCAATTCGGCAATGTCGACGATGTTCCCGCGCGTGCTGGTGACGTCGGTGTCCTTCGCTGTAAGCTTTTCCTTGACCGTCGCCGTCCACCGCCGCGCGCCATCATACGCAGTGCGTGCTGCCTCCGCCTGCAGCAACGGATCGTCGGTGATCGCCGAGAGCACCTCGCCGAGACGGCTTTCGAACGCGTCCGAAGCCCGCCGGGGCAGACGCAGCCGACCCGTTTCCTCCATCAGAGCGATGAGCAGGCGCCGCCAGTCGGGGAGGCCGTAGGACGTGCTGACGCCAGCTCCGAGGAGGAACACCAACTTCCCCTCACCGGCTGCCCGGCACAGACGTTTCAGATGCCACTCGAGCTCGTCGTAGCTGTGATCAACCAACCAGTTTCCTCTGTTTTGGGAATCTGGCGGGCATTCTGCCTTATTCGATAGATGTGGACAAATGCTATTTGGGTCTTGACAAACGGAGGATCGCACGTAAATTGCAGAGTTCGCGGACGACTTCAGCAGCGCGGAGCGGCGGAAAGCACCGGAAAACACATGCGTCTGAACAGTCGTGAAACTTCAGAAAGGAGCCGGACGTATGGTAGATTACCGTCGGTCCGACTCCCCCATGACCGCATGAAAGGAGCTGTCGCGGCATGAATTCGCGCAACAGCAGTGCAACGATTTCTGAGAATCATCCAGCGGCCAACGAGGCGTACTTCAGCCATTCCCCAGACCCGAGCGAGCGATTTCTAGCTAGGAAAGCGCGGTGGCGATCCCAACACAGCCAGCAGACGGATTCGACGCCAGGTGATGGTGACTTTCTCGGCCGGAATCGCGGCGACACATCCTCGAAAGCATTCAGCCCGTCGAGCTACGGTTTGAAATAGTCGAGAACGGCCGCCTTCGGGTGGCCGTTTGTCGATTGACGCAGTCAGCAGTCGAGATGGAGCCGTCGCGCGGAAAGTTGCGGCCGAAGGGCCGCGTGGGCTGTCACAGGTCCTGGGTCGCAGACCTGCAGCCGCTCTACCCGCGCCCAAGTCGCGAAGCTCCGCCGCGATTGCAACGCTTCCTCGTTACCTACCAGATGCACGCCGGAGGTCGCGGGGGCGAGTCCTGTCGGAGCCGTCAATTCATCCACTGATCGAACGCGGTCCTGGCGGCGTTTTCGCTTAAGGAAGAGATCGCGATGAACAGAATTGCCCTGACCACCGGATCGAGTCGGCGGCTTGGATTCGAGGTCGCAGGTCAGCTCGCGGCGCGTGACGACACAGTGATCGTGACGAGCCGGTCGGAGAGAGCGGCGGCGTCCGCGGCGAAGAAGATCGGCAGTGCGGCGGTCGCTCACGTTCTCGATACCTGGGACGCGGCATCGATCAGTAACATCGCGGGCTGGATCACGCGCGAGCTCCTACGGCTCGACGTCCTCGTCAACAATGCGGGGATTCTTCTCGATGAAGCCGAGCGCATCCTCTCGACGACGGCAGATGTGTTCGAAACGACCATGCGCACAAACGCGCTCGGGCCGCTGCTCATGACGCAGGCAGCCGCTCCTCTTCTTCGCCGCAGCACAGCCGCGCGCGTCGTCAATGTGTCGTCGGGCGCGGGGCAGATCTCGTCGATGACCTCCTATGCGCCCGCGTACTCGATCTCGAAGGCGGCATTGAACGCCACCACGGTGATGCTCGCCTCCGCCCTTCCCTTCGCACGCGTGAACTGCGTCGATCCGGGGTGGGTGCGGACGGACATGGGCGGCCCGAACGCCACGCGCAGCGTGGAGGAAGGAGCCGATACGATCGTCTGGCTGGCCACGCTGCCGGCGAACGGCCCCAGCGGTGGCTTCTTTCACGATCGAACGCGGATTGACTGGTACCCAACGCCGTGAAGCCACTTACCCGCGACGTAAGACAGGAAAGGGGAGGCATCGCGCCTCTCCTTTCTGATTGCTTCAAAACAATGTCTTACGGGCGATCGCGATTCTCGTCGCGCTGCCCGGGGGTGCTTGCCGTGCCCGCGTAGCGATACTCGTAGGCGCGGCGGATATCGTTGCGGTCGCGGTCGTAGTCCGTGCCGTAGTCCTTCCGCAACCGCGTATCGAGGTCATCGTTCCACGTCGGATACTGCTTCTTGAATTGGCTCTGTGCCGCGTAGCCGAAACGGAACGCCTGCTCGTGGTTCTCGAACGCGTCGTCCGCGCCGACAGCCTGCTTCACCGTGTTGCCTGCATCCTGATTCAGCTCGCGCGCGTTCTTCGACCCGAAGTCATGTTTCGTCTGCTCCCAGTCGTTGCCGAACGCTGCCTTGACGCGCTGCCAGCCGTTGTCTTGCTCTTCCGTATACCATCCTGGACGGTCCATTGATTGATCTCCTTATGTCTCATTGCTGGACCATAAGAGAGCAAGTTGCGCGCCACGGATCGCGACCTCATCCGTAACCACGACTCGCGACGGCGTTATTGCTTTGCCGCGCGATACCGAAGCACGCGCACCTTCTCCATCGTCACCAGCCCGTCGTCGATCATCTCGTCGAGGATGGGGATCAATCGATCGATGTGCTCCTCGGTGTCGACGACTTCGACGACGACGGGAAGATCGGAGGAGAGATCGAGGATGTGCGTGGTGTGGATGACGCTGTTCGCGCCGAAGCCGGCGGAGCCGCGGAAGGCGGTGGCGCCGGCGAAGCCTTCGCGGCGCAATCGCTCGATCAGCGCGATCTCGAGCGGCTGATGCTTCCACTGGTCCGACTCGCCGAAGAAAATCCGCACCATCACTTGTTCGCCCGTCAACGTGCGCATCGTTACCTCCCGAAGAGAAGCCGTGCCAGCGCCAGCCCGGCCAGGCCCGCGGCCAGACAGCCGAAGAATGTCGCTCCCGCGTTCACCATGCCGAGGCCCCAGGCACCGGCGCGGAAATAGTTCGTGGTCTCGTAGTTGAACGTCGAATAGGTCGTGAACCCGCCCATCACGCCGGTGGTGAGCATGAGCCGTACATCGGACGAGATCAGCTCTGTCGTCGCCGAGGTCTGCATGATGAAGGCGAGGAGAAACGAGCCGGCGATATTCACGATGAATGTCCCGACTGGGAAGGCAACGCCGAACGCGCTCGCGGCCCAGAGCGAGGTCAGGTAACGGGCGCCGGTGCCGATGGCGCCGCCGAGGCAGATGAGGGTGAGGCGCATGGTTTGGACTCCATCCTGCGGTGAGCGCAGCTCACCGTCAGGATCTCCGGTGGCACGAACGGACGTCGGTCCGAGCGCCGCCGGAAATACAACCAACTCTATCCTGACGGCGACGGTCACGATACCCAAAGGCGCCGAACCTACATCGATCCGAGCGCCACCGGAGATCCTGACGGCGGCTCTTCGCTGCGCTCAGACGCCGTCAGGATAAAATGCAAGAGCAGTGATCCACTTCTACCACGTCACCAAGCGCTTCGATGCCTACTCGACGGCGCTTCATGACGTCACCTTCCACATCGAGAAAGGGGAGTTCGTCTTCCTTACCGGCGCCAGCGGCGCGGGGAAGTCGACGCTGCTGAAGCTGATCCTGCGGCAGATGCAGCCCACCGAGGGGCAAGTCGTCGTCAACGGGCGGAACCTCAAGGCGATGAAACGATCGCAGCTTCCTTTCTTCCGCCGTGAGATCGGGATGGTGTTCCAGGACTTCAAGCTCATCGAGCGGATGACGGTCTTCGAGAATCTCTCCTTCATCCTCACGGTCCTCGGGTTGCCGGCGCGCGAGCACAAGAAGCGCGCGTATGCCGCCTTGCGCGCGGTGAGTCTGCACCACAAACTGAACTCGTATCCGCTGCAGCTCTCCGGCGGCGAACAGCAGCGCATCGCCATCGCCCGGGCGCTGATCAACGATCCGCTGGTCATCGTCGCCGACGAGCCGACCGGCAATCTCGATCCCGATCTGACGCTGGAGATCGTGCAGATCTTCGCCGAGGCCAACCTGCGCGGGTCGACGGTTTTGATCGCCACGCACGACCGCGAGCTGATCGAGCAGAGCGGACGGCGCGTCATCACGCTCGACCACGGCCGCATCACCGACGAGAAGGTGGCCGTGCCGCAGCGCGCGCCGCGCGCCGAGTCGATCTTCGGGATCGGCGGCTGACGGCGATGCCGCTGCACGACGAGTCGCTGCCGAAGAACACGCTCTCCTACTTCTTCCGCGAAGCGATGCGACGGATGTGGGCGTCGAAGCGGACCAGTTTCGTGGCGGTGGCGATGATCGCCATCTCTTTATTCATCGTCGGAGCGTTTCTCCTCGTCGCCGAAAACCTCGGGCGCGCCGTGGCGCGGGCCGGCGGGACGTCGCGCGTCAACATCTATCTGAACAGCGACGCTGCGCCACAGCAGATCGCCGCCGTCGACGCCTGGCTGGCCGCGCATCACGACTTCGCCTCGCGCCGGTTCGTATCCAAAGAGGCGGCGCTGGCGCGGTTCCGCCAGTACTTCGCCAACCTCTCCGGCGTCGTCGGCCAGCTCGACGAGAATCCGTTTCCGGCATCGTTCGAATGCGAGGTGACGCCCGGTCTGGCGCAGTCGGCCGCCTTCGCCAAGCAGGCGGCCGACTTGCGCGCGATCGCCGGCGTCGAGGAAGTTCAGTTCGACTGGGAGTGGGTCGAAAAGTTGAAGAAACTGATCAACCTCGTGAACCTGGCCGGTCTCGCCGCCGGCGGACTGCTGGCCGTCGCCGCCGCCTTCACCATCGCCAACGTGATCCGCCTGACGATGCTGCTCTATCGCGAAGAGATCGACATCATGCGTCTCGTCGGCGCCACGGAGCGGATGATCCGCGGCCCGTTTCTGATCGAAGGGATCCTGCAGGGCTTCATCGGCGCGGCGCTGGCGGTGGCGCTGCTCTTCGCCGCATTTCTCGCCGGCCGTCATTTCCTCGCCCCGCAGAATTCGCTGCTGTGGGGCTTCCTCTTCAACGGCTTCCTCCCCTGGCAAAAGCTGCTGGCCCTCCTCGCCGGCGGCATGCTCGCCGGTTACCTCGGCAGTTGGCTGTCGGTGCGGGAGTCAGGCGAAGAGGCGTAGCGCGAAGCGCGAAGCGCCGCCGTCATCATTAAATAGCACTGTCATCCTGAGGCCGCCGGAGCCGCGTAGCCGAAGGCGGAGCTGGCGGAGGACGCCGAAGGACCCCCAAATTGGTAACCCGGGAGGGCGGTGGGTAAGTTGACAGCCGCCGCCCTGTCCGGGTTTCAGGCTGGGGGTCCTTCGGCGCGCTCTGCCCCTCCGGGGCTGCCGCCGCCTCAGGATGACAGCGGTGTGATGACGGCGTGGGGTAACAAACAGCACCTTCGGCGCGAGCCCTCCCAATGCGATAGCCTTCCGCCCGTATGAAACTCGTCGAATGTGTTCCGAACATTTCCGAGGGCCGCCGCCCGGAGATCTATGACGCCGTCGCCGCGGCCGCGGCAAGCGTGGCCGGTGTCACGCTGCTGAACGTCGATCCCGGCGCCGACACAAACCGCACCGTCATCACCTTCGTCGGCGATCCCGAGGCCGTGCTCGAAGGGGCGTATCAACTCATCAAGAAAGGCCTCGACCTGATCGACATGACCACGCATCGAGGCGCGCACCCCCGTATCGGTGCCGTCGACGTCGTGCCGTTCATCCCCGTCTCCGGCGTGACGATGGATGACTGCGTCGACCTGGCCCGCCGCCTTGGCGAGCGGGTCGGCCGCGAGTTGCGCGTGCCGGTCTACCTCTACGAATCCGCCTGCACTGCGCCCGAGCGCCGCAACCTCGCCGACGTGCGCGAGGGGGAGTACGAGGGCTGCGCGCGAAAGCTGGCCGATCCGCGCTGGGCGCCCGACTTCGGGCCGGCCGAGTTCGTTCCCAAATCCGGCGCCATCATCATCGGCGCGCGCAAGTTCCTCGTCGCCTACAACGTCAACCTCAATACATTGGACAAACGTCTGGCCACGCGCGTCGCCTTCGACGTCCGCGAGCGCGGGCGGATGAAACGCGACGAGGATGGGAACCCGATCGTCGACGCCAAGGGCGAGCCGGTGTGGGAGCCGGGCCTGCTCAAGTCGGTCAAAGCCGTCGGCTGGGTCATCCCCGAATTCGGCTGCGCGCAGGTGTCGATCAACCTGACCGATCTCGATGTCACGCCACTACACGTGGTTTTTGATACCTGTGACGAGCGGGCGCGCGAGCGCGGCCTGCGCGTGACCGGCTCGGAAATCGTCGGATTGGTCCCGCGCGATGTGCTGCTCGTGGCTGGACGACACTACCTGCAGCGCATGGGACGTCCGACCGGCGTCCCCGAGGCCGCGCTCCTCCACGCCGCGATCCACACGCTCGGACTGTCGGAATTGAAACCGTTCGATCCGCGCGAACGGGTCATCGAGTATCGATTGGCGTCGCCCGCGCGGTTGGCGTCGATGCGGGTGAACGATTTCATCGACGAGCTTTCGAGCGACTCCCCCGCCCCCGGCGGCGGCTCGGTCTCCGCACTGGCGGCGGCGATGGCCGCCGGACTGGCGGCGATGGTGGCGGTGCTCTCGCACACGCGCAAGGGCTTCGAATCGAAACAGACGGACCTCGACCGCATCGCCGTCCGCGCGCAGACGTTAAAGGATCAGTTCCTCGCCGCCGTCGATGCCGACACCGCCGCCTTCGATCAACTGCTCGACGCGATGCGGATGCCGAAGTCGGACGCCCGTGACGCCGCGATCACCGAGGCCACCATCGCCGCAACCGAAGTTCCCCTCGGCGTCCTCGAGTCGTGCCCCGAGGTAATCGAGCTGTGCATCGAAATCGGCCGCATCGGATTGCAGGCCTCGTTGTCAGACGCCGGCGTCGGCGCACAGATGGGGCGGGCGGCGGCAGCGGGGGCGTATCAGAATGTGTGCATCAATCTGGCGGGATTGAATGATGCTTCCCGCCGCGCGGCGCTGGTGCAACGTGCCGATGTTGCCTGGGAGCGCGCGCGGAAACTTCACGCCGAGGCGGAAGAGGGGATTCTGGTCAAATTGAGGGGGAACGTGGCCGAGTAGCGTTGTCTGTGCCATGCGAGATGGCCGATGGATCAACCCACTTCATCTTTCTGGAGTCTGCAGGCCGGCGAGGCGGTCGGACGGCTGGGGAGCACCCCCAAGGGGCTGTCGTCTGCCGAGTCGGTTGCGCGGCTGAAGCGCTATGCGGGCAACCGGCTCGTTCCGAAGAAACGGACCGACGCCTTCACTCTGCTCGTCGGGCAGTTTTCCAGTCCGATCGTGCTGATGCTCATCGGTGCGGCAGTGATCTCGATCTTCCTGCACGACCCTACCGATGCCGTGATCATCCTGGCGATCGTGCTGGCGAGTGGACTGCTCGGTTTCTGGCAGGAGCGTGGCGCGGCGGGGGCGGTGGAGAAACTGCTCTCGCTCGTGGAGGTTAAGGCGAAAGTCCTGCGGGAGGGGGTGCCGGCCGAGGTGCCGCTCGCGGAGGTCGTTCCGGGCGACATCGTGCTCCTCTCGGCCGGTGCCACGGCGCCGGGCGATTGCCTGCTGCTCGAATCGCGCGACCTCTTCGCCGACGAGGCCACTCTTACCGGCGAGACGTTCCCGGCCGAGAAGTCGGTGGGGATCCTCGCGGCGGAGACCCCGCTCGGCAAGCGGACGAACTCCGTCTTCATGGGGACGCACATCGTCTCCGGGAGCGGAACGGCGCTGGTCGTAGCCATCGGAAGGGACACCGAGTTCGGCAAAGTCTCGGAGCGGCTGAAGCTTCGGCCGCCGGAGACCGACTTCGAGCACGGCGTGCGGCGGTTCGGCTACCTGCTATTGGAAGTCACGCTGCTGCTGGTGATCGGCATCTTCGCGTTCAACGTCTATCTTCACCGCCCCGTGCTCGACTCGTTTCTCTTCTCCATGGCGCTGGCGGTCGGGCTGACTCCGCAGCTCCTGCCGGCCATCGTCAGCATCAACCTTGCCGCGGGCGCCAGGCGTATGGCGGAGCGGAAGGTGATCGTCAAGCGGCTCTCGTCCATCGAGAACTTCGGCAGCATGAACGTGCTGTGCACCGACAAGACGGGGACCATCACGGAGGGCGAAGTCACGCTCCAGTCCGTGAATGACCCGGAGGGAAAGGAGAACGAGCGGGCGTTGCTCTATGTCTACCTCAATGCAGCGTTCGAGACCGGCATCACCAGCCCGATCGACGCGGCCATCCGCAAACACTGCGTCATCGACATCTCGGCCTGGAAAAAGGTGGACGAGGTGCCGTACGACTTCCTGCGCAAACGGCTGACCGTCCTCGTGTCCGGCCCCGAGGGGAACGTGATGATCACCAAGGGAGCGCTGGCGCAGGTGCTGGAGGTGTGCGCGACCGCGGAGGATTCGAGCGGGTCGGAGCACCCGCTGGAGAGCGTGCGAACGCAGATCGAGACACGCTTCGCCGAGTACAGCCAGAAGGGCCAGCGAACCCTCGGCCTGGCCCGCCGGAAGCTCGGCGCGACGAGCCGGATCAGCAAGGACGATGAGACCGGCATGTGTTTCATCGGCTTCGTCCTCTTCACCGATCCGCCCAAGCCCGGCATCGCCGCAACCATCCAACGGCTGGGGGAACTGGGGGTGAGACTGAAGGTCATCACCGGAGACAACGCCCTGGTCGCGGAGTCGGTCGCTCGCCAGATCGGCTTCGAGAATGCCGCGGTGCTGTCGGGCGGAGAGCTGAAGGACATGAGCGACGGCGCACTCCTGCATCGTGTCGACAACGTCAACGTCTTCGCCGAGATCGAGCCGAACCAGAAGGAGCGGATCATCCACGCGCTGCGCAAGGCCGGGAACGTAGTCGGTTACATAGGCGACGGAATCAATGACGCGTCGGCGCTCCATGCGGCCGACGTAGGGCTTTCCGTCGAAGGTGCGGCCGACGTTGCAAAACAGGTGGCAGACATCGTCCTGCTCGAGAAAAACCTCGATGTGTTGGTCGACGGCGTACGCGAAGGCCGCATCACCTTTGCCAACACCTTGAAGTACGTGCTGATCGCCACCAGCGCGAATTTCGGGAACATGTTCAGCATGGCAGGCGCTTCGCTGCTGCTGCCGTTTCTCCCGCTGCTGCCGAAACAGATCCTGCTTACGAACATGCTCACGGACATGCCGGCCATGACCATTTCGAGTGACGGCGTCGACGACGAAATGCTGGCCAGGCCGCGACGGTGGGACATCGCGTTCATCCGCTCGTTCATGCTGACGTTCGGCGTGCTGAGCTCCGTGTTCGACTACCTGACGTTCGGCGCGCTGCTGTACCTCCTCCACGCGAACACCATCCAGTTCCGTACCATGTGGTTCGTCGAGTCTGTGATCTCCGCCTCTCTGATCCTCCTGGTGGTACGCAGCCGGCGGCCGTTCTTCCGCAGCAAACCGAGCCTGCGCCTCCTGCTGGCGACGCTTGGTGTGGTCGTGGCGACGGTGGCTTTGCCCTATCTCCCCTTCGCCTCGATCCTCGGCTTCACGCCACTGCCGATGAAATACCTCGGCGTGGCGGCGGTGATCGTGACGCTCTACATCATTTCGGGAGAGCTGGCGAAACACCTCTTCTATCGACGGTTCGATCGAGAGCGTTCGGCCGCTCCAGCCGGCGGCCCGCCGGCCCTGGCCGTGACACCGTCGTGATGCCGCTCCACACGAGCCAATGCGCTTTCAATTCCTCGGTACCGGCGCCGGTGAAGAGTCAGGCGGCGGCCAAAGCGTGGGAAAGTTCTTCAGCGGTTCCCTCGGGAGAATCTCGCACAAGGTAACGACGCAGGCGTAGCTCAATCGGAAGCTGCGATGGGTCGATGCCTTTAGGGACGATTGCTACGACTTTCTTTCGCATGCCGATGGCTGCGCCAAGCTCGAAGAAAAGATTCGGTTTATGGAGACTGTCGGACTCAACCAGCGTCACGAACACGTCGCTTTCTCTCAACCCTGCTTCAAGTGCATCGCGCAAGGACTCGCCGGCTGAAATCTCAAACTGGTCGAACCAGACTTTTTCGCCACGCTCTTTGAGAGCTTCTGCAAATGAACGAGCCCAATTCGCGTCTGCACTCGAATAGGAAATGAAGATCTGCGGCTTATCCATGCTGTTGTCCACCTTTGTGCTGCGTGACGCGTACGCTGAGTTGTTCGAGATACTTGTCTACTTCGTTCAGCTGAAGAAGGTCCCGCTTTTTCAGAAAGACAGGCGTTCCCGGCCGTTTCTGCAACTCCGACGGCGTGATTCCAAGGAGCAGAGCAACGATGGGTATTCGACGGCCCCATGCGGCTCCGAGCTCCGCCCAAACGTATGGCCGATCAAGAGCCCACGGCGTGAGTAACACAACCAACTCATGTGCGCGTTCCAGGAAGTCGAGGATATCTTCCTCGAAATCGGCTCCGGCGTCGACTTCAGCTTCGTCGAGAAAGGGTTTCGCACCAGAGCCTTCGATCTCGCGTGCGATCTGCCGCGCCACCCAAGTGTCTTGCGAGCTATGACTTACGAAGACGAGCAGCTTATCGGACGGGATCTCGATCGGCATCGGAAGCTAAGTCTACCAGCAGCGGTCGGTGGGCAAGCGACTCCGCTTCAACGCTGGACGAACTGACCTTCGCGGCGGCTCAAGATTGCTCGTTCGACGAATGAAGTTAACCCCGTGCCGTGATGAAGGTGTCCCTCGCGGGCTGGTGGGCTGTCGAGTCTTCGAGGTAGTCTTCAAGCCTCTTCGACAGGCTCCGCAGTCAGGTCTCGAGGCCAGCCAGGATCGACCGACTGCCGACCCCGTGCATCCAAATAACCACCGAGCCAACGGAAAGCCTGACAGCGGCAGTTATAAGTTAGCTCCGTTCAGTACTTTACCGTCGATCGAGAAACGAAGGCGTGGCCCTCATCGTTCCTCAAAACGAGATTCACGCCGGAGGCGCTACGGATGGTAGCCGGTGGTTGAGCGCGGAGCGCGATACCACCGGTCTGTTGCAACAAGAATATCGCACCCCGGCAGGGGTGCCGGACTCTCCGGTACCCCTGCCGGGGTACCTGTCTTTGGGGGAATCGTTTTCCGGTGGTATCGCGCTTCGCGCTCAACCACCGGCTACCGTCCGGAACGCCTCCGGCGTTCTTCCCTACTCACACGAAGGCAGCCATCAAATAGCGAAACTGAACTGAAGGAGAGCCAGACAAGCGCGATGTTCAGTGCTTCAGCGTTCGAGCAAAAACAGGCCTGCCCCCAATAGTCACTCCCGCGTGGTATATGATCTGGCGCCATGAATAGAAGTATTCGCTCCGCTCTTGCAGCAGTTGTTATCTTGGCGATTGGATGCGTATCGCTTGCCCCACAAGCTGAAAAGATCCGGGTGACATCAATCGGGTCCGAAGTCGCCCAGTGCAAAGTTCTCGGCGCCGTTGAGTCTCATCCGCCCTACATGTTTCCAAGCGACGGCGTAAACCAGCTTCGCAACAATGCGGCGGCTCTCGGCGCAGATACGTTGCTGCTGACTTCGAGCGGCGCCCTTCGCGGCAAGACGGGAATGGCTTACCGCTGCGGCAAGTAATCACCGGCCATCCGACCACTGCTTAAGTTTGTCAATCGAACTGACCCATGACCGACGGATTCCTCATGAGCTTAACATTGGGCAAAACAACGACGATCTGGTTACTGATCCTCGTTACGTTGCAAATCTCGGTGCAATGATCACTTGTACCGTCACCTGCCGGTGTTCGCCTGAGAGATCGTTCTCGATACCTCGCGGATTCGGGATGCGGCCTTCTGGATCGTAAACGAAGCAGAGTAGTGTCTTGCAGTCTGGATGCGCAGAATACCGCTGCACATCTATCATCAACTGCTCACCAAGCACCTTATCGGTTAGGCCATCGCGCGCCCATTTCACCTCGATGAGTATCTGTTCGCGCTTCAAAACGAAATCTACTCGGGATGCTGCCCCCGCATGGCTCGGCGACGATTCTTCGGGACGAATGTCATCAAAATGGAGCATGAGCAACGCGTGAAGCAGGCGCTGAACACCGTATTCGTTTTGGATTGTGAATTGAGGGACCGCAGCAGCGCCAGACTGCGCCAAAAGACGCGCCACGAGATGAAACCGCGCACAGATTGTCTCGAGCAACGAGATCGGCGAGACGTTGTGAAAGAGGAGCGGAACTGGCACGACGTTCGAGGAACCTACGCTCGGTTGGTCATCGGCCCAGTACTCTTGAATCTCTGCTATAAAGGATTCAAGAAGCGATTTTGCATGGTTCAATCCGATCTCGTACGAGTGCTGTCGATCGTCGTCCGTGGTGCTCTGTGTGACCATGAAGGGATAGTAGTTAATATTCGAAAAGGTCTTCGCGTTCTTGCTATCCTCACCGAACGTCCGCTCAACCGCCACGCGCGCGGCCCGACGCCACTTCTCGAAGATGTCGCCCGGGGCGTTCCGTGCACGCGGGACTTTCTCCAACTCGTGAAGCTGGCGTTGCAGGCGAGCCAGCGCTTCGTTCTTCTGGGTCATCCCAATAGGCTATCGTATTCGGTCGTGACGTGGGGGCGTCGAGAGCTCCTTGATGCCGCCAGTCGGGCTACCTCTTGACAAACGCTTACGGCCACCGACAAACGTATCGACGCCCGCGCCGAATCACTTCCTAACGAATTGCCGATCGGCGATCGTAACATTGACAGTTTTCGCTCCTGCCTTCCTGGCGCGCGGATGTCAAAGACTGCCCCTACCTCCCCCCATCTAAAATCCCGTTCAACCGCCCCCCCGCCTCCCCCACCCTTGGTCCCGGTCGGGTGAACAGGTTCTCGTCGACGGCGATGGCGACTACGTTCTTCGTGCCGGCGCGGGTAAGGAGGGCGCGGACGGCTTCGGGGGTGACGGAGTGGTTGGGGTAGAGGAGGAGGTCGGGGGGGTGGGCGACGAAGGATTCGAGGGAGTATTGGGGCCAGCCGTTCACCTCCACGGCGTTCTTCGCGCCGCAGAGGGTGATGAGGTCGTCGGCGAAGGTGTTGCGGCCGGCGACGTAGAGGGGATCGGTCCAGACGGCGAGCATGACGCGGGGCGAGTTGGTTCGCGTGCGGCGCTGGTGGACAAGCCTGTCGTTCAGGGCGGCGACGGCGGGCCGGCCGTCGATGCCGAGGGCGCTGGCGATCGACGTCATCGACTTGGCGATGTCGGAGAGACGCTCGTTGGTGACGACGAGGAGCGGGATGTGGACCGTCGCGAGAGAACGTCCGAGGTTCGGTTGCAGGCCGGCGGCGTTGGCGATGACGAGATCGGGGCGGACGGCGACGATCTTTTCGAGATTCGGCTGGAGGCCGCCGACGCGCGGGAGTTTGCGGTTGGGCATGGCGTCGGCGGAGAAATCGTCCGTGCCGGCGATCCGCTCTCCGGCGCCGAGGGCGATCACCATCTCGGTCACGTTGGGGGCGAGGGTGACGATGCGTTGCGGCGTTTGTTTGGCGGCGGGCTGAGGGGCAGCGCACGCGGCCAACAACGCGATGATTGCCAGATGAACACGCAGTGCTCTCAATTCAGGCTCCCGTGAAACGCCCCCTCATCCGCCTTCGGCACCTTCTCCCCCGCAAAAAAACCGCGGGGGAGAAGGGCTCTCGACGTAACAGGGTGCCGAGAATTCCACTCGTCGTGTGAGAAATGGTCAAACAAAAACCGCGGCGTCGCCGCCGCGGTTCGCAAGGAACAGGTTGCGTCACGGCTACGACTCGCCGCCGTCGTCGTCTTCCATGTCGTTGTGGATGCCGAGGCGGGCGCAGGCGGCGGCGTACATCTGTTTGGAGGCGTTGATCGCGTTCTGCAGCTCGGCGATCCGATCCTTCACCTTGGCCAGCTCTTCTTCGATCTGGTCCTTCAGTTCGCCGATCTCCTGCTTGGTGACCTGAAGCGTCGTCTCGTAGAACTTGCGTTGCTGATCCGTGATGACGGCCATTTTTTCTCCTTCAGTCGCGTGGGGACGAGGGGCGATTATAGCTTGAAGTCGACGCTCACCGTCGTCCACGACTTCACGCGCACGCCGTCCTTTTGGCCGGGTGCAAACGTCGAGCGGCGGACGCTTTGATCGGCCGCTTCGTTGAGTCCCATCGTTCCTCCCCGGATGATTCTGGTATCCAGCACGCGGCCCGTTTCGGAAACGAGGACGCTGATGATCACACTCCCCTGCACATGCTGCAGACGGGCCATCGGTGGATACGTCGCCGGCGCCTGATGCGTGGTGTGCGCGGGGACGAGTCCCGGCGTCCCGGCGGAAACGAGATCGCCGACCTGCGTGCGCGGTGCCTCGGGTTGCGGCGTGGGACGCGACTCGGCCACCGGCTGCGGCGCCGGAGCCTGCGGTTGCGGGACTGGCGCGGGGCGATTCTCCACCACCGGTTGCGGAGCGACCGTTTGCGTGGCCACCTGCTGCGGCGGCGGTGGGACAGGCGCAGAGGAACGCGTCGTCGTCCCGGGCGGCTGGTTCTGCGCTTTCGCGAGTTGCTCGAGCCTGGTCTTCTCCGCGGCCATCCGCTTGGCAACCTCTTCGTTCACCTTCGACGGATCGATGGCCGGCGACATCGATGTCGGAACGGCTGTGCCGAGGGCGGTGGCGGTGGTCGTCGTGGCGATACTGGTCGTGGTGGCCGGCCTGGTCACCACCGGCGTCTTGCCTGGAGTGGTCGTCGCCGACGGCTTGCGGAACATCACGAGAGCGACGATGGCGGCGATGACAACGATGCCGGCGATGGCGATCGGCACGACCGGCGATTTCTTCGCGGGCGCCGCGGCAGTTGCCGCCACGACGGGCGCCGGCGTCGGAATGGCGACGACAGGAGCGGGCTTCCGCGGCTTCAGTTCATTCGGCGCCAGCACCGGTTCGGGCGGTTGGTATTCGACGGGATGCTGCTGCACGGGCGCGCTGGTAGACAGCCGATGCATGTAGATGGCGACATCGGCGCTGGCCGGCGTCGGTTTGAAGCTGTAGAGAATGGCGTCGAGATCGCGCTGCATCTCGCCGGCGGTCTGGTAGCGGTTGGCCGGATCCTTCTGCAGCGCCTTGAGGACGATGGCGTCGATCTGCGGCGTCACCTCATCGTTGTATTGCGACGGCGCGGTGAGGCGCGCCTCGCGCACCTGCTCGAGGATCGAGAGCTCGTTGTCGCCGCTGAAGAGCTTGCGCGCGGTGAGCATCTCGAACAGCACCGTGGCCAGGGCGAAGATGTCGGAGCGGCGGTCGATGTTGCGGCCCCAGGCCTGCTCGGGCGACATGTACTGCAGCTTTCCCTTGAGCGCGCCGGCCTGCGTGTGCGATGCCTTCGATGCCGCTTTGGCGATGCCGAAGTCGCAGAGCTTGATGTCGCCTTCCTCGGAGATGAGGACGTTCTGCGGCGAGACGTCGCGATGGACGAGTCCCATCTCCTTCCCTTCGAAGTCATGTTTCCGATGCGCGTAATCGAGCGCCGCGGCGATTTTCGAAGCAATGAAGAGCGCGATCTCGGTCGAGAGCGGCTGATCGCGCTCCTGGGCTCTCCTGAGGATGTTCTTCAGGTCGTACCCATCGATGTACTCCATGGCGATGTAGTACGAGCTCTGAATCTTGCCGAGGTCGTAGATGTGGATGATGTTGTTGTGGTTGAGCTGCGCGGCCAGCTTCGCTTCATCGACGAACATCTCGATGAAGTCCTGGTTGTCGGAGAGGTGCGGCAGGATCTTCTTGATGGCGACGATCTTCTGGAATCCTTCCACGCCTTTCATCCGCGCTTTCCAGACCTCGGCCATTCCACCGGTAGCGATCTTTTCGAGCAGGACGTACTGGCCGAACTTGATGCCGTCGGCCGGTTCCTCCTCCTCGGGATGCGGAGGCGGAACGGCGGCGGGAAACACCGGCTGCGAGATCGGCATCCGCTCGAGCGTGGGAATGGCCACGCGCACGGTTTCGGCGGGCGATGGTTCCGGACGCACGGCCTGCGGCGGCGGCACCGGCTGCGGACGCGGGGCCGCGGGCGGGGGAACCGTTCCGGGCGACGTGTTGCGGCGCGCGTCTTTCTCCAGACCGGAGAGGGTGTCCTGGAAGCGCTTGTCGAGCGTCGGAGAGCTCGGCCGCGGTTTGGCCGGCGGTTGTGCCGCGGCGGGGGCGGCAGACGGCGGCACGGACGCGGGAACTGGTGTGTCCTTCTTCTTCTGCTGCGGCATCATGCCGGCGAGCGTGTCCGCCAGCATTTTGTCGACATCGTCCTTGGGGTTCATCGGTTTCCTCGCTGCGTTTGACGGAGCTCTGTCATCGTCCAGTAGCTCGCCGAAAATTTCGTTGGATGTCAATTGCCCTTGTTCCGCGGCTGGCGGCGAGGCCATGCGGACGGTGAAATCGCCGTCCAGCACCGGCGACCAGGAGACCTGTGCCACGCCGAGCATCTGCTGCACTTTGCCGAGAAACTCGGTCTCAGTGTACGGCTTGGGAAGGATGTCCGACGCGCCGAGGCGTCCGGCATCGGACCGTGGACTCTCGCCACGATAGCCGGAGACGGTGAGCAGGATGGGCGTGCGCGCCAGGGAACTACGGCCGCGGATGGCCCGGATCAGATCGGAGGTGCTCACTTTCGGAATGACCGAAGAGAGAACGATGAGTTTGGGCTGGACCGCGTCGAGAACCTTCAGCGCTTCCTCGCCATCTTTCGCGAACCATGCCTCGAACGGCTGGCCGGCGAGGGCCTGTTTGACCCGGTCGGTATAGCGCGGCTCGTACTCGACAACGAGAATGTTTTCAGGCATGTACGTTTGGGTTTTGCATTTTGGCACAAGTGGGGGTGGGTGGGGGGGTGGGGTGTCGGTCGACGGTTATCGGTCGGCGGGAGTCGGGAGTCGGGAGTCGGGGGTCGGACCGGGATCGAAGCAATGTTGAACCGTAAAACCTCAGTTGGAGCCGATTCATGCGGCCAAGGGGAGGTTGACTCGACGGAGCCGCCAAGGTGAGGAAACGTCGAGTTCGTTTGTT
>JADGNY010000118.1 GCA_017883235.1 Thermoanaerobaculia bacterium | reverse complement strand
GATGCTCCCACCGCGGCATTCATGAAGGTGTTCTATTTCGAGCTGCAACGCGGCGCGCCGCGCGATGTCGCGCTGCAGGCGGCGAAACTCAGATTCGCGAACAGCGGAAGGGATCTGGCTGACCCGCACTACTGGGCAGCGTTCGTATTGACCGGCGAAGGATTGCGGCCGATTCCGACAGCGATGAAGTGGCGGAGCGTCGTTCTCGTTTTTTTTGCGGCGATGGTCATCCTGCTCGCAGTCGTGTTCTTCAACCGCGCACGACGTTGAGAGGCGAAAAACCCATCCAACCACAGAGGCACAGCGCGGGCCTCGCCCGCAACTCAACGTAACGCCAGTCTTCGTCGGACGCGCGCGCGAAGGCGCGCTCCACAATCCAGCCCCGCGCTCGGCGGAGCACGAGCGCGGGGTAAGAGGGCGTGGCCAATTTTGCCGGCCGCGGAGGCGGCCGGGACAAACCGCCCAATTCGCGCCAGAAGCGAGATCCTCATAGCTCCTGTGGCGGCCGCCTCCGCGGCCGCACTTCAACATCCCACCGATACCCCGCGTTCGCGCTGCGCCGAGCGCGGGGCTGAATTGGAGTGCGCGCCTCCGCGCGCAACCGAAATCTTCTCATCGTGCGCAGAAACCACTGGCTAGTAGTACAGAGGACACAGAGGCCCTCTGTGATCTCTGTGTCTCTGTGGTGAATTGCCTTTTAGCGTCAGGGGATTGTGCGGCCGCCCATCGCCAGGACGAAGAAGATGTCGTACACCGGCTCTTCACGCGAACCCTTACCGCCGGTCGAGAGAGAGATGAGACCCTCGTAACGGAATGTGTTTCCGTGTGCGTCACGCCTGCCAGTCCAGTGGTACGTGAGACTGATGGAGCGAACGGGGCTGTCGGAGAGGCGAGTTATTTCGCTCGGTTGCGAGATCCCGTCATGGTTCCGATCTGTCCATAGCAAGAGTTGCGGCCAGACTGGGTCATTCGCATCGATGACACCGTCGCCGTTCGTGTCGAATTCTCTGAGTGCTTCAAAGCCGTTTGCAGCACGGTGCCCGTTCTGTAACACGGTCGCGGTGCCGAAGAGCTCGGCGCCGCCTGTCACGACGCCGTCGTGATCACGATCCATCCAGAGAAATGCCTGATTTGTTCCTGGCGCTGTCCAACCGATCGGAAGTTTTGTGCCGGTGCCCGTGATGTCAAAAAGCACCGGTGACTCCGTCCCGGTCAATTGGTATGGCCCGTTATCGAGATTAATGAGGATGGGAGAGGTTACCCCGCAGCCCACATCGACTCCCGGAATGCATTCTAATTGGGTACCGGGACCGCCACCACCGCCTCCCGGGTCAAACGGGCCGGAACCACCGTCACCTACGGGCCCTTGCGGTGGCGGCGGTGGCGGTGGCGGCGCGGCGTAGCACGCTGCGCTCGAGCCTACGCCTTGTGATTCGCCGCCGCCGCTCGCGTCAACTCGGGCTCGGTAACATACGCCGGCCGCGCCGCTGATACCGCCCAAAGTACCGGCCCATTGGCCGTTCGAACCACTCACGGTCTCCGCCGCGGCCGTGCTGTTGTCGTCCCCACGGATGGCGTGAGTACCGCTGAGGTCCGCTGGGACTTGGTTGCTGAAGAAGTCGTAGTAAAGCGCGGACCCGCCCGACGTCATCGTGTAGGGCGAGTATTGGAGTTGGGTGAGATTCACGGTCGCCACGATGTAGCCGCCGAATGCGGAGAAGGCGAATGGTGCAACGAGGAGCACGGAGAGGAAACCGGTGCGAATGACTCTCATTGGCACCCCCGCTCGATGCTTAACAGGTGATCCGGAGTTTCGTAGGCGCCCTCCGTCGTGATGGTGATAGTAGGCGCGACAACCGTGTAGAGGAAGCGGTCGAACCCTTCGGTCCGAAACACATCCCGCACAGACGCGAGCGTCGCCACCCTGGCCTGGCAAAGCTTCAGATCCGTCGGTGTCGGCACACCTTCGGAACGCGCTGCCCGCCTTTGGCTCCATTCCCTGCGGCTACGTTCGCGGAGCTGGTCACGGAAGTTGGACGTCGCCTGATCGAGTTTCGTCCAGAACGCCGCCTCTTCGAACCCAAAGGCGCGGATGCCAGGTGCCAGTGTCTCGCGACTCACTGCGCGAACCTGCTCGTCGTCTGCAAGCCCCTGAAGAAGCGCGTTGAACAGCTCGATGGGCATGAAGAGCTCAGGGCTCGTCTGACCGTCGATGAAGAACCGACCGTCACCGGCGCTGACCGACAACGATTGAACGTGGGGTCCGCTCCGCGGTGGTGCGTGACGTTCCAAACGTACGGCGACGCGTTCGACGGGCGTCCACGACCAGATCGGACCGTCGGGCGTCGAGCCACCAAAGGCCGAGAGGGCCACGCATGAAGCTGCTAGAAAGAATAAGTGACGCATACAGTGCTCCATCTCGCCAATTCTTATCCTGCGTTACCGACAAACTACACGACGAGAAATGCCTCAGTCAGGACGTACGGCAAGATATAGCCGACAGCCAGAAGTGTCTAGTGGCGATTGTGGACGCCCGTCCGGAGTGCCGTCGGAGAACAGGAGAAGCGTTTGCGGATCGCCCGAAAGAACGTTCCGCGATCGCCGAAGCCCGCCCTCAGCCCTATCTCGTCGATGGGGAGTTTTGTCTCGCGCAAGAGGTTCGCTGAGTACTCGAGCTGCCGGAGACGTAGCGCCACGAACACCGAGACGCCCAGAAGGCGGTTGGACAGTCGTCTCAGGTTCCGGTAACCGACATCGAGGAATGTCGCCAACTCGGACGCCCGTGCCGCTGTCTTTTCGCGGTGGCAGAACGCCAGATACTCCGCGATTCCAACCTCCAGCTCCTCTTTCGATCGGTAGGCCATGGTCTGAAGACGTTTCTCTTCCTGCTGAATGGGAGAGACATAGAGAAGTCCTTTCCCTACCTCGATTTGGGCCTCCCTTGAACCTCGAAAATAAAGTTCGCATGGGAGGGGGTGTTTTCGAGGTTGGCGTCACTCCGTTTAGGGATGGTTGTTTCGTGGATGCGCCCGGAACCGGTCCGTTCACGGTTCCGACGAGCTGGAAGTCGTCCTCCCCACCCTCGATGAGAGGGACACCTCGTTGCAAGCTCCCGACTTCCTGCCAAATGGCTCATGGTCGACGTTCTCTACAAATAGGAGAGAGACCCCGGGGACCCAAATCCACGATCTCCTGATCTGTGGCCGTGACATGGTAGAAGAAGGCTCCGCCGCTATACGTATGCCTAGACCCGAGGGAGCCTCGGTCGATGGCTGGACGTTTGAACCGGGGCACGACAGTGCAGTACGTTCCATTCGTGAGTTGGCGCGAGCGGTTGCGTGCCGCGGTCGACGCGAGCGGGCGTACGCAAACCGCAATCGCGGCTGCGGCCGGAGTGAACCAGGAAACGCTTAGCCGCGTGATTAGCGGCATCCACGTGCAGCCCGGGTTCGACACCGTTGTCCGTATCACGCACGCGCTCGGCGAGAACGTCGGGACGCTGCTTGACGAGCCGGCATTCCTCCTGGACGCCGAGCAGCGAGCGGAGGTTCGCCGCGTCGTCGACTATCTCCAAGCCGCCGTCCGCACATCGCCGGCCCTCGACGCGCTGGCGGCTCCGAATGCCGTGCTCCAACCCACCGCGGAGGTACCGCGGTCGTATTACCTCCGTGGTGCGCGAATGGTCTTTCAGGCCGCCGGCGACTCGATGACCGAGGCAGGAATCCTCGATGGCGACCTCCTCTTCGTTGCGCCAACGCGCGCCATTCGGGACGCGACGAAGCGCATCGTCGCCTGTCGCCTCGCGGGCACGATCCTTGTCAAACGGCTCGAGCTCCGCGTCGGCCGTATCCGGCTCATCAGTTGCAATGCACGCTACGCTCCGATCGAGGTCGATGAAGAGGATGACTTCCAGCTCACCGGAATCGCAATCGGACGCCTCGGGAGCATCGCGCCGTGAGGCGATCCATTCGCCTGCAACGTTCAGCGGCGGGTATTGTTCACTCGTTCGGTATTGGAGAATCGGCTCCGGCAGCAACGGAGGTTGCGCAGGTGGTCCCTCACCTTCTTACCTGTGCAAAATCTCCGTTTCGCGGAAACTTTGACAAGAACGTATCCCTTCAAATCTGACCTCAACCCGAGTGTCGAACAAATCATGTGAAAAGCGGAGGTCATAGAAGCTCTACGCGCCCGCCGCTTTTGGCCCGGCGGTCAGCTAGAGTGCGCCCGGCCGCAAGGGCGATGTGGCTTGCCGCGTCCACCCTCAGCACGGTCGCGAGCTGGTAGAAGTCTTCCCCTTCGAACCGAAAATCCGAGCCGGGATCGGTTGACCCGAGCCAGAATCTACCCGGCTCCGAGCCAACCTTCTTATCGCGCTGAAGAAGGCCAAACAGCGACTCACCTTCGTTGTTTGTCCGGATGACGAGATCGCCGGTCCGCTGTTGGCCCGCAGGATTGATCGTGAGCAGGTCCCGCACCCCGATGCCGACATGCGGTTGAGCCACCTTCGCAAATGCCCGGAAGCATCCCCAGGGCAAGCGGCCACCGAGGAACTCCCCCTCAGGGATATCGAGCACGGATGTCAGTTTCTCCGTAAACGGGCGCAGTAGGAGCCCCACATCGCCGGGTATTTTGCGACCGAGCTCACGGTGCATGGCTCGTGTGCGATGGACGAGAAAATGGTTCTCGTGAGAACTCCGCGACTGCCGCGGCAGAATCTCCAGCACAACGGCAAGGATCCCGGCGTCGCTGGCTCGGGCTTCGAAGTCCGAATAGCGGGGGTTGTCCTTGGTCAGAAACGGGCCGCGGACTCCAAGGTTGTAACGAGCGACCAACGTATGCACGCCTGGCATATCGCGGCGGCCCTCAAAAGGAACCACAACGATGTCATGTGGCGATGGCAGCAGACCCCTTTCAGCGAACAGGAGATCGTGATCCAGGATCGTTGGCGCCATGGAGTCACCGACCACAAGCCACGGCATGATCTCCTCGCGGCCCCAATACCGCAGGGGCACGACTATCGAGGTTTCCGGCGTTTCGGGCCGAGGCGGGATGGCTTCGGTTCTTCGAACGAATTGACCGTTAGCTGCGCGGGTGATGGTCCCGAGGTACTCGAAATCCGCCATGTTGATGTCCTCGTTTGATGGGAATGACGGAGGATCAGCGTGATCGCCCCGAGAAGACTCATCTCTTTGCCTTCAGCAATCGGGACGAGCTGATCGTCCATCAGCGCCTGCCGGCCCTGCTTTTTCCACCATCGGCCGGCGAAGGCAACGCCGCGAGCGATGACGATGACCGCCTCCCCCGTTCGAGCGTCGCCGGCCTTGCGAGGCTCTACGACGAGGAAGTCCCCGGCGCTCACGCCCAGGCAGGCGATCTCCGAGCCGGCGCGAAAGAGCTGGTCGCCCGGGTCCATCATCAGTGGGTCAGGGAGCGGAACCAGCTCGCCAGCCGAGCCGGTGTCGATGGCTTCCCCCTGCGAGATGGTTCCGTCAAGATGCACGGCCACGATTACCTCCCCAACGCGCGTTTGGCACAGTCGGACCTCTGATCGCGATTAGTCCGGGTCCAACTCGAACAGGTCCGCCGATCTCACGCGCTCGCCTGACAATCGACGGCAGGCGACCGTGATGGCGGCGATACATTTCCTGGTGGGTTCCGCCCTTCCCGCGCGAACATCGAGAATGAAGTTCCGGCTGTAGCCTGACTCCCTCCCGAGAGCGATTGGCTTGATCCCGTGGCTTCGCAGATATGCCTCTAATTTCGTTCCCATGGGTGTATAGTAACGCCATATGCGCCAAAAGTACATCCCCCCTGCTACACTTCCGCCGATGACCGAATCAGGCAGCCCAAACGAAGGAGGAGCGATGGACGTCGAGAAGAGCTTCGCGCTGGAACTGAGAGCCAGACGGCTACTGCTCGGGCTCTCGATCAAGAACCTGTCGAAGATGTCGGGCCTCAGCCGCCGCTGGATCGCCTGCGCCGAGCAAGGCAGCAACATCACCATCGACGTGCTGGCCAAGTTGATGGTGACGATGAGGATGACCGTCATCACCATCTCTCCCGGCATCACGGGACAGGCCGGTCTGGAGAACATCGACACCCACTCGCTTGCGGAGGCGGTGGACGAGATCACGCGAAGCACCGGGCTCTGTCAGCAGGCGGCCGCAAGGATCAAACGTTTCATCGTGGGGGTAGGGAAATCCGTCCCGAAAGAGACTCCCCAGGATGAAGGGGTCAACGAGAGGGCCGCGGCTTTGGTGACGCATTTCACCGAAAACGTGTGCTCCCTCAGCGATCCCGACAGACTGCAGAAGGTTGAGGAGGCCGTGAGTGGCATTCTGAGGCCGGAAGCGGAAGGGGAAGCGCAAGGCAAGGCCAAGGCGCCTCCGGGAAGGCGGAGGAAAAGCGCGGGCTGAACACGAACCCGAGGCCTTCCCTGGGATCATTCGCGATCTCCTCGGCCTGGACAACGATCGTCCGAGTGAGTTCGTCCGGCTGAGCTCTAACTTCGTCCCGATGGGTGTATGGTAGCGCCGTATGCGTCCAAAGGACATCCCCGCTGCTATACTTCCGCCGATGACCGAATCAGGCAGCCCAAACGAAGGAGGAGCGATGGACGTCGAGAAGAGCTTCGCGCTGGAACTGAGAGCAAGGCGGCTACTGCTCGGATACTCGGTGAAGAAGCTGTCCAAGCTGTCGGGCGTCAGCCGCCGCTGGATCAGTTGCGCCGAGCAAGGCAGCAACGTCACCGTCGACGTCCTCATGAAGTTGATGCAGACGATGAGGATGACCGTCATCACCATCTGTCCGGGCATCACGGGCCAGGCCGGACTGGCGAACATCGACACCCACTCGCTGGCGGAGGCGGTGGACGAGATCACCCGAAGCACGGTGCTCTCCCAGCAGGCGGGGGAAAGGATCAAAAGTTTCATCGTGGGGGTAGGGAAATCCGTCCAGAAAGACACTCCTGAGAATGAGGGCTTCACCGAGAGGGCCACGGATCTGGTCACACATTTCACCGAACACGTGCACTCGCTCAGCGATCCCGACAAGTTACAGAAAGTTGAGGATGCCGTGAGCGGCATTCTGAAGCCGGAAGCGGGAGCGCAAGGCACGGCCAAGGCGCGTCCGGGAAGGCGGAGGAAGAGCTCGGGCTAAACACGACCAATGGATCGTTCGGCTGGCGAGAGAAACGAAACGCGTGAGTTGCTGTCTCGGTTCCGACGTTGGCTCGACGATCCCGACTCACCGCCTGAGATCATTCGCGATCTCGCCAGCTTGAATCACGAGCTCCTCGGAGAGTTTGTCCGACTCTTCTCCGGCGGCGAGCTGCGGCCAGCGATTACCACGCTCATCACTCGTGCCCGAGACAGGTCGGCTGGTGTTCCGCGTGAAGCCATCAGCCTGACTCGATTGGCGACGGCTCTCTGCGCCTGTTACTTCACGGACGACCCGCGACACGATGCCGCGCTGGAAGGGGATGCCTGGAAGGCGCACGCGGCAGCACTTCTGCGGGCCGGCGACTACAGCGAGGCCGACGGCGCCTGCCGTCACGCGGCTTCGTTCTACAGCCTCGCTGACGCTGAAGACCATTCATACGGGCGGGCATTGCTAGCCATCATTCAGGCCCAGGTCGCGCACTGCCTAGGCGACTCAGAGCGAGGGTTACAACTGGCACGTGACGCCGCCACAACTCTGACGCGGGCGTTTCCTTCGAAGAAGACGGACTACCTTCGAGCTCGAACGATCTTCGGGACGATCCTGGTAGCCGTCCAACGGTACGATGAGGGACTCAAAACGCTGGAAGACTGCGCGCAAGTCGCGCGACGTGAAAATGACACGGAGACGCTCGCTAGCCTTGTCAACAATATCGGGTACGTGTACGCGCAACTTGGCAACCTCAAGGCGGCGAGGGAGTGCTTCGCAACTGCACTGCAAGGCTTCACGAGCCTCGGTTTGAAAACGGAGATGCTGCGCGTGCACGCAGGCTGGGCGCGGATACTGATGCAGGAAGGCCGTTACAACGAGGCTGTCTCGGAGCATTACAAAGCGAGAGCAGCGTACCTCGATCTGAGGATGCCAGTCGTTGCCGGAGAAGTGACTCTCCGAATCATCGAAGCTCTGTTCGCAGCCGGTCGACTGAACGACATTCCGCCGCTCTGTGCTGAGGCAGTGCAGACGTTCGCCAAGGCAAACCTACCGCGTGAGGCGGCGAAAGCGCTCTCATACGTCGATGCCTGCGCGCAGCAGCGAACGCTCACGTCAGATGACGTCGAAGATGTACGGGAATTCTTCCAAAGGCTCCAGGACGACCCCGACGAGCGGTTTGACTTGAATGAGGAGGGCGGCGGCTAGCGCCGCCCTCCCCACGGGCATAACCGCGATCGGTATCGTTATGGTTACGGCCTCGGCCACGACAAGTCATAGGTATCGAGAGCGTGGACGATCCGAGTGATGAGCCTGCTGATCGCCGATCGTGACGGTTGATCGCCGTTGTCACGGCGAGGAGCGGCCAGGAGCGGCGAAGAGAGGGCGACGAGGAGCAAAGCAACAGCGGTGACGCGTTTAGACATGATTCCTCCAAATGTCCCGCAGGACGGTTAGTTTGGAGGAGCGCTCCCCTCAACGAATAAGGAGTGTCATTCCGAGGGCGTTTCCCTACGGCGCGACCTTAACCGCAGGCTGTCTGGTACGATACACGCACCCATTCGGCTGAAGCGCGAGCCGCGGGGGAGCATATGGCCAATCAGAACACCATCGAGACAACCACCTGGTCCAACCCTGACTCGCAAGCGCTCTACGAGCGAAAGTGGCCCGATGAGCCGGAGGTGGAAGAGCAGTACTACGACGGCGTGCAATGCGGCGGCTGCTCGTTCTACGCTCCGTTCAACGCAGACTACGGCCTGTGCTTGAACGAGAAGTCACGGCACTCGCTCGAGACTGTATTCGAGCACTTCACGTGTCCGGTCTTCCTGGCAGAAGGATGGGCAGCTCACAGCTTCGGCCACGTCGAGATCGACGGGTAGGCAACCTTGCTGGCTTGCCGCTCCCTCGGCAAGGTCAGGCCGAGGAGCTCGCGAATGACTCGTGGGCAGGGTTGAAAACTGAAACTCCCCCGCGTTTCCATGGGCGTTCCCCCATAGTGCTACTTTCCACGCATCAGGCATGCTACACTACGCCCACAACTCCGAGTGAACGTGCTCGCCACTGCCCGCAACACGAACCGCGCGAGGGAGACGATGATCAGGAAGATCGACAGAATCACCAGCAGCGACTCGCCCAGGAAAGCGCTCACGCAGCAGCAGATGTGGGACCGGATGTCGGATTTGGGCTGGATGGATCAGAACTCCCGATGGATCGAGGTGACTGTCTGGACCGGGACAGGTGCGGTCCGCTCCCAGGTCAGGTGCACCCGGTTCGTCCTTGACCAGGACCAGCTACTGCTGGAGGGCGTTCATTCAATCGTTCAGATGCCGATGCCAGTGCTGGCCCAACGGATCGCGGAGATCGAGCATCCCCAACCCCGCTACTCGCATGAGTTCTGGTTCTTCTGGCCTGATCAGTCGCTGTGGATCCTCGGCCAACTGAAGAAAAGGCCGAAGTTTCATGAGCAGGTGCGCGGATTCGGCAGTGGTCTCATCGAGGTGAGAGACAAAACCTTCGGTCCCGGCGAAACCATCGATCTTGATGATTGCAGGTTCGTCGGATGCCACTTCGACAGGTGCAAGGTGCAGTACGCCGGCGGCGAGGTGGCGTTCGAGGAGTGCGAGTTCAACAGCCCACATCTGACGATGAACGACGAGGCGGCCAACACCGTTCGCGTGCTCGACATATTGGACGCGTTCTCGTCCGGCCCGATCCATCTGCAACGTGAGCATTAACAGCGTGACGCGAGCCAGGGAGCAGGAAATGCCTGACGACTTCGACCACATCGAATCTGTCGCGGAGTTTCTGGCGCAGGAACCGCCAGGCGATGCAGTCCGCGTGATCGATTCGGCCATGACCCCCGTCCTCCTCGCGGGTGACATTGTCCGGCTGGAAAACCGCGCTGCGGCCGATGATGAAGTGGTCTGCCTGGATATCGACGGCGTGTACTTCTTCGGGTACCGCGATGGCGACGTGCTGCACCGCTCGAACGGAGCCGATATCCAGGTGACGAAAGATGCATGCCAGATCGGCGTCGCGGTAGCGGTCATCGACCGCGAGATCAAGCCTCGACGCTGACGTCTATAGTTTGCCGGCCGAATCCCCGGAGCAACTTCGTATTCCTCTAGGGCGAGTTTCCAGCTATTCGGAACCGACTCGTTCCGCGCAGCAGATCCCCAGTTCCGCGTGTCAAACACGTTGATCTGAGAATCAAACGGGTTGATCTGAAAATCAAACATGTCGATCTGAAGATCAAACATGTTGATCTGAGAATCAAACATCTTGATCCGAAGATCAAACACCTTGATCTGCGGATCAGAAATGTTGTTCCGCGGACCAGACACGTCGATCCACGGATCAAACACGTTGATCTGCGGATCAGAAATGTTGTTCCGCGGACCAGACACGTCAATCCACGGATCAAACACCTTGATCTGAGGCCCAGAGACGTTGTTCCACGGATCAGACATGTCGATCCACGGATCAAAGACGTTGATCTGCGGCCCAGAAACGTTGTTCCGCGGATCAGACACGTCGATCCACGGATCAAAGACGTTGATCTGCGGCCCAGAAACGTTGTTCCGCGGATCAGACACGTTGATCCACGGATCAAAGACGTTGATCTGGGGCCGAGAGACGTTGTTCAGCGGATCAGACACGTTTTCGCCGCGATCAAGCGTTTCCTTCGCAGGAATAGCAACCGTTACTGCCGCGGGGTCAAACGTTCGCTCTACGCGGAAGGCTTTTCGCTTTGCGCCGCCTCTTGCGGCCCTCGTGAAAGCGAATTGAGCCTCGACAAGAACTCTATAGATTACTTCGCAAGCCAATGCCGCCTATTGAACAGCACTGCATAGATTACTAACAGCACTCTATAGCGTACAAATGCACACTATGCATTTCTGAATGCAAAATAATTGACTCGTAACCGTTACTATTGATCGGCCTGATACGTCCAAGTAGTCGATCGGCCCGATTTCACGGCACATGCGCATGGTGCCGCTTCGCCCGTAATGCCCGGCCAGGCAAAGCGGGTTAACCCGAGGACGCCGCGCTGAAGCGCGTAGCAACAGCGGGGCGCCTCATGACGATAGGAGGTATAGCATGGCAGACCCGGTTACTCCTGCTGGTTCACCTGCTCCTGCAGCAAGCGATCCGCCGTCGGCACCAACTCTTCTGGATGAAAGCGCGGCTCAGTTCACGGACGGGCTCAACGCCCTGACCAAACTGGTTCCGGGGCTCGTGCTTCGGCACCCTGAGACTGAAAAATTTGTCCGAAAATATCGGAGATTCAACAGGGATGCGATTGTCTCGGCGATCGCTGCCGTCGAGGCGAATCCCGAGCTGGACGGGGCCAAGACGTTCAACCTTGACCGTGCCCGCGCTGCCGTTCAATACGGCGCGTACAAACCAGCGATCAGCCAGACCAGGAATCTGGCGGAGGACATGCAGTTTTCGTACGACTACGCAACGGCCGTTGCCCTCGAGGATGCCCTGCAGATTTATGCGATTGCGAAGGCGTTTGGCCGGGCCGCTGCCAGCGCGCAGGTGGCTGCACACGCGAACAACATCAAGCGCGATCTCCAGCGTCACGCGACGTCCAGGAAGAAGAAGGCAGTAAAGGCGACCCCTCCAACACCGGCGCCTTCGACACTGGCGCCTTCGACACTGGCGCCTTCAACACCGGCGCCAGACCCGGCACCACAACCCAAGCAGTAGCGTGAAGTAGATGACAGCCCGGCCACGTCTCTGGGAACGTGGCCGAGGCCGAACACGGACCCCAAATCGGCTAGGAAAAGGAGGTTAGTGTCGTGGGAAACATATACCAATCAACCTGCACTGTCATCCCACCCCACATGCAGCGGCACATCGCTGAGTATGGCGATGACGATGACCGCGTGAAGATCGCAGAAACGCTCATTCACACATCCTGCATCTCGCGCGGCCGCGAGGCGACGCTCATCGCGACGGCGTCCAGGCCTCAAGACCCTCAAAAGCACCGCTACGTCTATGACGCCCGCAATGGGCATACCCTCCCCGGCGCAATCGTAATGAGCGAGCGAAAGGAGTCGACCAAGGACGTCGAAGCCAGAGAGGCGTTCGAAGGCTCGGGCGCCACGCACGATTTCTTCTACAAGGTCTTCGGCCGCAATTCCATCGACGGCCGAGGCATGAAAATGGTCTCGACCATCCACTATGAGCGCAACTTCAACAACGCAATGTGGACCGGGAAGCAGATGGTGTACGGCGATGGAGACGGCAAGCTGTTCAACCGTTTCACGGTGTCGAAGGACGTGATCGGTCACGAGTTCGCTCACGGCGTCACGCAGTTCACCTCCGGCCTGGAGTACCACGATCAGACCGGCGCGCTCAACGAGCACATCTCGGATGTTTGCGGCATGATGATCAAGCAGAGGTGGCTGGCGCAGACAGTCACGCAGTCGGACTGGGAGATCGGCGTCGGCTTGTACACCTCGAACGTGCACGGAAATGCCCTCCGCTCGATGAAGGCGCCGGGGACGGCGTATGACGATCCGGTGCTCGGCCGCGATCCTCAACCCGCGCATATGCGCGACTACGTCGTCACTGCCGACGACAACGGCGGCGTGCACATCAACTCGGGGATCCCGAATCATGCGTTTTATCTCGGGGCAACGCGCCTGGGAGGTCATAGCTGGGAGGTGGCCGGCGAGCTCTGGTACGTCGCGTCGACGGAGCACCTGACTCCGAACGCGCAGTTTCAGGACCTCGTAAACGCGACCGTGATGCTCGCCGGGCAGAAGTTCGGCGTCGGCGGCAACGTGCAAACCATCCTGATCCAGGCCTGGTCGGATGTCGGGTTGCCTGTGCCATCGGCATTGACCAAAGGAGGTGGAGGAACTTCGACGCCGGCCGCTGACTGATCGCCGTCAGCTTCTATCAACAACCAATGAGGCGGGTGTGGCGACACACCCGCCTCCTTAACGCCGCCTGAGAACGGCGGCACGGAAAGGAAAACCATGAGCACTGGATTCGATCACTCAAACAAAGACAACCATCTGAGCTTCGACAGCATCGACCGCGAGGTCAGGAAGTTCGACATCGTCGGCTTCTCGTCCGAGGGAGCCGTACAGACGGCTGCCACCAGCACGGAACGTCTGGTTACGGTATTCAACGCCGTGCGCCCGATCCTGATGGCACTCGCCTCGACGATTCCGCTGATCCCCGTCGCATGGCGCACGCTGATGAGCGCCTTCGTCTCGACGCTCGACGGCGTCTCGGCGAGTTTCAAGGCCGGCAAGGACCTGGCCATCTCTCCCGTGAACGGCCAGCCGAAGGCCGACATGGAGCCGAAGCTTCCGGTCGGTTGATGGACAACCCCAACGCAGTAAGACCGGAGCCCGCGCAAGCGGGCTCCGGTTTTTCTTCCTTATGCGAGGCGGCGCAGTGCCCAAAGTGGCTCCGAGAATCTGAAATCGCGTGCGTCTAACGAACGCAGCAATCTGAAAGCCGTAACGCGCAGTCGATCAGTAGTTTAGCGTGGAGCGAAGAGCAAGGCCTGACCCGGTAATCAGACCCCTCATGCCCAATGCCCCCTAATAACATCACAAGGAATGATGGCCATCATCACATCCTGAATAGTGTCTCGACATTAAGATGCGATCTCCATCGATGGAGCCAAAGGCCGGCGTGACGGCCGGCCCAGTTTGAACAAAAGGAGACTCAACCATGAAATCCATCATTCGTAATTTGCTGTGCCTGCTTGTACTGCTCTTCCCTGTCGCCGCGTTCGCCGCGGGGCCGCACGGTGCGCCGCCCGGGCTCGACGGCCGTTTCGTCCAGCTCGCGCAGCAGGTCCCGGGCTTCGGCGGCTACTTCTTCGATGCGAACGGCGACCTCAACGTCTATCTGACCGATCTCTCGCGGGCGGACGAAGCCCGCGCCGCAGTCGCGGATGTGGCGATCCAGCGTGGCCGCTCCCCACAACAACTCTTCACCCGTCCGGCCGGCATCATCGTGCGGCAGGGCGATTTCGATTTCCCGCAGCTCGACGAATGGCACCAGCAGATGAGGGCTGCCTGGTCGATTCCCGGCGTGGTGTCGTTCGATAGCAACGAGGCCATAAACCGCGTCGTCATCGGCGTTTCGGACATGACGGTCAAGCCGCGCGTGCTGGCCCTGGCCGACTCGCTCGGCGTGCCGCGCAACGCGCTCGTCCTCGAGCTCGATCAGCCCCCGGTGCCGATCACGACGTTGCAGCAGTATTACCGGCCCGTCGTCGGCGGCTTGCAGGAGGATTGGAGCGGGACGTATTGCTCCATCGGCGTAAACCTCATCTACTGGAACTGGAGTCAGAACATCCAGGGCGAGCAGGGGTTCTACACCGCGTCACACTGCAGCAATACCCGCTTCGGTACGGACACCACCGTCTACTCCCAGGGTGGATACCGCATTGGTCAGGAGAGATACGATCCGCCGACGTTCAACAATTCGCAGTACGCGGGCTGCCCGGTGAATTACGCATGCCGCTGGAGCGACGTCACCTTCGTCAAGTACGACTCGGGTGTGAACCTGCACCAGGGCTACATCGCCCAGACGACCACGTACGGGTACGGTCCCTACAATTCAGGGTCGCTCACCATCAACCCGTACCAACCGGAGTTCCAGATCGCCGGGACGGCCCTTCCTGTCCAGGGACAGGTCATGAACAAGATGGGCCGCACGACCGGATGGACTGCAGGTACTGTGGCCAATACATGCAAAGACGTCACGGACGGCTCTTACAAGCTGCTTTGCCAGGACGAGGTAAATGCGTTTGCCGACGGCGGTGACAGCGGCTCGGTGGTCTTCCGGTATCTGAGCTCGACGACCGTCGCATTCAGCGGCATCGCCTGGGCTCGGAACTTCCAGGGCGGTCTTTACTACAGCAACCTCGACATCATCGCGTACGACTTCGGCGTAGGCGTGACGTACACGCCGTAACAACGCCGCTGCGGGCGCGCCTCTCCTCGGCGCGCCCGCAACGGGCGAAGGTCGATCGTCATCGGCACCACCTTGAAGACTCACAGGGCACATTTGTCCCGGCATTCGGCGCCAATCCTTCCGTTGGACACATTGGTCCTGCCAAGCACCGGCACAGACAAGAGTGTCTGTGCCACATCAGTCCTCGCTTTGTGGCTCAGACCTCGAGGCTCGCCAGTGGCAGATGGCACGGACTGTTGGCCAAGAATCGCGGCAGATGTGGCACAGACACTCTTGTCTGTGCCCTGCGGCGCAGCCGCGCGTAACCCCCGCGTAAATAGCGACGCACGCTAGAGCACCGAGACGGAGCGCTCGCGTCTCGCCGCTGAGTGGGGAATGGGGAGAGGTAGCCGCCAACATCCTGCTCAACGCGCGGGCGAGACGCCCGCGGTCCCAGGGGCAAAGCCTAGCCTTCCAAACGCGTCGCTCAATACACCGCGACGCGCGCTTGTCCCCTCTTCGCAAGCTCCCCTATCACCGCGTCCGCGGCGGCGGGGATGGCGCGAGACACCGCGTCTGAGAGCGTCATCGCTCCTTCCAGCGTCTGGGGCACGATGCCGACGAGGGTGACCTCGGCCGGGGCATTTCCGGCGAAGTCCATGACGATGAGGGCGTCGTTGATCGAGGGCTCGTGGGGGCTGACGCGGATGCCGGGGGAGACGGCCATGATCTCGGCGCGGGTGAAGAGGCGGACGGTGCCGGGAGGGGCGTCGACGTTGACGGCATCGACGAAGATGACCCGGTCGTAGCCGTCGAGGTAGTTCGGCAGATCGAGCGACGGCGTGCCGAGGTCCTCGAGGGTGAGGTGGTCGCCGGCAGTCAGGCGCGACTCGAGATAGTGGACGACGGCGGGACCGATCCCGTCGTCGCCCAGGAGGATGTTGCCGATTCCGTAGACGGCAGTCTTCACAGCACCTTCACCCGCGCCACGTTGTTGCCGGTCGGATCGAACATGTGGACCGCGCAGGCCATGCAGGGGTCGAAGGAATGGATGGTGCGCAGGACTTCGAGCGGATGCTGCGCGTCGGCGATCGGGGTGCCGAGGAGCGACGACTCGTACGGCCCGAGCGCTCCGCTGGTGTCGCGGGGGCTGGCGTTCCATGTCGTCGGGACGACGGCCTGGTAGTTCTTGATCACGCCGTTGTCGATGACCACCCAGTGCGACAGGGTGCCGCGCGGCGCCTCATGGAAGCCGACGCCCTCGATCTCCCCTTTCGGGAACTCGGGCTTGTTGTAGATGGTGGTATCGCCCTTCAGGATGTTGTCCGTCAGGAGCGCCAACTGCTTGACGGCGAGCTCGGAGAGCACCGCCGTGCGGACGGCGCGGGCGCCGTGGCGGCCGAGGGTCGAGTGCAGCATGGCCGGCGTGGCCTTGACTCCGGCGATTGCGGAGATTTTCCCCAGCGCCGCATCGGTCCATTTCACCATCAGCGGATTGCCTGACGCGTATCCGACGAGGACATTCGCCAGCGGGCCGACCTGGGCAGGCTGTCCGTCGTAGCGCGGCGCTTTGACCCAGGAGTACTTGCCGTCTTCCTTCCAGTCGGTATAGTTCGGATCGGTCTCGCCTTTCCACGGGTGCAGCGGGCCGCCGCTCTTGTACCAGGCGTGCGCGCTGTCTTCGGTGACGGCCTTACGCCAGCGCTCGTCCTTCTGTCCGGTGATCGGGACCATCTTGGAGAGGTCGCCGTTCGGGATGAACCCGCCCGGCAGCTCGAACTTCGTGCTCTTCCCGTCGAGCGGGAGATCGGGGACGGAGAGGTAGTTGGTGACGCCTTTGCCGTAGCCGAACCACTCGGGATAGAAGCCGGCCACGGCACAGACGTCGGGGACGTAGACGTTCTGCACGAAGTCGACGACTTTCTCGAGCAGAACCTTCATCTGCACGAGGCGGTCGACGTTGAGCGTGGCGCTGCTGTCGATGTTGATGGCGTTCTGCACGCCGCCGACGGCGACGTTCTGGATGTGCGGCGTCTTGCCGCCGAGCATGGCCACGACCTGATTGGCGTAGCGCTGGTAGTCGAGCGCCTGCAGGTAATGCGAGACGGCGATGAGGTTGACCTCCGGCGAGAGCTTCATGGCCGGATGGCCCCAGTAACCATGAGCAAACGGTCCGAGCTGGCCGCTTTCGACCAGGCCCTTGACGCGGTTCTTCACCGCCTCCATCTGCTTGGTGGAGTTGCCGGTCCAGTCGGAGAGGCTCTCGGCGACCGAGGAGGCCTTTTTCGGATCGGCCTTCAGCACCTGGGTCACGTCGACCCAGTCGAGCGCGGAGAGGTGGTAAAAGTGCACGATGTGGTCGTGCAGCGCATGCGCGATCAGGATCAGATTGCGGATGTACTGCGCGTTGAGCGGGATCTCGAGGTTGAGGGCGTCTTCGACGGCGCGCACCGAGGCCAGCGCATGAACGGTGGTGCAGACGCCGCAGAAGCGCTGGGTGAAGAGCCAGGCCTCGCGCGGATCGCGGCCGACGAGAATCTTCTCGATACCGCGGAACATCGTGGCCGAGGCCCATGCCTTCTGCACGTGTCCCTGATCGACCTCGACGTCGATGCGGAGATGTCCTTCGATGCGGGTGATCGGATCGATCGTGACTCTGCTCATTGTCTTCTCTCCTAGGAGTCTGCGAGATGGAACGTTCTTGCGCCACTGTTGGCGGAGCCTTGGGCAACCAACGCCGCCGGCCGTGCCGGCTGCGCGGGCGTCATGCCGGCGATGATCGGGAACCGCTTGACGACGGCGACGTAGATGGCCAGTTCGAGTGCGACCAGGCCGATGGTGATGAACATCTCCGGAACGGACGGGAAGTAGTGCCAGCCCGGACCGGGCTGGAAGGCGACGAGATAGGTGTCGAACCGATAGAGCGCGCCGGCCAGGGCCACCACCATGGCGCCCCGGAAGAGGCTTCCGAGGTTCGGCCGCGGAGAGGCCAGCATCATCACCAGCGGCAGAAGCCACAGCACGGTCTCAATCCAGAACATCGTCCCGTAGAGATCGAGGGTCATCGCGTAATGCAGATTCCCGCTGTAGGCGAGATCGGCCACACGCACGGCGACGAACACCAGGCCGCCCCAAGCGGCGATCTTCTGCAGGTTGATCAGCATCGGGACCTCGGGATTGCGCCCAAAAGCCCTCGACGAGAACACCGACTCGAAGACGACGATGGCGTAGCCCATGGCCAGGCAGCTCATGAGAAAGAGAAGCGGCAGCCAGCCGGTGAGCCAGAGCGGATGAAGCTTCGGTCCGGCCAGCATCATCAGCGAGCCGAGCGATGACTGGTGCATCGTCGGAAGCAACATGCCGAGGGCGATGATCCAGATCAGCGCCTTGTTGACGATCGGAAGGAGGCGCTTCGACCATTTCTGCAACAGCGGCGGACCGTCGACGCTGAACTTCTCCATGAACGCCGGCGACAGCTCGATCCAGAGCACGAAGACGTAGGCCATGATGCAGAGGGCCACTTCGAGCAGCGAGGAGTTGAGATTCCAGGCCCATACGTAGGTGGGGATCTTCCACATGTTCCAGGGGCGGCCGAGGTCGACCGCCACGGATGCGCCGGCGATGGTGTAGCCGAGCGCGCTGGTGAGGATGGCCGGCCGGATGAGCGGGTGGAACTGCCCTTTGTTGAAGATGTAGACCACGAGGGCCACCGCGTAGCCGCCGCATGCGAGCGCGGTTCCGGTGACGACGTCGAGCGCGATCCAGATGCCGAGCGGGTAGCCGTCGGAGAGGCCCGTGGAGACGCCGAGTCCGACCCAGAAACGCCAGAGGATCAGCGCCATGCCGATCGCTGCAATGCTGAGGAGGACGAAGTAAGCCCGCGTGAAGAGCGGACCGCCAATCGGTTGTGCGTGCGTTTGCATCAGCTCTCCTTCTCGGAATTCCCGCGATTGCGGAACAGCACCGCGCCCAACAGTCCATACAGGGCGATCGGACCGACGAATCCTTTGTAGATGCCGTGACTGACGGTCTGCTGGAGGTGCGGCACCGATTCGTCCTGCTTGAAGCGGAAGCCGATTTTTTCGAAATCGATGTGTGAGAGGTAGAGCACCTGCGTGCCGCCGAGCTCGCGTTCACCGTAGACCTTGTTCACGTACTTGCCGGGATTGTTCTCGAGCCGCAGGTGCGCCTCGTCGAGCAGATCGGTGTATTTGCCGAAGATCACGGCCTTGCGCGGACAGACCTCGGTACACGCCGGCTGCTTGCCCTCGGCGAGGCGCTCTTTGCAGAACTCGCACTTGACGATCTTCGGCGCTGCTTTCGCCCACTCGAATTTGGGAACGTTGAAAGGGCAGACCGTTTCGCAGTAGCGGCAGCCGACGCACTTGCTGACGTCGTACGACACCACTCCGAATTTCCCCTTCTGCAACGCGCCGAGCATGCAGGCGCCGACGCAGGCGGGATCGATGCAGTGCATGCACTGCTTTTTCGCGAACGACTGCTCGTTGCCGTCTTTGTAGAGCTGGATGATGTTCTTGGTGTACTGGTTCAGCGAGTCCGGCGAGTCATAGAGGCCATGACCGTATCCGTCCGTATCCGCCGGCATGTGGTTCGCCTCTTTGCACGCCACCACGCACGCCTTGCAGCCGATGCATTTGGTGGTGTCGTAGAGCATGCCGACGGCGTCGGAGGGGGCGGTTTTCTTTTCGCGCGCCAGCGCCGCGGTGGGCAGCACGGTCAGCGTGGCCGCCGCTGCTGCGATGTTCTTGAAGAACGCTCGACGATCGGTGTTCATCGGCTACTCCTTCGGCTCGTCTTTGGTGGCGCCGTCGTTCATCTTTCGTGAGGCGAGGAATCCGGCGCCGAGCAACGCGCCTCCAACCAGACCGGCCACTCCGGTGGCAACCGGACTGATCGCTTTGTGCTCTGCAAACACCGGCGGATAGAAATCGGGTGGGAGGGGGCGTTTGATATCTGCTGTCGTAAAGATGGGAACGGTGAAGGCGATGTCCTTCTCCGTGCAGCCGACGCATGGCGCGCCGATGCCGATCGGCCAGCAGTCGACGACTTCGTTGAAATTGCGCGTCGAGCAGGGTGCGTGCGTGATCGGTCCCTTGCACCCGAGCTTGTAGAGGCACCAGCCTTGGCGATGTCCGCTGTCGCCGAACTGTGCGGCGAATTGACCGGCATCGAAGTGAGCGCGCCGCGGGCAGTGGTCATGAATGGTCTTGTCGAAGGCGAATTTCGGCCGCCCGAGGCTGTCGAGCTGCGGCAGCTTGCCGGCGGCTGCGTATTCGAGCACCGTCGCCAGGAGGACGTACGGGTTCGGCGGACAGCCGGGGATGTTGACGACCGGCTTGTTCTTGACGATGGAGTCGACGCCGGTTGCGCCGGTGGGGTTGATGTTGCTCGATGGAATGCCGCCCCAGGATGAGCACGAGCCCATGGAGATGACGGCCGCGGAGTGGTCCGCGACTTCCTTGAGCATGTCGATGCCGTTGCGGCCGGCGATCTTCAGGTAGGCGCCGTTCTCTTTCGTCGGGATCGAGCCTTCGACGACGAGGACGTACTTGCCGTCGTTCTGCGTCATGGCGTCTTTCAACGCCGCCTCGGCGTCGGTGCCCGAGGCCGCCATCACCGTCTCGTGGTAGTCGAGCGAGATGACGTCGAAGAGGAGCGTGGCCAGATCGGGCTCCGAGGTGCGGAGCAGCGTCTCCGTGCAGCCGGTGCAGTCCTGCATGTGCAGCCAGATCACCGACGGTCTTCGTGCCCGTCCGATGGTGGCCGCCACGGCCTGAGGGGAGATGTAGTTGGTGATGGCAAGGCCGGCCGGAGCGACCACCATCAGTTTTCCGCAGAAGGTCAGGAAATGCCGCCGGCTGACACCCGACCGTCTCAACCGTTCAGCGATCGTAAGATTCGAAGTCATGAACCCTCCTTGGAGTCACGGACTCGTGTGCGCTAGTACGGAATGTAGTTGTGCCCAGCAAGCGAAGATGTAGCCGCTGACACACGTGGGATGTGCGGTTCCGTACAGGGGGGTGTGAGGGGGTTTTCGCGGTCGCGAGGTTGCGCGGTGGGGGACGCGCGGCTACGCCGCTGGGCACAGACAAGAGTGTCTGTGCCACATTTGTCCTGCTTTTGCGGCGAAGAGCATTTCGCGAGACGGGTCTGCAGGCGTCACCTTTGGGAGTGACCGCCGGGACGGAGAGCGGGCGTCTCGCCTGCTCCCGCCGCGGCGTCTCGCCCGGCGGTGGGTCCGCGGAGCAGCAGGGTTGAACCGAAAAACGCGGATGGAGACATCGCCATCTATGCCTGACATTTTCCCTCGCCTTCGTCCCCACCGCCGGGCGGGACGCCCGGCGGGCTGGAGATTGGACGTTACGACGCCGCGATAGCGGCTCAAGACGGTAGCCAGGGGTGCGAGCGTTTTTTGCGAGCACCCCTGGAACGGGTGCGATCTGAA
>JADGNY010000117.1 GCA_017883235.1 Thermoanaerobaculia bacterium | reverse complement strand
CGCGCCAACGTGATGATGCTTCGGGCATTGCCGGAAGAGGCGTGGCGCCGCATCGGCACCGCCAGCGACAATCCGATCAGCGTCCGCGCCATCGCCTTCATCATCCTCGGGCACGAACGTCATCACGTCCGCATCCTCCGCGAGCGGTACCTCGGCGCTACACCGCGTAGCGCATGAGAGCGACGTAGTGGCAGGCGCTCCCGCCGATCACGCAGAGATGCCACACGCCGTGCATGTGCGCGACCCGCTTTGAAAGCGCGAAGAAGATGAGGCCGGCCATGTAGACGACGCCGCCGGCGGCGATCCATGCGATTCCGTCGGACGGCATGGCCATTTTGAGCGGCTTGATGGCGACGATGACCAGCCATCCCATCAGGATGTAGAGCACGACCGAGATCGAGCGATAGCGTCCGTGCAACAACGTGTCTTTCAAAACGCCGGCGATGGCCAGCGCCCAGACGATGCCGAACAACCACCATCCCCACGCTCCGCGCAATGTGATCAGTGTGAGCGGCGTGTACGTCCCGGCGATGAGCAGATAGATCGCGCAGTGATCGAAGACGTGGAAGACTCTCTTGGCCTTGCCGCGCAGCGAGTGGTAAAGCGTCGAGCTGAGATAGAGCACGATCAGCATCGCGCCGTAGATTGCGATCGCGGTGATGGTCATGGCATCGCGCCCGCGCGCGATGACCGCGTGGATGGCGACAACGGAGGCGATGACGGCCAGCACGCTGCCGACGATGTGGGTAACGCTGTTGAATCGCTCGCCGGCGTACACGGTCGGAATGTAACACCCGGCACGGTGAGACAGGTAGGCCGGAATTCAGCGCGTAACGGAGCGCTGGCGTCTCGCCGGCTGGCTCGGCGGCGTCTCGCCGCTGAGGGTTACCAGCGAATGTATCGAGTCTTGCAAGACCGGGGGCGAGACGCCCCCGGGCCAGCCGGCGAGACGCCAGCGCTCCGTCGCGCTACGTTACGTTCAGGCCTTTGCTCTTAGAACGGGACTTCGTCGTCGTCGTCCATGGCCGGGCCGGCCGGTGCGCCGCTAGCCGCCGGTTTGCGGTAACCGCCACCGCCGCTGTAGCCGCCTTCCTCATCGCCCTTCTTCTCGAGCATCTGCATGTCTTTGGCGATGATCTCGGTGCGGTACTTCTTCACGCCGGTTTCCTTGTCGTCCCAGCTTTCCGTGCGGATGGAACCTTCGATGAAGACGAGTTTGCCCTTGCGCAGATACTGGCCGCAGATCTCGGCCAGCTTGCCCCAGGCCACGACGTTGTGCCACTCCGTCCGTTCCTGCTTCTCGCCGTTCTTGTCGGTGAAGCGCTCATCAGTGGCGAGCGAAAACTTCGCCACACTCGTACCGCTGGGGATCGATCGGATCTCGGGGTCTTTGCCGAGGCGTCCGACGAGAATGACTCTGTTTACTGATCCTGCCATTTGGATTCTCCTGTTCGCGTAATACTTCGCCTGCGAGAGACGAGGCTCTCGAGTCTTCGTGCGGGTCCGTCTATTTTATGCGACCGGCGCGATGCCGCACATTTTTCTACCGCGAGTAGAATCCGCCGCCGTGAAGTGCGTCATTCAGCGGGTGCGCCGGGCCTCGGTATCGGTCAGTGATGAGCTCGTGTCGGAGATCGGAACCGGCCTGCTGGTCCTCGCCGCGGTCGAGAAGGGGGACGCGGAGCAGATCGTGCGCGATGCCGCGAAGAAGATCCGCGAGCTGCGCATCTTCAGCGATGACGCAGGGAAGATGAACCGCGACGTCACCGAAGCCGGCGGCGCGATCCTGGCCGTTTCGCAGTTCACGCTGGCCGGCTCCATCGCCCGGGGAAGGCGGCCGAGCTTCGACAACGCCGAGGAGCCGGAGCGAGCGCGGTTGCTGTTCGAGCGGTTCGTCGCGGAGCTGGCGTCGACCGGTATCGAGGTGAAGACCGGCCGATTCCGCGAAATGATGATCGTGTCGCTGGAGAACGACGGGCCGGTAACGTTCGTGTGGCCGTGACCTGCGGCAGCGTAAGAAACGCCCTCCACCATCGACTACCTCATTCGGAGGGACACTCAGCAGATGTCGCAGGATGTGCTGTACCAGGAGGCGGCGAACGTGTACGGCGCTGCGCTGGAACGGCTGGCCGGCTCTTACGAGGCGGATCGCGACAAGCGTCTCGATCTGCTCCAGGACATTCATCTCGCCATCTGGCGCAGCTTCGAAGTGTTCGCCGGCCACTGCTCAATGCGAACGTGGGTCTATCGCGTCGCGCACAACGTGGCCACCTCTCATGTCGTCCGGCACCGTCGCGCCAGTTCGCGGCCGCTGGTGAGCCTCGACGAAGTCGACGATTTGCCGGCCGGTGGTGATTCCGAGGGCGCATTCGACCATCAGCAGTCGCTCGGACGCCTCCGCAAATTCATCCAGCAACTGAATCCGCTCGAGCGGCAGGTCATCCTCCTCTATCTCGAAGGAACCGACGCCGCGGGAATCGCCGAGATCACCGGCATCTCGCCAGGCAACGTGGCCACGAAGATCCATCGCATCAAGAAGATTCTCGCCGGCCGCTTCAACACTATGTTCAAGGGAGAACGCCATGGCCAATGACAGCCAGCCCGATGACGTCGTTACACTCTGGCAGGCGCAGGGCACCGACGGATTTCGCATGAGCACCGAAGACATCCACAGGAAGATCGAAACAATGAACCGCAAGGTACGCAGACGCACCATCGACGGCTACCTGGTGTGCGCCATACTGATCGTCTTTTTCATCGGCTGGATGTTCGCAAGGATGAATTCACTGCAGACGCTGGGAGCCATTCTCACGATCATCGGCGTCAGCTATCTCGCTTGGCAGCTCCGTCAGAACCGCTTCCGCGGAGCGCTCGCCGGTGACGCCGGCAACAGTGCCTCGCTCGATCACCTCCGGACCGAGCTGGCACGGCAGCGTGATTTTCATCGCGGCGCCACTTTCTGGTGGCGCATGCTCGTCTTCGTGCCGGGGCCGCTCGTTTTCTTCGCTGGCTTCGCGCAGGCACACCCGGAAGTCGTCCGCACCATCCGTTATGAAACCATCGCATTCGTTGTCTTAGCCATCGCGGCGATTCCGCTCAATCTATGGATGGCGCGCGGCTATCAACGACAGATCGACGAGCTGTCTCGTCTTCAGGAGGAACATTGAAAACATTGAAAACATGGTTCAAGCGCACCGTCGTCGTTCTCAGCCTCATTCTTCTCGCCCATACCGGCACCGGTGCGGTGCTGCCCGACAAGGACATCCGCGCCATCCTCGCCGACCGCATCGACGTGCAGCGGCAGGGCGTCGGCATCGTCGTCGGCGTCATCGATCCATCCGGCCGGCGCACGGTCGCGTATGGAAGCACCAAGAAAGGAGAAGGCCCTGTCGACGCCAATACCGTCTTCGAGATCGGCTCCATAACGAAGATCTTCACATCGCTGCTTCTCGCTGATGCGGTCCAGCGTGGCGAAGTGGCTCTCACCGATCCCGTTTCGAAGTATCTCCCGCCGAACGTGAAGGTACCCGAGCGCGGCGGAAAGAAGATCACCCTCGTCGATCTGGCCACGCACACATCCGGTCTGCCCCGGATGCCCACGAACTTTCATCCGAAAGATCCCGGCAATCCGTACGCTGACTTCTCAGTAGCCCAGCTCTACGAGTTCCTCTCCTCCGTCGAGCTGACGCGCGACATCGGCTCGACGTACGAGTACTCGAACCTCGGCGGCGGCCTTCTCGGCCACGCGCTGGCCCGCCGCGCCGGGACCGACTACGAGACTCTGGTACGGACCAGGATTCTGGAGCCGCTCGGGATGAAGAGCACCGCCATCACACTATCGAAGTCGATGAAGGATCGTCTCGCCCCCGGTCACGACGCCGGGCTTCACCAGGTAGCGAATTGGGACATCCCGACTCTGGCAGGCGCCGGCGCGCTACGATCGACCGCCAACGATCTGCTGACCTTCCTCGCCGCGAACATCGGGCTGGAGAAGTCACCGCTGGCCCCATCCATGGCCGCGATGATCGCCGCGCGGCGTCCAACCGGCACCCCAAACCTCGAGATCGCCCTCGGCTGGCACATCTGGACCCGCCACGGACACGAGATCATCTGGCACAACGGCGGCACCGGCGGTTACCGCACCTGGATCGGCTTCGATCCAAAGAGCCGCACCGGCGTCGTTGTCCTCTCGAACATGTCGACGAACGCCGGCGCCGATGACATCGGCCTGCATCTTCTCGATCCCGCTATCCCTTTACTGCTGCCGGCGAAGGAGCGGCATGAGGTGAAGGTGGAAGCCACCGTTCTCGACAAATACGTCGGCCGGTACCAACTCGCTCCGAATTTCATCATCACAGTTAGTCGAGAGGGCGACCAGCTCTACGCACAAGCCACCGACCAGCCGCGATTCGAAATCTTCGCCGAAAGCCCCCGTGAGTTTTTTCTCAAAGTGGTCGACGCGCAGCTCACGTTCGTCGTCGATGCAAACGGTCGCGCGAACGGTGTCGTACTCCATCAGAACGGCGCCGACCAGCCGGCGAAGCGAATGGAAGGCGAGCCTCCACCGGCGAAAGAGCACAAGGAGATTGCCGTCGATCCGAAGATCTTTGACGGATACGTCGGCCGCTATCAGCTCGCGCCGAACTTCGTGCTCACCGTGACCCGCGAAGACAACCACCTGTTTGTCCAGGCCACCGCTCAGCCGAGGTTCGAAGTCTTCGCCGAGAGCGATCATGAGTACTTCTACAAGGTCGTCGACGCCCAGATCACGTTCGTCACTGACGCGGCAGGACACGCCACCAGCCTGACGCTGCACCAGAACGGGATGGATACGCCCGGGAAGCGGGTGGAAGGCGAGCTTCCAGCGGCGAAAGAGCACAAGGAGATTGCCGTCGATCCGAAGATCTTTGACGGATACGTTGGCCGCTACCAACTCGCTCCGAATTTCATCCTTTCGATCACGCGGGACGGCGACCGACTTTACTCGCAAGCTACCGGTCAGGCGCGGTTCGAGATCTTCGCCGAGGGCGCCCGCGACTTCTTTGTCAAAGACTTCGACGCGCAGCTCACGTTCGTCGTCGATGCAAACGGTCGCGCGACCGGTGTCGTACTCCATCAGAACGGCAGAGACATGCCCGCGAACCGCGCCGAGTGACGAGTGTCAGGTCAAGGTTGAAATCAGAGGTAGAGCACGCTCGCGCTGAAACTCACATCACTGTCATCCTGTTGGCGGAGCCTTGGGCAACCAACGCTGCCGGCCGTGCCGGCTCGTTATACTCCCGCCCCTATGCCTTACGAACCCAAACTGATCGAAGAGAAATGGCAGCGCGCCTGGGCGGATGCCAAGGTCGCCGAGGTCGATGTCGCCGCTCCCGGCGACAAGTTCTACATGCTCAACATGTTCCCCTACCCGTCGGGCGACCTCCATGTCGGCCATGGCCGGAACTACATCCTCGGCGACGCTCTTTACCGTTACCTCCGCATGCAGGGGCGCGCGGCGCTCAACCCGATGGGATGGGATGCCTTCGGTCTTCCCGCCGAGAACGCCGCCATCAAGCGCGGTATCCATCCGCGGCAGTGGACGCTCTCGAACATCGAGCGCGAGAAGAAGCAGTTTCTGCGCTGGGGCATCCTCTACGACTGGTCGAAGGAGCTGGCCTCGTGCGAGCCGGAGTACTACCGCTGGAACCAGTGGCTCTTCCTGAAGTTGTATGAACGGGGTCTGGCCTATCGCGCCAAGGCACCGGTCAACTGGTGCCCGTCCGATCAGACCGTGCTGGCCAACGAGCAGGTCATCGACGGCCGTTGCGAACGATGCAGCACGATCGTCGTTCAGCGCGATCTCGAGCAGTGGTTCCTGAAGATCACCGACTACGCCGACCGGCTCGATGACGGCCTCGACACGCTGGAGCACTGGCCGGAAAAAGTGAAGCTGATGCAGCGCAACTGGATCGGCCGCTCCGTCGGCGCCGACGTCGAGTTCGCGGTGCCGTCACTTGCCAAGTCGATCCGCATCTTCACCACACGGCCTGACACGATCTACGGCGCTACGTTCATGGTCCTGGCGCCGGAGCATCCCGACGTCGCGACGCTGATCGCGGACAACCCCGATCGTGCCGCCATCGAGCAGTGGATCGCCGGCGTCCGCAATCAGTCGAACCTCGAGCGGCAGGAGGCGGGGAAGGAAGGGCGCTTCACCGGGAAGACGGCCACGAATCCATTCACGAACGAAGAGATCCCCATCTGGCTCGGCAACTTCGTCCTGATGCAGTACGGCACCGGCGCGATCATGGCCGTGCCCGGGCACGACCAGCGCGACTTCGAGTTTGCGAAGCAGTACGGCCTGCCGATCCGCATCGTCGTCCGGCCGTCGAGCGGCGACGTGCCAAACGCCGAGGAAGCGTTTTCGGCCAAAGACGACTCGGCAACCGCCATCAACTCCGGGATCATCTCCGGCCTCACCACTCCCAAAGCCATCGAACGGATCATCGGCGAGATCGAGCGGATGGGCATCGGGAAGAAGATGGTCCGCTACCGGCTGCGCGACTGGCTCATCTCCCGGCAGCGCTACTGGGGGACGCCGATCCCGATGATTTACTGCGAGACCTATTGCACTAGCAGCGGCATCGTTCCCGTCCCCGAGGAGCAATTGCCGGTGGAGTTGCCGCTCGATGTGCCCTTTACCGGGCGGGAGGGGAACCCGCTGGCGAAGGATGAGCGCTTCGTCAACACGACTTGCCCTCGTTGTCATGGTCCGGCGCGGCGCGAGACGGACACCATGGACACCTTCGTCGACTCGTCGTGGTACTACGCGCGCTTCATCTCCGCGAACGACGGCACGAAGATCTTCGACTCCGCGCTGGCGAACCGCTGGCTGCCGGTCGATCAATACATCGGAGGCATCGAGCACGCCATCCTTCACCTGCTCTACGCGCGCTTCATCTGCCGCACCCTGCACGACATGGGGTTATTGAACTACGAAGAGCCGTTCACGCGCCTCTTCAACCAGGGGATGATCACCAAGGAGGGCTACCGGGACGCCGAGCACGGGACGTGGGTGGCCATCGCCGACGTCGAACGGGTCGATGGGAAGCCTGTCCACAAAACGACCGGCAGGGCGCTCATCGCCGAGACCAGCAAGATGTCGAAGTCGCACTTCAACGTCGTGCCGCCCGATGAGCTGATCGAAAGGTTCGGCGCTGACACGGAGCGCGTCTATACGCTCTTCATCGCGCCGCCGGAGAAGGAAGCGGAGTGGTCGGACGACGCGGTCAACGGCGCGCACCGCTTTCTGGGGCGCGTCTGGAACATGGGGGAGCAGGTACAAGGCAGAAAGCAGAAGGCAGAAGGCAGAAGTGGGGAACTCGTTCGCAAGACGCATCAGACGATCGATGCCGTTACCCGGCGTTTCGACCGGTTCGAGTTCAACACCGCCATCTCCGGTCTGATGGAGCTCTCCAATGCCATCGGCGACGCGCTCAATTCAGGTGATGCCGACTCCGGCGCGCTCCGCGATTCCTACACGACGCTCCTCCAGCTCCTCCACCCCTTCGCTCCGCACATCACCGAGGAGCTGTGGTCGATGTTCGGCAACGAGGGACTCATCCTTACGTCGTCCTGGCCGAAGGCCGATCCGGCGCTGATGATCGAGGACGTGGTCACCATCGTCGTGCAGGTCAACGGCAAACTGCGCGGTCAGGTCGAAGTCCCGAACCCGCCGGAGAAGGAGGTTGTCCTCGCCGCCATTCGCGCCAACACGAAAGTCCAGCAGTGGATCTCGGGGAAAGAGGTGGTGAAAGAGGTCTACGTTCCCGGAAAACTGGTGAACATTGTGGTCAAGGGGTAGGATCTGCATTCGTATGAACACCAATCAGCTACCTTCGCAGGCGACCATAGATCCGGTCATCGAAGCCTACAAAGCGGGGATTGATGTGACCCTGATCCGCGAAAACCTCCGGCGGACGCCTGAAGAACGTTTGCTCGCGCTGGAGCAGTTGCAGAGCTTTGCTCAAGAGCTCCGGAGAGGCGGCCGCGAGATGCGCAACCGCCGTCGATGAACAACTTTGCGCTGCTTCTCAACGCTCTCGCATCATCCGGCGTTTCCTTCGTCATCATTGGCGGCGTCGCTGCGACTGTTCACGGCTCGGCCCGGCTGACTTCCGATCTGGATATCGTGTACGAACGATCTCGCGAGAACCTGGCGAGAGTGGTAGCGGCGTTATCGCCGCTGGAGCCCTATCTGCGTGGAGCTCCGGCCGGGCTCCCCTTCAAGTTCGATGTCGAAACACTCCGACGGGGACTCAACTTCACCCTCACGACCATTGCCGGTCCGCTCGATCTTCTCGGTGAGCTTAGCGGCGTCGGCGACTATCGCGCTGTGGACGAAGTCTCCGAAGATGTCTCTCTGTTCGGCTCTGTTTATCGCTGCATCAATCTCGATGCCCTGATTGTCTCCAAGCGGGCCGCCGGTCGCACGAAGGATTTCGAAGCGGTCGCAGAATTGGAGATCATCAGAGACGAAGCACGAGGCATTTCTGAAGACAGCGAATCCTAGACCTGACGGCCGGACTGCTCGAGCGGGAAGCCGTGTTACCTTTCTCCGAATGAAACGCCTCGTCCTCCTGCTCCTGCCGCTGCTCACCGCCTGCGGCTACGCGCTCGTCGGCAGTGCCAACAACCTGCTGGCGCCGACCGTCCATACGATCGAGGTGCCGGCCTTCGTCAACCGCACCACGCGCGTCGAGCTCGAGCAGCGGGTGACGCAGTCGGTGGCTGCGGAGTTCGTTTCCCGCGGCCGACTGAAACTCGTCAACTCGCCCGCTGCCGCCGACGTCATCCTGCGCGGATCGATCGACTCCTTCGGCATCTTCCCTGTCGCCTTCAACTCCCAGGGACTAGCCACCCAATATCAGATCTCCATCACCGCCAAGATCGAGCTGCTCGACCACCGCGCCGACGACAAAGTGCTCTGGAAGAACGACCAGTACCGCTTCTCCGAGAACTATCAGGTCAACTCCCTATCGACCGACGCCTTCGACCAGGAGACGCGCGCCATCAACGAGATCGCTGTCCGTTTCGCCGAGTCGCTGGTGACGAATCTGCTGGAAGGGTTCTGATGGGGGAGTTTTCGATTCGTAGATTCGTGGATTGGGGCCCGGCGCCGCGACTGATCTACGAATCGACGACTCCACGAATGGACTCACGTTTCACTTCCTCTTCATCTTCGCCTTCTCCTCATCCTTCCGGTCGCGAATGAACGTGGAGGCGATGAGATAGGCGGCGGAGACGACGGCGGCCAGATAGCCGAGCATCGCGATTCTCGGGTAGCCGAAGAGCTGGGCGCTTGTCGGGACGCGCATCATCAGCGATGAGGCAATGAGCAGAGCGGCGATGATGACGCCGACGGTGATGCGATTGGCGATCTTGTGGATCCCCGCCAGGAACTGCTCCGCGTGCAGCAGATTCAGACCGAACGTGAGACGGCCGGCGGCGGTCTGGTCGATGATCTCCCTCGTGCGGTGTGGGAGATCGAGCACGAGCTGGTTGAGATCGAGCAGCGCAGGGTAGAAGTTGCGGGGCGCGAACTTCTGCACCAGCTTCTGCACCATCAGTTGCTCGGCATACTCGCGGATCACGGCGCTCGGGTTGTACTCGGGATCGAGCCGCCGCGTGACGCCGTCGAGTTGCAGCAGCGTCTTGGCCAGCATGGCCAGCTCCGAGGGCACCTTCAGCTCGTTGTTGTTGGCGAGGGCGATCATCGTGAAGATCAGTTGGCCGACGTTCATGTGCCGTACGTCGGTGTCGTGAAAAGTGGCTACGAGGGCGGAGATCTCGCGGACAAATCGGTTCGCGTCGAATCGCTCCTGCACCTCCGATACGCGAACGCACGCGTCGGCAACCTCGGCGCCGCGATTCGACGAGATGCCCAGCAGCAGTTTGATGACCTCGTCCTGGAACTCACGGCTGATCCGGCTGACCATCCCGAAGTCGAGCAGGACCACCTCGGCCTGGTTGTCTTCCAGGTCGCGCACGAAGACATTGCCCGGATGCGGGTCGGAATGCCAGATCCCGTCGACGCAGATCTGTTTCAGGTACGCCTTCGTCAGCGCTGCCGCCAGATCGGCGTAGTCGTGGTCGATGATCTGCAGCGGCGTCAGCTTCGAGACCTTCCGGCCGCGAACGAGCTCCGTGGTCAGCACGTGTGCGGTGGTCATGTCATGGACGACGCTGGGGATGTAGATCTGCGGGAATTCGGCCAGGTTCCGGCGCAGGATCTCCATGTTCCGCGCCTCCTGCTCGTAGTTCAGCTCGTTCATGAGCGTGATGCGCGCCTGCTCGAGCGAGCCGACCAGGTTCATCTTCCGGCCGATGTCGCTGTGCTGCTCGATCGTGGCGGCGATGTCGGCGAAGACCTCCAGATCGTGCTTCACCTGTTCCCGCACATTGGGGCGCTGGATCTTGACCACCACCTCGCGGCCGTCGCGCAGCACCGCGCAATGTACCTGGCCGAGGGAGGCGGCGGCCAGAGGTGTCGACTCGAACGAGTCGAAGGCCTTCGAGATCCGGACCTTCAGCTCCTCTTCGACGATGCGCTCGACGTCTGCGAACGAGAACTGCTCGACGTCATCCTGCAGCGACTCGAGCGCGGCGATGTACTCGGCCGGCACGATGTCGGGACGCGTGGAAAGGATCTGGCCGAACTTGACGTACGTCGGCCCCATTCCCTTGAGCGCTTTGGCGAAGGCCTCGGCGCGTCGGGCAACGTCCGGCTCCATCTCCGGCGACTTCTCGTCGTTGACGACGATGTCTTCCGGCGACAGCGAAAGATGGAAGTCTTTGCGCGCATATTTTGTAAAGAGAACGAGCAGATCACGGTAAGCACCAATATCGCGTGGCTTCAGCATGTCGCTGATGAGACTGCACGGCGCTTGCCTAACTGCGGCTTCGCCGCGTTGTCTGCGCTTTCGCGCGTTGTCTGCGTCGCTTCGCTCGCGTTGTTTGCGCTGCCGCGCGTGGTCTGAGCGCACATCAGGCGTAGGTAGTCCCAACGCGCCGCAGCGCAGACAACGCGCGGAGCGCAGACAACGCGCGATAGCGCAGACAACCCGGCAAGCCGCGGCATGTTAGGATTGCCGGGATACCAATCAGGAGCCTTCAACGATGTCTATTCTCAGAACGCTTTTCACCTCGGAGTCGGTCACCGAGGGTCACCCGGACAAGATCGCGGACCAGATCTCGGACGCGATTCTTGACGCCGTCCTCGCCGAGGACCCCAAGGGGCGTGTGGCCTGCGAAACGCTCGTCACCACCGGACTGGCCATGATCTCCGGCGAGATCACGACCGGCACGTACGTCGACTTCCCGTCGATCGTGCGCAGCACCATCAAGGAAATCGGCTACACGCGGGCCAAGTACGGTTTCGACAGCGAGACATGCGCCGTCGTTTCCTCGATCGATCCGCAGTCTCCCGACATCGCCCAGGGCGTCGATACCGGCGGCGCGGGCGATCAGGGGCTGATGTTCGGTTTCGCCTGCCGCGAGACGCCCGAGCTCATGCCGCTGCCGATCATGATCGCGCACAAGCTGGCGCGCCGCCTTGCCGAAGCGCGCAAGAACAATGAGCTCGACTTCCTCCGCCCGGACGGCAAGTCGCAGGTCACGATCGAATACGAGGGAAAGCGCCCCGTGCGCGCCGCGGCCATCGTCATCTCCACCCAGCACTCGCCGAGCATCAGCCACGGTGACCTGAGCGACGCCATCATCGAGACCATCATCAAGCCGGTCGTTCCGCCCGAGCTACTCGACGACCGGACCAAGTTCCACATCAATCCCACCGGCCGCTTCGTCACCGGCGGACCGCAGGGCGATACCGGCCTGACCGGACGCAAGATCATCGTCGACACCTACGGTGGCCGCGGACGTCACGGCGGCGGGGCATTTTCCGGAAAGGACCCCACGAAGGTCGACCGCTCGGCCAGCTACATGGCCCGCTACATCGCCAAGAACATCGTCGCCTCGGGGCTGGCGGACGAAGTGGAAGTCCAGCTCGCATATGCCATCGGCGTTGCCGATCCGGTCTCGGTTTACGTCGACACCTTCGGCACCGAGCGCATCGACCAGGAGCGGATCGTCGACCTGGTGCGCGAGAACTTCCTGATGACGCCGCGCGGCATCATCGAGTCGCTCAAGCTTCGCCGGCCGATCTTCAAGAAGACCGCCGCCTACGGCCACTTCGGCCGCACCGAGCCGGAGTTCACCTGGGAAGCCACCGACATCGCCGAGACGCTACGCCGCGCCGCGGGCGTGGGAGCGGAGGCGGTTACCGCGTAGGCCTGCGCTTCGCGCGTTGTCTGCGGCTTCGCCGCGTTGTCTGCGTCGCTGCGCTTGCGTTGTTTGCGCTCACGCGCGTGGTCTGAGCGCCCAACCAAGCGCGAGCCCCAACGCGCCGCAGCGCAGACAACGCGCGATAGCGCAGACAACGCGCGAAGCGCAGCGTTACCGCACGATGTACTGGTACGCCACCTCGAGCTCGTGTACCACTTCCACCGGTTTGCCGCTGACCATCATCGGGCGATAGCGCCAGCCGCGGACGGTGTTGAGCGTCTCCTCATCGAAGATCGGGAAGGCGGCGTGGTCGAGGATGGCGATGTCGATGATTTTTCCGTTCTTGCCGATCGTGTAGCGGATGACGCACGTTCCCTCGAGGTGCATCTTCTTCGCCGCATCGGGATAGTGCGGGTACTCGTGATCGACCTCTTTCAACGGCAGATTGACGTCGCGGTCGATGTAGACACGGCCGTCGTCGTGCAGGTTGATCCCCTTGGCGATGCCGATGGCGTGACCCGTACCGCCGGCCTGACCGCCCGGTACTCCCTTTGGCGCACTGTCGGCCGCGGCCGGGATGGCCGCCACCGGAGCGGGAGCGGCCGGCTCCGGCGTTGCCTGCGGCGGCGGAACGGCCGGGATGATGTCGGGGATGACGGTCGGGGCCACGATCTGCGTCGGCGGCTGCGGAGGAGGCGCCAGTTGCGAGAGCGGCAGCACCGGCTTCGGCGGCTCGGCTTTCGGCGGCGGGGGAGGCGGTGGCGGAGGATCGGGAACCTGGGTCAGGTTGTACGCCACGATCATCCTCGGGTAGTGCGCCGGGAAATCCACGCTCCAGAACATCGCGCCGAAGATACCGATGACGGCGAACACATGCACCGCGATGGAGATCGGCAGTGTCTCGTAGAAAACACGGCGGCTACGCGTCTGGAACGCCTTCGGGCTGACGGTCTCGAACATTGCGTAATTGGCGATTGAGGCCGTCGAGAATAACACCAATTTTGGTGGCTTTTTGTTACAGGCGCCCCTCTTCCGTGAGAGCGGTCACTGGCGACCGAGCCCGCTCCGTGTAATTATCGGCATCTCTATTTCACACGGGAGAGAGATGGCGCGCTACATCCAGCGAATCACGCTGCTCGGGCGGCAGCGGTGGATCGGCTGGGAGATCGACGGCGTCGGGACCGAGATCCCGGGCCTCATTCTCGCGGACGATTTGCCGGAGGAAGATCTGCGCAGCCGCGGCGTGAAAGAGTTCAAGCCGCTTCCCTTCGAGACCTTCCTGGAGATGAACCCACCGTTCGGAAACTAGAAACCAGAAACCAGAAACCAGAAATGCAGATTCTTCTGGTTTCTGGTTTCTAGTTTCTGGTTTGATGCCCTTTTCGATCCCAATGCGCAAACACACCCCCGAGGCTCTTCTCCGAAACGTCTTCCCGCCGATGCTGGCGACGCTCGCCGAGGCGCCGCCGCGCGATGGGAAGAGCTGGGCGTATGAGCTCAAGTACGACGGCTTCCGCGCCGTCGTCGGGATCGTCGACGGGAGCATCGCCATGTGGAGCCGGAACGAGCTCGATCTCGCGCCGCGCTTTCCCAGCGTTGTCGCCGCGCTGTCGAAACTCAAACTCCCCGAGGTCGTGCTGGATGGGGAGATCGTCGTGCTGGATGAGCATGGCGCGCCGCGATTCCAGCTCCTGCAACAGGGCGACCGCCGCGAGCTCCTCGTCGTCTTCGACATCCTCTGGCTCGACGGCCACGACCTCCGCAAGCTCACCTACGACCAGCGCCGCGCCCTGCTCGAGAAAACGCTCAAGCGCACCCCTGCCGCGATCAAAGTCGCGGAGACGCTCGATACCACCGGCGACGCCGCCCTGGAGCGCGCAAAGAAGTCGGGTTGGGAAGGGATCATCGCCAAGCGCCGTACCTCGGTCTACGAACCGCGCCGCTCCAAGGAGTGGCTGAAGATCAAGGCCATCAACGAACAGGAGCTCATCGTCGTCGGCTGGAATCCCTCCACCCACTCCGCGCGCGAGATCGGCTCCCTCCACCTCGCCGTCACGGGCGACGACGGCGCCCTCCACTACGCCGGCAAAGTCGGCACCGGCTTCTCGTACAAACAGCGCGTCTGGTGGAAAGACGAGCTGTCGAAGGATGTCATCCCGGCGACGATGGTGAAGGAAGCCCCGCGCGAGCGTGTAGCCACCTGGGTCCGCCCCCGCTTTGTCGTCCAGGTAGCCTTCACCGAGTGGACCTCGGACAATCGACTCCGCCACCCGTCGTTTCTGGGGTTGCGGGAGGATAAGGAGGTGGGCGAAGTGGTCAGAGAACGGGTGTCGGGAGCCGGGAGTCGGGGGTCGGAGAAGGGAGTCGAGGAAACGCCGGCGAAGAAAACGTCCCCGAAGAAATCGTCATCCAAGAAGTCACCGCTACCGCCGCCCCCCTCCGCCTCCCGACCCCCGACCCCCGACTCCCGCATAGTCAACCTCACCCACCCCGACCGCGTCCTCTACCCCCGCGACGGCATCACCAAACAGGACGTCGCCGACTATTACGCCGCCGTCTCCGAGCCGATGGTCCGCGCGTTGCGCGACCGGCCGCTGGCGATCGAGCATTGGAACGACGGGATCGACAAACCGTCGTGGTTTCACCAGGACGTCGGGCGCGGCGCGCCGGCGTGGGTGACCAGCATCGACACGCCGACGCGGACGACGGCGCACAAGAGCGTCCGCCACCTCGTCGCCGACACTCCGGAGACGCTGCGATGGCTGGCGCAGATGTCGGTGCTGACCGTTCACATGTGGGCCTCGCGCGGCGCCAGCCTCGATGAGCCGGACTGGCTCGTCTTCGATCTCGATCCCGCCAAAGGGAAGGGGATCGAGCAGGCCATCGCCGCCGCCATCATCGTCCGCGGCCTCCTCGACAACCTTCGCCTCCCCTCCGTCCCGAAGACCTCGGGGAAACGCGGCATTCACGTCCTCGTCCCGCTGGCCGGCGGCTACACGCACGAGGAGGCCAACCAATTCGCCTGCTCCATCGGCGCCGCCATCGCCGCGAAGGTCCCCGAGGTCACCATGGAGCGGGCGCTGAATGCGCGTCGGGGGAGGCTCTACCTCGACTGCATGCAGAACGCCTACGGCAAAACGATTGTTGCGCCGTATTCGCTGCGGGCCATCGACGGCGCACCGGTCTCGGCGCCGCTGAAGTGGGATGAGGTGACGAAGAAGCTCGATCCGAAGAAGTTCAACCTGCGCACGATGCCCGGCCGCCTGGCCAAGGTCGGCGATCTCTTCGCGCGCGTGTTCGAGGAGCGGGTGAAACTGCCGGAGCTCAAATGATCACACAGTGGATGGAACGTCAGCTTCTCCCGCCGCGCGGCGGCGTGACGGTCGCCGAGGTCGTCGACCGCGGCGGCTGGATCCCGAGCGCGGGCGGCACCGGCCCGTATCTCGCCATCCGTGCACGCATCCCGTCGATCACACGACAGGAGGTCGACGATGCCGTGTTCGGCAGGATGGACGTGTTGGAGCTGCCATCCGTCCGCGATACCGCCGTCCTCGTGCCACGCGCCGACGCCGGCCTCGCCCTCGCCGCCGGCCGCCGATCGCTCGCCGAGCGTCTGCGCAAGCTGCCTGTCGATCGCCGCGACATCGAGTCCCTCGGTACAAAGATTCTGAAGGTGATCGGCGACGGCGTCTTCACCACCGACCAGCTCCGCCGCGCCCTCCCCCCCGGCTCCATCGAAGACCTCGGCGATGCCGGCAAACGCCTCGGCATCACCTCCACGCTCCCCGCCGCGCTCAAAATCCTGCAGTCCGAGGGTCGTGTTTTGAGAACGAATGCTGAGAGAAGGCTCGACGGCAAGACCCATCTCTACCGCCGCTGGCCGAAAGAGATCGACACCACCCCACCCCCCGACCTCGACCGCGCCCTGGCCTCTCGCTTCCTCTCCTGGGCCGCCCCCGCGGAGATCGACGACTTCGCCTGGTGGGCCGGCATCGGCAAACGCGCCGCAAAGGAGGCCATGGGCCCGCTGCGCGTCGACGATGTCCCCCTCCCTCCCCGCCGCCGCGACGACGCCATCCTCCTCCTCCCATTCCGCGACAACCTCTTCGGGCTGCATCGCGGATTGGAGCCCTTCGTCGAAGACGAGGACGCCGAGGTGATGGATACGGGTGGGCGTGCGATCCCGGCATCCGAGGCAGAGATGCTCCACCACAACGCAATCGTCGCTGGGGGCGTCCTGCGCGGAATTTGGGAGTTTGATGGGGAGGGGATTGTCTCCAAGGTATTTGGCAAGGCGCCTCGTGGGCTCGATGCGGTGCTGGCGTATATGCAGACGTTCATCCGCGAGCAGATTGGGGATCACAAGTACTACGCGTTCGATTCGGGAGCGACAAGGGTGAGGCGGGTGGACTTCGTTCGCAGAGGCATAGTCGGAAAGCACTAAAAGCACTAAGCGGCTACGACTAAGATTCGATGCAACTGAATCGTAGAGTACTCGGCGAGTTACTCTCCGCTCTCCACGCGCGCATGCCCGTAGTGCCGTGTTTATTTGGCGTTTTTCGACTAAGGCACGGTTTGATGACCGAGTGAATGAGCTGAAAGCTCCGAGGGCGTTGACGGCGTTTGATCAGACTCTCTTGTTGTAAATACCGAGAGTATACCAGAGCTGAGACGCCTGATCACTATTGTGCACTTCCGCTACAAATCCATCGTTGGCCGCAATTCTCGCTTCACGTCCGGCAGTCACTGTCTCGCTGATATTCCATACGTTCACGGTCCCGCTCCTGATACCGTTCCTGGACCATAAATCATCGCCAGCCTCGGATGCTTTATGAATTTCGATCACGTCTCCATTTTCGAGCACCGCGATAGAGGGCCGAACACCCGTGTCATAGAAGAGGGGGTGGGTACTCACGCTCTTGTCATTGATCTTGACCTTCCATTCAAGTTCCTTCTTATCGTTCAACGCTCCGATCCGGCTGTATATCTTCCCTGCGCCAGCGTCTGACCACACCATCGCGACGAGCCCACTGTTAATATCTATTTCCGGTGTGGAAACATTTTTGTTTCTCGTCGTGACCAGGTTTTCCCAGTTGACGACCTTCTTCGAAGGGTTCAGCTCTCCGATCCTCCAGCAATTGAAGCCCTCAGAGTTCTCCAGGGTAATGATGAGGAGCGTTTTGCCGTCTGCCACGCACATGGAAACAGCAGGATAGATTCCCGACACGCCAAGCTTATGCGCGTCGGTCTCCCAATCTATCTGGTCGTTTCGCAGCGTACCGATTCGGTACCAGATTTCGTCAGAGCCGGCGTTGTTTGCGGCTTTATGAACTTCACAGACATGCTGCCCCGAGATCGCAACCATCGGCCTGATTCCCTCGTCGTACTGAACGGCTTTATCACCTTTGAAGGTAAGCTTGGGCGGATTGCCAGCCAGTGTACCGACTCGCCAATATAAGTTGTCGTTTGCCTGGTGTCTGTGAACCTCGACTAAGACGCCGTCGTCATTGATCGCGATGGAGGGCTCTCGCCCCTCATCGTAGTTGGTGCTGCTTTTGTCCCAAACCACGCTCCTGAATTTGATCTTCGGCTCCAGGGCAACGTACTGCGAGGATTTGTGATTTTCGTAGCCGTAATATTGCTGATAAGGGTGCTCATAAGGATGGTCGGTCGACACGAAAGTAACTCCCGCGGGTATAGCCAGGGCGCCATGGCTATCCAAAACAGGTTTGAAGACGCGGGTTGCAACGTCCGCTTGCTGGTATGCCTCGATGTCACTCCGATCCTTGTCGCTACCGTCAAAATTCATTAAAAGATTCGCGGTGTCGTCGGCGGGTTTATCCCCGGCGTGAAAGGATGGTATGTGAAATAGGTTCTCGGCATTCTTGAGCGAATACTTCTTGTTGATCATGGCCACTATCTTGCCCTGTAGTGCTGTGGCGTCGCTCGGCGTTGCGGCGCGTTTTAGGAATTTATCGCCGAACGTATTCTGACAGACACGGTCCAGCGAGGGGAGTTCTTCTTCAATCACATCCTTCAGGTCGAAAAGGATCGAAATGGGGGCATGCCCTGGATTGGCATCTGACCAGTCCGTGATGATCGTCAGCCACGATTGCAGATCGTCAGATGGCGGATTGCCATTTGCGTGTGAAACCTGGCTGCCTGAATAATCATGACCGATCACAAAATTTGTATTGGTCGCGTTCTTTCGTGCATCCGGATCAAGCCCCGGCACGTCGGCATGTATGTCCAGCTCAACGCCTCGCACTCCGGAGTCTAGTTGCTGGCGCAGCGACCCCCTGTCTTCGCCTGTGTAAGAATTGTGTGTCGCAAAGAAGGTTTTGTTGAAATACATTGGCTTTTGCATGGTCATGAGAATACTACCTTGCGGCGGAGGCCGTCAAGACGTAGTCCCGGTATTCCACCAAAAGTGGAACGCACTAGGTCCTGGAAGGTGTGCTCGGCGCGGCCGCTGGTCCGATGGAGATTCAGCGCGTGTTTGGGACCGCATCGAAAGGCGAGAGGAAGGCGAGAGGGGCCACACCTTCGTTATTTGCCTTCGCTGTAGGTGGCCACTTCGTCGAAGCCGGCCACGCGCCGGCATCGGCGAACGTGAATGGTTTTATTCACCATCCGCGGGCAAACCCAACGCCTCGGCGCTTGCTCGCGATCGCAAAAGGAGAACTCGCAGTCGCTCCAGCGATAGCTTGCGCATGGATTGCCATCGCCTGTATGGCTCAGGCTGATGCTGCGAAAGCTTTTCGAACGCTGCTTCGAGGTTTGGATCTTTGAGCGATGTAATGAGGCGATGCGTAAACGCCTGTGAACGTCTCGTCATCGGGCGCTCCACCGGTCGCGCGAGAAAGGACGGGAACGATACGAATAGGCTTTTTGCGGTCCAGCCGCGGCGCCGCTTTGAGCGCTTCCACGATCTTGAGTGTGCCGTCGAGCGATTCCTGATTCGGTGCGAAGAGACAGACTACCGTGTCGGCGAGAATCGTCGTCGCCAGTCCGCCGAGCTCCGTTACGCCGGTGCGCGCATCAATCAGAAGATAGTCTGGGTGCAGCTCGTCTCCAATCCGAGCCTGAAGGTCGAGCACCGCCATGGGAAAGGCCGTAGGGTCACACCTTCGTTTTTCGCCTTCGCGTAAACCTCTGGATGGAAATGACTTCTCCGTTCTGCGCGGACAGGTTCCGTCGGTGAGTCAGTTATTTGGTGGAGTGCGTGCGCTGAGACGAGGCGGCCGTCAATTCGCGTAGCGCACGTCAGCCGCCGCTGAGCGACTCGGGCTCCTTCCAGATGTAGAGATACCAGAACACGGGAAAGGCGAACACGTTGGCGAAGAAGAGAACAACCGCCCAGAGCGCCTTCTTGTCCTGGGCCACGCGATCCGTTCGAAAGAGGTAGACGATGTAAAACGCCGTCAAGGCGAACATGAGGAACATCGTGAGAATGTGACCGGCAAAAAACAGAAGGATCGGCAACGGCACGCCTTGCTTTCCGCCGGGTATCAAAGCCGGGCGTTCTCTTCAAGCATTTCTCGCAGCGCTACCTTCAAAGTTCTGGATACACCCTTTTCCGCCCCGTACCTTTCGGCGAGCAGGCGCGCCCGGTCATAGTCGTTCGCTTTAAGCGCGGCGCGAACCGCACCGCGACGAGCGATTCGGCCTTCGCCCTCCGAAGCCTGAATCGCCTGAGCAAGCCGCTCCTCGAGTACGGAAACCTGGAGCCACGCCTGCGCGACGGCCGGAACATTTTTCTCTTCGAGTTGTTCCGCTCGCCAGATAGCGCCGGTGACGAGCGCGTTTAGGGCCTCGATATTCATCGTTGCCGCCTCTTCGTTGACCGCAGACCAGCTTTCGGTTCCTCAAAACCCACGACGCTTGCTTCCGACGATGGCGAGTACGACATCAGCCGGCAACTTGGGGTGCATATCATTCAGGAGCCTAAGATCTACTTCCATGTTGGGCGTCTCCAGATGACTCTATCAGAATCGGCGATTTCTTCCATTCGCGTGGGGCTGAAACGAACGCCCTGAGCTCACGCGGAGGCGCGGAGACGCGGAGGAGATGACGAGGAACTTCTTTTCTCCGCGACTCCGCGCCTCCGCGTGAGCTCTGCTGTCAAGAGGCATCACGCACATGGCTCGTTCAACTCGACGACCAGCGGCCGATGGTCGCTGGATGCGGACCAGTCGACGTAGCTCCCGACGGATACCGAGCGAATATCGGCGGTCCATGCCTCAGGGATGAAGCAGTAATCGACGTGGTGCGGCCGGTTCTCCTTCCAGAGGAGATAGAACGTCGGGCGGGTCTCGGAGCCTTGTTCCTCGCGGAAAAAGTGGTGATACGCGCTGACGAGTCCCAGCTTGGAGAGCATGGTGACCAGAGCGCGATGGTCACGCGCCCCCTCGCGCTTTCGGTTCCAGATCGCGTTGGAGTTGAAGTCGCCGATGATGACGGTGGGCTGCGCGCGGATCAGCTTGCGGTAGAGTTCCACGGAGCGAATGAGACTCTGGACATAGGGGTACTTCGGGTTCTTCACCGACCACACCGCCAGGAGGAGGAAGGTACGTGGAACTGTGACTTGAAACGGCAGGTGGTAGCGCGGCGCACGGCGGGCGTTGATCGGTTCAATCCGGTATTCGGAGTTGCCGAGAACCGCGACGCCCTGGCGCTGTCTGTCGCCGAACCACAAGCACGAAGGATCGTTTTCGGTGGGCCGGCCACACTCCTGCACGACCGCGATGGAGGGATTCAGTGTAGCCAGGAGAGGCAGTTTCGCTTTCGCTCGTCCGCGGCAGCAGTTCCATGTGACCAGTCGCATCGTTCTCCTGCTCGTAGGCCTTCAGCTTCGCACCTTCGCGTCTTCGCGTGAGATCGATGTCACGCGAAGCCGCGAAGACGCGAAGAAGTCAAGGCTACATCTTCCGGTCACTCGATCCATCCACGGAGGTACTGCTGTAACAGCAGCGGCGCGGTCGGGAAAACCGAGGCGATCGCGAGTGTTCTCGTAGCCTCGTGAAGGCGAACCGACCCGGGTCCAGCGCATCGCACGGAGATTCCTCCGCGTCGCAGCGACACCATCCCCGTGTCGCAACGCTGCCCGTGGTTGACGCACGTCTGTCACGTCCTCAAGGCAACGCTGCGCTCTTTTGAGGCACACCCGTCTCTTCCTCGAGGCAACGCTGCGCTCTTTTGAGGCACACCCGTCTCTTCCTCGAGGCAACGCCGCGCTCTTTTGACGCACACCCGTCTC
>JADGNY010000021.1 GCA_017883235.1 Thermoanaerobaculia bacterium | reverse complement strand
GCACTCCTGAAAAAGCACGGGATGTAGTGCGATGAGCGGTACATGTGGGAATGATCACTTCGAGATGTCGCCGCTCCGCGGCTGGAGATTGGCCCGATCGCAGTCCCCCAGCTCACGCTGTGGGCTACGTAGATTGCGCCGCTCCGCGGCGCCAGGCACAGACACTCTTGTCTGTGCCGGCGCTTGCGAGAAATGCAGCATCTACCGCTTCTTCGGCTTCCCCTTCGGTGAAAACGGTTTCCCCTTCGGCGGAAACGGCTTGCCGACGCGCGGAGGTGCCGAGGCACCGGGACGGAACGGCTTGCTTCCACGCGCCGGTGGCCCATCGGGAACGAAGGCGTTGCCGGCATGCTTAGGAGCGGAGCGGAACGGCTTCCCTTCGCGTGGCCGGTCGTCGCGTTGAAACTTGCCTGCCGGCGGGCGGCGGTCGTAGCGTGGTTTGTCGGTCGGCCGTTCGGGAGCGGCCACGCGCAGATTCACCGGACGGCCGCGGAAGCGGGTGCCGCCGAGTTTGGCCAGCACGTCGTCGCGGTAGCGCGCCGGGATGGAGACGTAGGTGATCTCGTCGCGGATCTCGATCGGTCCGATCTCGCTTCCGCTGATGCCTGCCTCGTTGGCGATGGAACCGACGACATCGGCGGGACGGATGCCGTCGCGTTTGCCGAGGGCCATGGAGAGGCGGACCTTTGCTTCTTCGTCATCGCGCGCGGGGGCTTTCTCGCGCGGCGCCGGCGCGGGAGCCTCGGCAACCGGCGTTCCGACCGCGCGTGTGCCGTGCGCCAGGCGCGCCGCGGCGGCGGCGACGTCGGCCATGTCGAACGGCCCTTCGTCGGCGAGCTGCGTGACGATTTCCACGTAGAGATCGAGCTCGCCACTCTGCAGTTCTTTGCGCAACGTCTCTTTGAATACGGCCACGCGGCGCGCGGCCACGTCGGCGCGCGACGGCATCTTCATCGGCTTGATCTGCGTCCCTGTGAAGCGCTCGATCTCGCGCATCATCCGGCGCTCGCGCGGCGTGATGAAAAGCGTGGCTACGCCGCTGCGTCCGGCGCGGCCGGTGCGTCCGATGCGATGGACGTAGGCCTCGACGTCATTGGGGATGTCGTAGTTGACGACGTGGGTGATCAGCTCGACGTCGAGCCCGCGCGCGGCGACGTCGGTGGCGACGACGATGTCGATCTTGCCGCCACGCAGTCTCCGGATGACGCTCTCGCGCTCGGTTTGTTTCATGTCCCCATGCATGGCCTCGGCGACAAAGCCCCGGCCGCCGAGTTTCTCCGCCAGCTCCGCCGCGCCGTTCTTCGTCCGGCGGAAGATCAGCACCGCGTCCGCTTCCTCGAGCTCGAGCATCTGTGTCAGCACCTCGAGCTTCTGCCCCTCGGCGACATTCAGGAAGCGCTGTTCGATGTCGGGCGCAGAGATTCCGTGATGCTCGATCTCGACGCGCTCGGGATTGACGAGATGCCGCTGTGCGATGCGCGCGATCGGCTCCGGTATGGTGGCCGAAAAGAGCGCCACCTGCCGCGGCTTCGGGACGAGCGACAGCATCCGCTCGACCTCGTCGATGAAGCCCATCTTCAACATCTCGTCCGCTTCATCGAGAACGACCATGCGTACCTTGGCCAGGTCGAGCGTGCCGCGATCGAGATGGTCGATGAGCCGCCCGGGCGTGCCGACGACGACGTGCGCGCCGCGCTGCAGGTGCTTCATCTGCCCGAAGATCGGCGCGCCGCCGTAGACGGGGAGGACGGTCACTCCCTCCAGTTTCTTCGCGTACGTGTGCATGGCCTCGGAGACCTGCACGGCCAGTTCGCGCGTCGGCGCAAGCACGAGCGCCTGCGTGGCGCGGCTCTTGAGATCGAGCTGCTGCAGGATCGGCAGGGCGAAAGCGGCTGTCTTGCCGGTCCCGGTCTGGGCCTGCCCGATCAGATCGCGTCCGGCCAGAAGCGCGGGGATGGTGCGGGCCTGAATCGGAGTCGGCGCTTCGTAGCCGAGTTGGGTCAGCGTTTCGAGAAGCGGAGCGCTGAGGCCGAGGGAAGCGAAGGTGGGTTCGTCTGGCATTTGGGTGACTCTATCAATTCGGGGTGGCGGGGTCTCGACGCTGTCATTCTGAGCGACGCGAAGAATCCCCATCTGGCGACCGCTGCTCGTCGTATTCGCGGCATGTGAAGGGTGGTGGTCAGGCGAGATTCGTTCAGGCCGCGAGTACCGCCCGCCCGCGTCCCGATTGCATCAACGCGCGTCCGGCGGATCCCATGCTGGGGGTTCTTCGCGTTGCTCAGAATGACAGACCGCGTGATGACTCAAATCTCATTCGTCTCGCCACGTTTGAATTCCGCGAGAACCTCGGCAGCGAATTGATCGAGCTTGCCTGCCGCGACGTCTTGTTCAATCTCGCGGTCCCATGCCTCCGAGTCGTACTCGAGAAACCACTCCCGAAATTCAGACAGTTCGTCTCGGTTGAGTGTCTCGATTTCGCGCTCGAGCGCTTCAGTCTTTGTCATGCTTCTCGGATTGTACCCGTTACCGTTCCGTCGCCCGGCCGCCGTAACCTTGCCCACCTCGATCTCGTATCCTTCACTCGCTCATGCACAAACGCCTGATCGTCGTCCTTCTCGCTCTCGTTCTGCCCGTTGCCGCGGGCGCTGCCAACTGGCCGGAGCACCCTGTTTTGCACGCGGTCCGTGTGGCCCATGGGCCGGTGATCGACGGCGACCTCTCCGATGAGGCATGGAAGAACGCGCCGGAGTTCACCGACTTCACGCAGCACGATCCGGACGACGGCAAACCGGCCACGCTGCGGACGAGCGTCCGCATCGTGTACGACGACCACGCCATCTACTTCGGGGCGAAGATGACCGATCCGGAGAAACCGACCGGCCTGCTCGTCCGGCGCGACACGCTTGGCCAGAGCGATTTCCTCTCCATCAACATCGATCCGCGGCACGATCGCCTCTCCGGGAACGCCTTCACGGTGCAGCCGGCCGACGTGCAGGGCGACACCATTCTCTATAACGACATCGGTGAAGATTCCAGTTGGGATGGCGTGTGGAACTCGGCGGTGAAGATCGTGCCGGACGGCTGGATCGCCGAGGTGAGGATTCCATTCTCGCAACTGCGCTTTCCGGACAAGCCGGTGCACGTCTGGGGCGTCAACATCACCCGCCGCACCGTTCGTACCAATGAGGTCGCGCGCATCGTCAACACGAGGAAAGGCGACAACGGCTTCGTATCGCACTTCGCCGACATCGACGGATTGGAAGGCATCCACCGCGGCAAGCCGCTCGAGATCGTGCCGTACAGCGTGGCGCGCTCCGACCTGCTCTCGCGCAGGGACCCGAACAATCCGCTGATCAAGAGCAGCGACTACCGCGCTGACGGCGGTCTCGATGTGAAGTACGCGCTGACGTCGGACCTCACGCTCACCGGCACGATCAACCCCGATTTCGGGCAGGTCGAGGTCGATCCCGCCGTCGTCAACCTCAGCCAGTTCGAAACCTTCTATCCCGAGAAGCGCCCGTTCTTCACCGAGGGATTGAACATCTTCCAGTTTGGCGACACGCCGGCGCCCAGCCATTTCAACTTCATCTTTCCGCCCAGCCTTTTCTACACACGCCGCATCGGCCGCGCGCCGCAAGGCTTGCCGAACGCCGACTTCGTCGATGCCCCGTCCGAGACAACGATCCTCGGCGCGGCAAAAGTCACCGGCAAGATGGGCGGCTTCGCGATCGGCGTGCTCGATGCGTTGACCGCCGCCGAGCATGCCCGCTTCGTGACCGGAACAGTGTCGGGACGGGAGCAGGTCGAGCCGATGACGAACTACTTCGTCTCGCGCGGCACCAAGGACATCGGCGATGGATCGCGCATCGGTTTCATGTTCACGTCGGTGAACCGCCGGCTGCCGGACGAGCTGTCGTCGCTGCGCGACTCCGCGGTGACCGGTGGCATCGACGGCTACAGCTCCTTTCTGAAGAAGTCGTGGATTTTCGAAGGGTCGCTGGTCGGCTCCGAGGTCACAGGAAGCCCGGAGGCCATTGCCAACACGCAGGAATCGTCATCGCGCTACTACCAGCGCCCCGACGCCGAGAACTTCCACTTCGATCCGACGCGCACGTCGCTGAGCGGATGGGGCGGCCGGGCCATGCTGTCGAAAGCGACCGGATTCTGGCGGCCGAATGTGCAGGTGGAGGTCTTCTCGCCGGGCTTCGAAACGAACGACACCGGCTTCATGCAGCGGACCGACATCATCTCCACGCACGCGCTGATGCAATACGTCAATCAGAATCCGTCGGGGCCGTTCCGTGAGAAGTACGCGTGGTTTGGCGTCTGGCAGAACCGCAACTTCGACGGAAACGTGCTGGATCACGGTGCGGTCGCCAATCTGCAGGGGCTCTTTCAGAACTACTGGACCGCGCAGACGTCGATCTTCCTCAATCCCGAGGCGATCTCCGACAGGCTCACACGCGGCGGGCCGCTGGCGCGAACGCCCGCCAGTTGGAGCGACGATCTCAACCTCGGTACTGACAGTCGCAAGACGTTGGCGTTTGGTCTGAACGCTCACGCCGACCGCTCCGCCGACGGCTCCTTCACGCAGAACCTCGGCGTCACGGCGACGGCGCGCCCGAGGCCGAATCTGCAATTCACGGCCGGTCCGACGCTCACCCGCTCGCACGATCACACAGGGTACGTGAGCACGTTCGATGACCCGACCGCGACGCTGACGTTCGGACGTCGCTACCTGTTCGCCGACCTCGAGCAGCGCTCGTTCGAATTCGACACGCGCGCCGACTGGACGCTCAGCGGACGTCTCTCCTTCCAGCTCTACCTGCAGCCGTTCGTCGCCTCGGGCGACTATCACGACTACCACTCGCTCGCCGCCGCCCGAACGCGCGACTACACGCCCTTCACCGGTGCCGTCGCCAGTCCCGATTTCAATTTCCGCAGCGTCCGCGGCAGCGCCGTCGTGCGGTGGGAGTTCCGCCCCGGCTCCGCGCTCTATGTCGTCTGGAACGAGAACCGAGCGAACACCGTCCCCATCGGCGACTTCAATTTCCGCCGCGACCTCCGCGCGATACCGACAGCACCATCACATGACGTCTTCCTCGTGAAGGTGTCGTACTGGCTGCCGATGTAAGCCCTGGGACCGCGGGCGTCTCGCCCGCGCTTGTTAAGCAGGATGCTGCCACGAAGCGCGGGCGAGACGCCCGCGCTCCCAGGGGAAGCCGCCTCCGGCGGCTTCCTGGTGCTATCGCGGCCAGAGCCAGCCGAAGGCTCCCGCCATCACCAGGCTGTAGATCAGCCCATCGATCATTTCCTTGATCACCACGATCCACGGCTTGCCGTACCAGATGGCATCGCTCACAGTGCGGAAGCCGTAGGTGAGGAAGCCGGCCGCACCGACGATGCGGAAGACCGCAAGGTACTTCGTTCCGCTGGCCAACGTGTGGCTGGCGAGATAGGCGACGAAGAACGACACAACCAGCCCGTAGAGGAACCAGAGAACGAGCGTCATACCGAAGTTGACCTTCCCAGGATTGCGAACCAGCACGAACGCGATCGCTCCGCGCTTCATCGCTTCTTTCTGCTCCGCTGTCGCCGTTCCCCAGTCGAGGCACGGCACCAAGTACTGGCCGCTCTTCACCGGCGCCAGCGCGTCGAGAACGGACTTCTCGTCGGGCAGTTTGCCGTTGTCCTTGCGATGCCAGAACGGAAGGGCCATCCAGAGGATGTTGCTGACGATGAAGACGAAGACAGCGGACACGAGAATCGGGAGCCACAGAGAGGACAGTGGAACCATTCGCGACCTCCTTCGGAATGTAACGGGTTCATCAATGATCGCAGAAAAATGTTGGATTTCAACTGTGGGAGGATGTCCCCATGACGATCGTCAGACTTGGCATCACGATGTCCGTCGACGGCTATGTCGCCGGACCGAATCAGAGCAGCGAGCATCCTCTTGGCGAGGGCGGCGGGGAGCTTCACCAGTGGGCGTTTGCGGTACGGAGCTTCCGCGAAATGCACGGCATGGAAGGAGGCTCTACCGGCCCCGACGATGACGTCATCGCCGAATCGATCCGGAACATCGGCGCGACCATCATGGGCCGCCACATGTTCGGCGAATGGGACGGCCCGTGGAAAGAGAATCCACCCTGGAACGGCTGGTGGGGCGACGACCCGCCCTTTCATACGCCGGTGTTCGTCCTGACGCATCACGCCCGCGAGTCTCTGGTGATGCAGGCAGGGACGACCTTCCATTTCGTTACCGAAGGTATCCATGCCGCACTCGATCGGGCCAGGGAAGCCGCGGGCGGCAGGGACATCAACATCGGAGGGGGCGCCGATGTCGTCCAGCAATACCTGAAGGCCGGGCTGATCGACGAGATGGAGGTCCACGTCGTTCCCGTGCTACTCGGCAGTGGATCTCGACTCTTCGACAACCTGGACGGCGGTCAGCTCCGATACGAGTGCATTCGCGTCGTCTGCTCTTCGGCCGTTACCCACATAAAGTATCGACGCGCACGATAAACGCACCCAAGTGGACAGGCCGTGCGGGCCCTTTGTGTCGGGAAGAAAGGTGTACGCGTCTCTCCAATCTGACAGTGATGCGAAGGCTCTGATTCGGGAGCCTGCCGCTCGATGAGCAGGAGCATGAATGTCGCACGCACGGCCTCTTCGATTCCTGGCGGTCTCTATTTTTCTAGTTGCAGCGATGGTCGGAACAGTCCTAGCGGGTAGTCCTGCGACTCCTGCGCCTGCGACGAAACTTGTTTATCACGACTCCGAGGGCGAATCGGCGCAAATGCTCGAGCAGCTTGGATTCAAGCGTAGCCCGATGGCCGTGGTGACGCGCTTCTTCTTTCATCCGCTCGCTTTTGTGATCATTGTCGCGCTGGTTACCCTCGCGGCTCTGGCAGGCGATCTTCTCTTGGCAAGAAAGAATAAGCGGCTCAATCTGGGCGGCCGCATCCTCTCGGTCAGCGTACTGCTGACGGTTTTCCAGTGGCATGCATCGCTCGAGCAGGATGCAATGCAGCGGTACGAAGCCGAAATTGCGAATGCAAATGCCGCGGAGACCTCAGATTCTGTCGCCAGGATGCTCCCTCATCTCTATCCTGCTACGTGTCACGAGGACTACGAGGAGATTCGATACGTCTACATACACCTTGATAATCTCGAGTATGCGGCAGAGCGGTATCGACATGGCTTTGCGTCGGCATCCACGACAGAACGGGCGGTGATGACGTTCGTGGTGCACTGCAAGGAGCCCAGATTCGAGAGTCGAGTTCGATCACAGGTCGAAGGCTACTCCCCTGACGTACACGCGGTCGTAGAGAGGGTGTTGAAGAACCTTAAAACGCGCTAAGCTGATGCGCCAGTGTCAGATGAGGCGACGATGTTGCGGTTCCGACCCGAGACTGCCTGAAGGTGGCCATCTCATGACGACGCTGCCCCTCATCCTGATTACCGCCGGGTACGCCCTCGTGTTTGTCGTCGTCGCTTACTTGACAAGAGCAACGTCCCGCCGCGTGGCGGGAGCCGTGGCCGGCGGAGCAGCCGTCGGACTGGTGTGCCTTGGCCTGCTCGTTCTGGGTGAAGCGCTCGGGTGGTGGAGGATCGCGTTGCTCTCGACGCCGTTCCTGCTATTTCTCGGCCTGGCCATCTCCGTCTCGCCGATCTATCTCGTCACCTGGCGGATTGTTCGCCGGTTCGGATGGCGCGGCCTGACGCTGTTCACCGCTGTCGTGACCATCATCGGCGCGCCACGCGATTACTTCATTGCCTCGAAGTTCCCGCAGTGGATGGTCTTTTCTCCGGGCATCGTTCCCATCATCGCCGATGCAGTGACGTATGGGGCCGTTATCGTTCTCCTGGGTCATGCCGTGATGCGCCTTATCTCCGGCCCGGCCCGTGAGGACCGGCTCGCGGAACAGCGTGGGGTCTAAAGTCTAAAGTGCCGAAGCCAGAGCACCCCGAGTCAGGCACCTCAATTCGGCACTTTAGACTTTAGACCTGACCCCACGCTGTTCCTCACGTCCACTCGCAAACGTACTCGCAGAACTCCGCGCCCTTCGCGCGGCATTTCGTCTCCGTGACGCGCGCGTTCGTTGCGCCGCACATCTCGATCGCCTTGCGATGCCATCCGACCACGGTCAGGCAATCGTGGTTTGAGAACGTCGGGGCCTCGTAGGTACGGAGCACGGCCTTGTTGTCGGCGAGGCGGTCGTAGGTGCGGCGGCCGGTGTCGTAGTACATCTGATAGATCTGCGGGGTGCGCCGGAGCAGACCGTGGGGATCGCCGGGGGAGACCATGGCCCGATGCGCGCCGGTGAGATTGTGCTCGGCCGACTTCTCGCCGATGAGCAGGAAAACATCCTCGCCCATTCCCATCTCCGCGGCGATGGCCTCGTCGAGGCGCTGGTTCAGCGCGAATGGATACCAGCCGCCGGTGAGGATCGGCGAGCAGGCGGCGCGATCGCTTTCGGGAAGCCGCGCCAGAACGTGCTGCACCCCCTCTTCGCCTCGCTGCTCTCTCACGAAGGCAAGCCGCGACAGCAGCGCGCCGCCCTTGACTTTGATCGATCCCGCTTCGTCCATGACCCGAAGAATACGCCTGTCATCTCTCGATTTTCTGTGAGGGCCTGTAGGATTCTCAGGCATGGGACTTATCGCCATCACTCGCTCTGTCAGTGAATCGATCGACCGCTGCGAGCTGACGCACGCGGCGCGGACGCCGATCGACGTGGAGCGGGCGCGCGTGCAGCATCGCGCGTACGAGTCCTGTCTCGCTTCGCTGGGATGCGAGGTGCGCCGGATTCCGGAAGACGACCGCTATCCCGACGCGGTCTTCATCGAGGACACCGCCATCGTGCTGGACGAGCTGGCCATCCTGACCCGTCCCGGCGCGGAGTCGCGGAGGGGAGAGGTCGAGGCGGTGGCGGAGATGCTGCGCGCCTGCCGGACCGTCGCCAGTATCGACGAGCCGGCCACGCTCGACGGCGGCGACGTGCTGCAGCTCGACCGCGTGCTTTACGCCGGCCATTCGCTGCGCACGACCAGCCGTGGGATCGACAATCTGCGCGAGCTCGTGGCACCGCACGGCTATCGCGTCGAGGCGGTCACGGTCGACGGATGCCTGCATCTGAAGTCGGCAGTCACGCGCGTTTCCGGCGACGCTCTTCTGATGAACCGCGCCTGGGTGCCGGCCGCGACGTTCGGGGAATGGCGCATCATCGACGTCGATCCGTCTGAGCCTGCCGCCGCCAATGCATTGCGGATCGGTGACAGCGTCGTCTTCCCCGAGGAGCTGACGCGCACGCGGCGCAGGCTCGAAGCCGAGGGGATCGACGTGCGGCCTGTTCCCGCCTCGGAGCTTGCCAAAGCGGAGGGTGGCGTCACGTGTTGTAGTCTGATCGTTCGGCTTGACTGATAACAACACCCTCACCCGCTCGATCGGCCTGCTTCGCGCCACCGCGATGGTGGTAGGGATCATCATCGGTGCGTCGATCTTCGTTCAGCCGTCGGAGATTACACGCCGCGTCCCCAGCATCCCGGGGATGTTGCTGGTCTGGTTGCTGGCGGGAATCCTCACGTTGTTCGGGGCGCTCATCTGCGCGGAGCTCGCCTCTGCATTTCCACGGACCGGCGGCGTGTATGTGTTTCTGAAGGAGACCTTCCATCCTGCCGCCGGCTTCCTGTGGGGGTGGGCGATGTTCTGGTGCATGCATTCGGGAATCGTCGCCGCCATCGCCGTCGTCACGGCGCGCTACATCGGCTACTTCGTTCCGCTGACCGGCACGGGCACGCGCATCGTCGCCATCGCCGCGATCTTCGCACTGTCCGCCGTGAATTATGTCGGCGTCCGGCAGGGAAGTGCGATCCAGACCTTCTTTACCATCGTCAAAGTTCTGGCGATCGGCTTGATGCTCATCATCGTCGTTGCCCTCGCGCCCGTTCGCGCCGGAGCTCCCGCGGCCGCCTCGTACTCGGCTCACGAATTCCTCCTGGCACTGGTGGCCGGATTGTTCGCATACGGCGGCTGGCACATGGTCACGTATGTCGCCGAAGAGACGCGCGAGCCGCAGAAGACGATTCCCCGGTCGCTGATGATCGGAACGCTCGTCGTCACCCTCTCCTACCTCGGCCTGAACGCGGCCTACGTCTACGTGCTGTCACTCGATCAGGTCATCCACTCCGAGCGCATCGCCGCGGACGTCGCCACCGCGCTGGTCGGGCCGCGGGGGGCGGCCGCGGTCTCGCTGCTGGTGATCATCTCCGCGCTCGGCGCGCTGGGAGGGGTGATCCTGGCCGGCCCGCGCGTCTACTTCGCAATGGCGCGGGACGGGCTGTTCTTTCGGTCGGCCGGAGTGCCTCATCCCCGCTATCGCACTCCCTACATCGCCATCGTGTTGCAGGCGGTGTGGTCGTCAGTCCTCGTGGCAACCGGGACGTATCGCGATCTCTTCACACGCGTGGTCTATACGGAATGGATGTTCTTCGCGGCGCTGGCCGTGGCCACGTTCGTTCTGCGGCGGCGGCCGGGCTATGCGCCTCCCTATCGGACCTTCGGCTATCCCTACGTACCGCTTCTGTTCATCGCGGCGACGGTTTTGATCGTCGTCAATCAGATCGTTGCCGAGCCGGCCGGCAGCGCGGTGGGACTACTCATCGTCGCCGCCGGCCTTCCGGTATACGCTCTCTGGACTCGAACGACTTCGCGAAAAGGAACCTCCATCGATGCCGGTCATTGATTTTCACAATCACTTCTATCCTGCCGCCTACCTCGACGCCCTGCGCGCCGGCCCCAGCCACGTGAAGCTCACGTACGACGCCGAGGGGAACACGCTGTTGCACTACCCGGGCGACTACAACGTAGCCGTGCGCGGCCACCGCGACATCGCCTATCGCTCCGAGGTCATGCGCGAATACGGCGTCGACACGCAGATCCTCAGCCTGACCACGCCGGGGACGCACGTCGAAGAGCCGGCGACCGCGGTGACTCTGGCGCGGATCGTCAACGATAGCTTCGCCACGATCGCGGCCGACTATCGAGGGCAGTTCCTCGGCATCGCCACGCTTCCGTTGTGCGACCCCGCCGCCTCGGCACGCGAGCTCGAACGCGCCTACACGCAACACGGTTTCTGCGGCGCCATGATCTTCAGCAACATCAACGGCGTGGCGTTGCACGACGACCGATTCCTCCCGGTATGGGAAACCGCGAACGATCTCGGCGCGGTCATTCACATTCATCCCACCGCCCCCGTCGGCGTCGAGGCGATGACCGACTACTGGCTGACCGCGCTGGTCGGATTCCCGCTCGATACCACGCTGGCCGCGGCCGGCCTGGTGTTCAGCGGCGTCGTGGAGCGTTTCCCGAAAATCCGTTGGGTGCTCGGTCACCTCGGCGGCGCGATCCCGTATCTCGTCGAGCGTCTCGACCGCGGTTTCTACGCCTACAAGGAGAACCGCGTTCACATCGACCGCCCACCCAGCGAATACCTGAAGAAGTTCTACTACGACTCCGTGAACTTCGACGTCCGCGCCCTCCATCTGGCCATCGAATTCGCCGGCGCCGATCACATCCTCGCTGGCAGCGACTACCCTCACCTGATCGGCAGCGTCCCTCGGATGCTCGAAAGCATCGCGGATCTGGACATCAGCGAGGCCGATCGCGCGGGGATCCTCGGCGGCAATACGGCGCGGCTGTTGATGAGGGATTGAGGTCGGTCGGAGCGCTGGCGTCTCGCCGGCTGGCCCAGCGGCGTCTCGCCGCTGAGGAGGGTTATCAGCGAATGTTCCGTGTCTTGCCAGACCGGGGGCGAGACGCCCCCGGGCCAGCCGGCGAGACGCCAGCGCTCCGTTCGCCAGCTCGTTTGCCTTGCCGTCGCCCTCGGTCTATCGTTTACGCGTTCCGTGTTCATCGAAGTCTCAGGAGAGTGATCGATGTCTCCATCCGGCTCCGTTCGTTTCCGTAGCGTTGGTCTTGTTGCGCTTCTTCTCTCTTCCTCTCTCGCGGCTCAGTCGCTCGACGTCATCAACCCGACGTCTCCGGCGCATGTCCGTGCCACTGAGGCGAGGACGCCCCGAGGGGAGGCGGCGCCGCTGCCTGTCTCGAGTTTCTCCGTCTCGCGCGGGATCGGCATCCTCGCGGATGACGGCAATTCGTACTGGCCGGGCTATCCGTCGGACCTTCAGGCGCCGGCAAGCTTCCGCGTCGTTCCGACGGCGAACAACACCTTCATTGTGCGGAGGGTGGCCTTCCAGTTCGATGATCCGTCGACCGGCGTCATCGCCTACGACGGGGCCAAGAGGCCGATCGTCGGATTTCTCGACGCAAACTATCTGCCGCCGGCCTACACGCTCCCGGCTCCGTTCACGTTCGCCGGGAAGCAGTACACGAAGCTGAGCATCTCCACCTGGGGGGCGGTCGCCTTCGGGGAGGCGGATTCGACGACGGTGAACTACGACCCGACGGTGGTCAGCTCGATGTTTCACATCCAGCCGATCGTCGCCGTCTGGTATGAGCTCTTCAACTATCCCAACACGGCGAGGATCATCACGAAGAACAAGCCCGGCTCGGTGGTCATCACCTGGCAGAATCTCAAGAGCCGTCATACGACGACGCCGTGCACGTTCCAGATCGAGCTGTTTACCGACAGCGGCGAGATGCAGCTCTCGTATCAGTCGCTGCCGGTCGACGACGGTCTGATCGGCTTCAACACCGGCACCGAGACGTCGACGAGCCAGCCGGCCAGTCCGGTGAACGCGCCCGGTCTCCCGGCGCACTTGCAGGCTGCAAGCGCATCGTTCGACAACTACAGCGGCATCATCGCCGGGGTCACGCTCAAGCTCGCGGCTGTTCCGACGCCCGCGGTGGGGGAGGACTTCCGCTACACGTTGCTACTGAACGGCGTCGAGGCGGCAGGTGTGCAGGTGAGCGCCGGCCAGTCTCCATTCCTCGTCGTTTCGACGCCGAAGATTCCCGATTTCCCTTCGGCGCAGATCGGTTCGTGGGAGATCAAGCTGAATGGCGACACGCTCTCGTTCCGCGTGCCGGCCTCGAGTCTCGAGCCGTATCTGAACCAGTCCGGCAACAACACCTGGGCCATCAAGAGCGCGCGGTTCGGCGGAGCTGGCTTTGTTGAGGGGACGATCACGCAGACGCTTCCGCTGACCTTCGCAGTGCGGCACTCGCTTCTACCGTCCACGGTGGGAGCGTCCGTCGAAGTTCCTGCTCAGGTGTTTCACTACATGCCGGGAGTGTGGGATACCGATCGGATCCGCGAGTCGATCGCTGCATACCTCGTCAGCCGCGGTCAGAACGTCGACACCTTCCGCTTCTTCCCGACGATTTACGACGACGGCCTGCGCCATTCGAATTACGCGGGCACGTATCCGCGGCAGAAGAGCGTGACCGGCGCGGGAACGATTCCGGCGCGTACCGAGTGCGACTGCCACTACGGCGCCGAGTATTCCGCCGTTGGCGAGTCACTGGCTGACGAGACCACGACGCAGGTCGCGCTCACCCATGAGCTGGGTCATGAGTGCGTCTTCTACGCCGACTACAAGGATGTCGACGGCGTCGTGAAAGGGCCGTGGCGCGACGCCGGTGTGCCGTGCTTCGGTGGTGCGCATCCGAACAACGGCCTGGCCAATCCGAGCATGTTCCCCGACACGGAGTCGGGTCTTTCCACGATTTCGGTGATGGGCGGCAGCATTGCGGGAACGTATTCATTGACGGCGCCGCGTTTCGGCTACAGCCGCGCGGAAATGTACTTCCTCGGCCTGGCCTCGCCGTCCGAGGTCACGCCGATCACGTTCGTACAGAAGGACACGACGTCGCAGATCACGATCGACCAGATCGTCGCCGCGAACGGCCCGCGCACGCCGGCGTACGCCGCCGGACAGACGCGCATCTTCCGCGTCCCGACATTCGTGGTCACGCGGAGCGGGGAGAACGTCAGCGACGCGCAACTCCAGCAACTCCAGAACGTGCTCTTCCGCTGGCAGAGCCGTTTCTACCGCGAGACCGGCGGCCGCGCCCGCGCCAACATGACGCTCGACGGATCGTGCAGCTACACGCTCTCGGCGAGCAGTATCCGTCCGCCGTCCGCCGCTGCCACTGGCAGCATCAACGTGATCGCCGACGGCGGCTGCCCCTGGACCGCTACCACCAGCGACTCCTTCATCACCGTCACCTCCGGCGGCAGCGGTACCGCCAACGGAACCGTGAGCTACTCGATCGCCGCGAACGCCAGCGCCGACCCCCGCACCGGCACGATCACCATCGCCGGTCAGCCGTTCACCGTGACCCAGTTGGGAGCGGCGAAGCGGCGGGCGGTGGGGAGGTAGGGTTCGGTTGCTGGGGTCTCGCGGTCTCATCCCGACGGTGAGCGCAGCGAGCCTGGAAGTTCATCCTGACGGCGAGCAGAGCGAGCCTGTCAGGATCTCCGGTGAGACCGCGCGGCAGTCGGTTCCAGCAGGGATCTCGCGATTCCACCGGAGATCCTGACAGGGCTCGCTGCGCTCGCCGTCAGGATGAGACCGCGCAACCGCGCAACCGAGCAACCCAGGTTTCTTTTCCCCAACATCGGTGTCTCATTCCCCGGAGGATGCAATGAGACACCGAATGATCCTGGCCCTGTTGTTCTTCGCACTTTGTTCCAGTCAGTCCTTTGCGGCGGGCACGTCCGGATTCGCCGTCAACGTTCTCGTCGACGATACCCCGCGAGCGGAGTACTTCCACCGAGGAACGGTCTACATCGAGGCAGTCCGCGGAGCGAGCTACAGCCTGCGGATCACCAATCCCACCCCGTACCGCGTCGCCGTCGCCCTTTCGGTCGATGGGCTGAACACGATCGACGCGAAACACACCGACGCCCGCAACGCTGCGAAGTGGGTGCTGGAACCGTATGAATCGACCGTGATCTCCGGTTGGCAGGTCAGCAACCGCGCCGCGCGCAGCTTCTTCTTCACCGGCGAACGTCATTCCTATGGCGCTTCGCTCGGACAGACGGAAAACCTCGGCGTGATCGAGGCCGTCTACTTCCGCGAGCGCCGTCACGATGTCGAGATGTACCGGCCGTCGTTTCGCGAGGGAAGATCCGGTGCCATGAACAGCGCGCCCGGTGGTTCCCCGGCACCGTCCGCGAAGGCCCAGAGAAGCGACGCCGCGGACGACTACGCCGCGACAGGGATGGGATCAAAAGAGCGGCACGAGATCGAGATGATCGACATCGATCTCGACCCGACCCCGGTGGCCTCCGTCCGCATCCGTTACGAGTACCACCCGCAACTGGTCAAGCTGGGCATTCTTCCGCAGTACGTCGCGCCGCTCGAGCGCCGCGAGCGCGCCAGCGGTTTCGGTTCGTACTGTCCGGAGCGGTAGGGATCGAACCTGGATTGGACACCCCGGCTCACTTGAACGCCGGGTGTCCACTCCAGGAGACACATGCGACCCCACAGCCCTGCTGCGGGTCAGCGATTGACCCTGCATCGATCGAAAGTTGATTGACATCAATCGAGAATTGATCGACGTCAATCAAAAGTCGATCGACATCGATCAGGAATTGATCGACGTCAATCAAAAGTCGATCGACGTCGATCAGGAGTTGATTGACGTCAATCAAAAGTCGATCGACGTCAATCAAGAATTGATTGACGGAGATCAAAAGTTGATCCACATCGATCAAGAACTGATTGACGTCGATCAAAAGTCGATCGGCATCGATCAAGAATTGATTGACGTCAATGGTGCTTGATCACCGTATGGTTGTCCACCACCTCCACGAGTTGCATCATGCCGCGGTCTTCGTGTCCGAGGATGTGGCAGTGCAGGACGAACTTACCGGGGAAGTCGACGAAACGGCTGCGGATCCTGACGTGTCCCGGTACAGCGGTCGTCGACCCGGCTGGCGTGGCCGAGGCGGGGATCGAGATCACGTCGCCCCATACCCACGGCTTGTCCATCACCTTCGGCTCGGTCATCGTGGCCGGATCGAAGATCTCGGTGATCTGGAAAGGGTTGATGTGGATGTGGAAGGGATGCGACGTCCCCCCCGGCGAGGTATTCACCAGGTTCCACTCCTCGGCAGTTCCCATCAGCATGACCTGATCGATCGTCCCCTCCTTGAACTGCTTGCCGTCGATGAAGAACTCCGGCGGATCGACCCTCGTTCCACCGCCGGGTCCGGGGGCCTTGCTCATGCTGAAGGTCAGCTTGCGGCGCCGCTCGTTGATCTCGTCGTCGGTGATGTCGGCCAGGTCATCCGGCAGCTTCGGGTATTGAGCCTCGGTCGGAAGGGCGGTGTTCTCGGTGGTCGGATCGCCGGCGACGATGACCTTGACCACGACGTTCTTGTTCACGTCGGTGAAGCCGCCGGAGTTCTTCTCGGGCCAGAAAACGAGATAGGCAGTGCCGTCGGCCGCCGGCGCCTTGACCAGGAAATCGGCACGGTTGCCGGGGGCTAGATGGAAGGTCTTCGGATTCGGCGTCGTGCTCGGCGCCGTCGCCGAGGGCGGCCACTGCGCGCGGCGAACGTAATTCTTCCAATCGAACTGCACGCCGTCCTGCGCGGTCTGATTCAGCGACGGCACGCTCCCATCGGCCGATGGCGGCAGGACGCCTTTGACGAGCGGGATGGTCCCCTTCTGCAGTCCGTCGAGGACCGCCTGGCTGATGAAGAGGTACTGGTCGATGCCGTGCGCCTTCATGGCCGCGTTGGCGATGCGCCACCACTGCACTTCGCCGCGCTTCATGCGGACGGTGGGGGCGACCTGGCCGTTGACCTGAACGAGGGCGGCGGGCGTGGCGTTCACGAGGTTCGGCTGCTCGGAGAAGAGCTGGAAGATCATCACCTGCTCTTTGATCGTCGGCTTGGCCACCGTGCCGCCGCCGAGGACCAGGAGCTTGTCGTCGTAGTCGCCGGTGATGATGAACAGCCCGGCCATGCCGTTGAGAATCTGCATGGTGGTCGAGCCGTGCTGGTGGCAGTGATACCAGTGCGTTCCGGGCGCCTGTCCCATCACCGGGAACTTGCCCGGCACGCCGCTGGGGATCGGAAGCTGGAAGTGATGGACGTAGAAGCCCGGCCAGTACTGCGGCCATTCGCCGGCTGCGATGTTCGTGCGATTGGCGTCGATGGCAGCCTGGATCTGCTCGGCGAGCTGGGTGTTGCCCGACTTCTTCGCCCCTTCGAGCAGCGAATGCATCGCCAGCGCTGCCACGTGCTGCAGGATCTTGCCGGAGCCGTGCTCCCCATGCCCCGGCGAGTCGAACACTTTCTTGCACGCGGCCACCGCCGCTGCGACATCCATCTTCGGATTGGGGAGGACGCCGATCAGGACGTTGTCCCCGAAGGTGCCGGGTGTGACGTGCGTTCCGTGAAAGTGCAGGTTGGTGGTGTTCGAGGCGTGGAAGCAGTTCGGGAAAGTTTCGTTCGCCCCCGGGTAGCGCTTGCCGCCGGTGACGACGAATGAGGTGTCGCATTGGTCTTTGACGCTCGTCACCGAGGTCTGGGGGAACTTCTGCGGATCGATGCGGTTGAGGAAGATGAGCTGCACCGTCTCGCCGACGCGCGCGCGAAGGGTCGGTCCGGGATAGGCCTCGCCGATCTTTGTCACCGGTTTCTTCAGTTCCCCGAAGCCCTGGTAGCCGTGATAGGTGCGCAGCGGATGCTCGCGGCATTTGTAGGCGGGGGCGGCCAGAGTGCCGTTGTATTCGATGACCTTCCGCAGCTCGTACTGCGTGTCGATGATGCCCTGGAGGAAACCGTTGACGCTCTTGATCTCGCCGACGGGAAGGAGATCGTCGTTGAAGGGCGCCGGGCAGGATGCCCCGTTCTGCGCCCAGGCCATGCGGGGGAAAAGGGGCGAGAGCACGATGCCGCCGGCCGCGGTGAGGGCGAGGCCCAGGAACTCGCGCCGGTCGGGATGCTTGATCAGATCGAGTGCATCGTCGGATATGTCTTCGGAGAAGTCTTCGGAGAAATCATCGATGGCTGTCATGAAGATCCTCTTTCTTAACGTTCGTTAAGCAACTGTTGGCGGAGCCTTGGGCAACCAGCGCCGCCGGCCGTGCCGGCTAGGTGACGGTGAGCGTGCCAGTCTCGTCGTCGTGGAGGGCGCATCGATAGGGATAGACGCCGGCCGCCGGGACGTTGACCTGCATCGACGACGCTTGCGGCGCCACCGGATCACCCCAGTCGCCGGCCACTCCATCCTTCGGACAGATCTGATGGGTGGTGTGATGATCGGCGTTGAGCCAGAAGACGGCATCGCCCGCCTTCGCGTCGGTGAGGTTGGGCGGATCGAATCCGATAGGCGCCGTTTCGCGCTGAACCGTAACCTGAAAAGGCATAGGAACCTCCTCGCTGATCGTGGTGATGTGGGGTGCGGAAGCGGAGCAATGATGGCGCAGGCGGCGTCGAAGAGCAAGAATGTAGATTGGGAGGGATGGAACGGGGGGGCAGCGACCTGGGAGGTTCGAAATGAGCGTGTTGCGTGTGCGTTTGCTGGAGTCTTTGCACCGAAAGCTCGGTGAAGTCGCCGAGAAAGAGGGCGTCTCGATCGATCAATTGATCAATTCGGCAGTGGCCGAGAAGATGTCGGCGCTGATGAGCGAGGAGTACCTGCACGCGCGAGCCGCACGCGGCGCACGCGGCAAATTTGCCGCGGCCCTCTCGAAAGTTGCTGATGTCGAACCCCATACGTCGGATCGACTCATCGAGGGCAACACGAGGAAGGCTCGCAAGAAGGCTACCGCGTCCTGACAATGGCATTGCAGCAGTCGCCTACTTACGACGATGATTCAAGTGCTCCTGAAAATGCTCGTCCTGCGCGGATCGCTCGATGACGTGCAGCGAGCGGTACTGCGGCAGCGATGGTGAAGGTGAAACGGCGGCCGGATCCGGCCGCCGTCCTGGTCGTCTCCTACACGCGGCCAACCGTCATATCTGCCACGGCCACTCGCCAGGTGACGAGGGAGGCGGCGGTGGTTGCTTCACGGCATCGGCCTGGGTGGACGGATCCTGCACGAGCGAGAGGAGAAGCAGTATCAAGGTCATCGTTGGCTCCTGACGCTTAATGTGGGTTCATCCGAACGTCCTTGTGTCCCGGGATGGTCACGTGCGGGTCACGTTACGACATACGCTGGCCGGCATTTCTCACAGTCTGCCTGAAGCTCGTGCCACTCTGTTTCGTCGAGAGCCCTTCTCCCTCCGCGGTTTTTTGCGGGGGGAGAAGGTGCCGAAGGCGGATGAGGGAGGCGCATACGCGATATGAACGATTTACCGACGCTGGTCCAAGACCGCTTTAAGGCGTCCCTGCATGTTGTCATTCAGCCCGCCGCGTGCGAATGAAGTACGCGTGAAGCGCCCCCTCATCCGCCTTCGGCACCTTCTCCCCCGCAAGAAACCGCGGGGGAGAAGGGCTCTCGACGAGGTACAGGGTGCCGCCGATTCCAGTGAGACTGTGAGAAATGCGGGCTTGGTCGGGGCTTGGTCCGGGGTCTCGCGGTCTCGGATCTCACAGCGATGAAGCCGAAAGAACACCCCAAGACCGCGCAACCCAGCCGACTACTTCGCGGCCGCCGCCTTTGCGAAATCCCCGGCCTTCACGATCGAAATCTTCGACGGATCGATCCATTTACGGACGGCGGCGTTTACCTGCTCCGCCGTCAGTTCGGAGATCTTCGTGTCCAGTGCCGCATCCCAGGCCAGCGTTCGATTCGTGAAGAGCCCTGTCCCAAGCGTGCGTGAGAGTAAGAAATCCTGCGCCCGCTGCAGCTTGCGGCTTTCCAACAGACCTTTCTTTGCTTCTGCGACCTCCGCCGCCGTGAAGCCTTCCTTCACCGCTTTGTCGACCTCTTCCTTGAATGCGGTCTCGAGTTTCGTGGCGTTCTGCGGCGCGTAGATGGCAAAGGTGGTGAAGTTGCCGGCCTTGTCGAAGGGGCTGGCCTGGATGTTCGATCCGACTCCGTAGCTCAGACCTTCCTTCTGGCGGATGCGGTTGCCAAGGCGCGAATAGAGCGTGCCGCCGCCGAGGATGTAGTTTCCGAGGACGAGGGCGGGATACTCGGCATCGTCATCGCGAAGGGTCAGGTTGACGCCTGCCACGAAGACGGCGTTGGCCTTGTCCGGTGTCTCCAGCGACTGATTGGTGGCCGCGGTGTCCTGATAGAGGCGCGGTACACGCACGAACGGTGTGCCGCTCTTCCACGAACCGACCAGCTCCGTCAGTTGCGCCGTCACCTGCTTCGGATCGAAGTCGCCCACCAGGGCAATCTCGGCGTTGGACGCTCCATAGAACGTCGAATAGAAATTCTTCACATCTTCGAGGCTGAGCGCATTGATGTCCGCGATGTCTTCGTCAGGTGTGCTCGTGTAGCGAACGTCACCCTTTGGATAAGAATTCATGTGCCTCTGGAAGGCCGTGAAGCCGATCGATTGCGGATCGCTGCGCTGTTGTTCGGCCTGGGCCAGCCGCTCCTGTTTCCACTGTCCGAATTCCGAGGCCGGGAAGATCGGGTCACGGAGAAACTCACCGATCAGAGCCAGCACGGCCGGGAGATTCTCGCGCGTCGTTTCCACGGTGATGCTGGTCTGGGTCGGCGCGCCGGATACATTCACGCGTGCCTTCAGACGGTCGATCTCGTCCTTGATCTGCTGCCGGGTGTGCTTGCTCGTGCCGCGCATGAGCATGTCGGCCGCGGCCACGCCGGCCGCCGAGCGATTCATGAGGCTCTTCTCGTCGCCGAAATGCAGCACCGCGTACGCGGTCACCGTCGAGCCCCGCGTCTTCTTCGGGAGAAAGGCCACCTTCAGTCCGCCCGGCAAGGTCGTCCTGGTTGTGCGCGACTCGATGTTCGACGGTGATGAATCGAATGCCTCACCGGCTGCGATGGCCACATCCCCTTTGTACGTCTTGACCATCGCCGCCACGTCCGGCGAAGGCGGAACCTCCGCGCGAACAGGCTTCTTGTCCGGGATGAACTCGCCGACGGTCCGGTTCGACGGCACGAAATAGGCGTTGGCGACGCGCTGGACGTCTTCCGGTGTGACTTTGCGAATACGGTCGCGGTTGAGGAAGAAGAGGCGCCAGTCGCCCGCGGCGATCGACTCGCTGAGAGCCAGCCCGACACGGTCGGCGGCATTGAGGGTGAGGTCGATGTTCTTCAGGAGGACGGTACGTGCGCGATCGACTTCCTCCTTGGTCGGCGGCGTTGCCTTCAGCGCGTCGATGGTCTGCAGGAAGATCTGTTTCGCATCATCCAGCGACTGCTCCTGCCGCACTTCCGCCTGGAGGATGACGAAGCCGGGATCGTGCAGGCCTGGCAGGAAGCCGGAGACCGAGGTGGCCTTCTTCGTCTCCACCAACGCCTTGTAGAGCCGGCCGGAGGGTGTATCGGTGAGCAGCCCGTTGAGGACCTGGACCGCGGCCGAATCGGGATGGGACTCCGCCGGAATGTGATAGGCGACGGCGAGCGCCTGCACGTCGCCGACGCGCCGCAGCGTGGCCGAGCGTTCGCCGTCCTGCGCCGGCTCGGCGGTGTACGGCTCCTCGAGCTTCCGGGCCGGACGCGGAATGGCCCCGTAGATCTTCTCGACCTCGGCCAGCGTTTTTGCTTCGTCGAACTTTCCGGCCACGAGCAGGACGGCGTTGTCGGGCTGGTAGTACTTGCGCCAGAAGGCCTGCAGGCGGTCGATGGGAACGCGCTCGATGTCCGCGCGCGAGCCGATCGTGGAGTGCCCGTAGTTGTGCCAGAGGTAGGCGGTGGAGAGAACGCGTTCGTCGAGGATGTTCTCCGGATCGTTCTCGCCCGCCTCGAACTCGTTCCGCACCACGGTCATCTCGGAGTCGAGGGCTTTGCGGGCGATGAAGGAGTGGATCATCCGATCCGCTTCCAGATCCAGCGCGAATCGAACGTTCTCGTCGGTGGCCGGAAGGATCTCGAAGTAGTTCGTCCGGTCATACCAGGTCGAGGCGTTGTAGTTAGCGCCATGCTCCTTGAGGGCCTGAGGGATGTTCCCGTGGTTGGGCGTCCCCTTGAACATCATGTGCTCGAGGAGATGGGCCATGCCGGTCTCGCCGTAGCTCTCATGACGCGAGCCGACGAGGTAGGTGAGGTTGATGACGACGGTCGGTTTGGTCTGATCGGGAAAGAGGAGGACGCGCAAGCCGTTGGGCAGGTCGTACTCGGTGATCCCCTCGACGGACGTGACCTTCTCCGCCGCCGCCTTCGCTGTCGTCGTCACTTTCTTCGGCGTCGCCGGAGCGGCGAAGGTTGCCGTCGCGAATGCGACGAGGAACAGGCACGCGATCCACTGCTTTCTCATGGTTTCCCCCTGATGCGGTTGTTTGGGGAGGCATTCTGCAACGACGGGCGGGTGGAGCGCTACGAGGAAGTTGTGACGAAATGGGGGGAGGAGCCGTCAGGCTGCCGGCAGCTTGCGATAGGGCAGGAGGCTTTGGAGAATCTCGCGGCCTCGCTCGAACTGCCACACATGCTTCGTGACCGGGTCGCGCAGGACGGTACCACCAGCCAACAGCTCGAAGACGTGCTCACCATCCGCAAGCCGAATCGCGAAGGTCAAATCGGGCGCCATTCGCATGCGTGCCGACTGGGCGGGTTTCGTGCGAACGACCTGCTCGAGCGCGGACAGCAACTCCTGCCCTTCGGTGACGGCGAGATTCACAGGGCGAAAACCAGAAGTGGCGATTTTGATCTGCATGTGTTCACCGCCGGTTGAACGCGACCGAGGACCAAACCGCTTCCATGCGCGATCACCGGTTGCATCGATAGCGCCAGGATACGAATGGTACACGATTCCATCGAGCTCGAAGGAGGCTACGCAGTGCTCCGTCCGCTCGGCGTGAGTGCCGGCGAGGTACCCTCGCGACCCGAACACGGGCGCTTTGTACGCCGCCGCGAATGAACGCGCGATGCACTCGTCGTTGAACTCGACTCCTGTGTTGCAGCCGGAAAGATAAACGGCGGTCGTGTCTGCGATTCCGGCGATTCGCCGAAGGGATTCTGCACCGACCGTTGCGTTTTCAAGCACCAGGTCATCGCACACCGCAGGGTTTCCATGAGCCACGATCTCGATTTCTGCAACCAGTTGAACCGCCGTTGTTTGTAGGTCGGCGATCCGCGATAGCAGGTCAAAAACATCGAGGTACTCGAGATAGATCCAGCCGTTCGACGGAGCCCAGGCAGACAGCCGCGCTCGATTCTCCGCCAGGATGTCGTTCTCGTCACGGGGCGCCGCAACTATATGCACGAAGTCTTCGTCCTCGTTCGATCGTAACATCTCGTCCGGTCCGAGCTAGCCGTTGTCACCCGAACCGACGAAGACCCTTTCGACTTGTTACGCTCGCTCAGGGCAGGCTTTCGTGCGAAGCGCGGTGAGGAATCCGCCAGCTACGAAGCGGGCCTTGCGCCTCGGCAGCGGGATCCCTCGTTGTCCTGCGCAGTAGAACTTCCCTTGACGCCATGCGACGCATCGAAGTTGTAAATCGATACGGCTGAATGGATTAGCATCGAGCGAAGAGCGAGGGTGCGAAGGAGCCAGTCCCTATTCTCCGATACAAATAACCGCAGTCGCAATTCCAAGGGTAGGGGAAATGCGCTCTCACGGCCCTCCATAGTTGAGGGAGAAACGTATGGGTTTCCTATTTCATGATCCGATCCTTGGCTACGCAGAGAAGCATCTCCTCGACCTTGCAAAAAAGCGCTATATCGAGCAAGGCCACAGTTTGCCAGACGATATCGAGGCTTGGTCGCATGAAACCAAGCGAACAGTCTTCGCTATCCGCGATAACCTGATGGGCCAGGAAAAGGCTGCGCTAAAGGCAGTACGGAAACGGCTCAGCTTTGACCGTTATAAGTTCAACGCCGTCGTCAAGGAGGTAGTAGCGGATGCTCTTCGGCGTTCGTTCGAGGACTCAAGTGACAAGTGGTATGCGGAAGAAAAAAGCTACTCGCCGCGAATTCTTGCCGTACCTCTCCTTATCGTACGGCATCGCACCCGACTCCGCATTCCTCCGCTGCTGAGCAAGAAGATTCAGTTTGAGGACCTCCTACCCGAGACAATCGACGCTATAGCTGACGATTCTGTCGATCAGTACCTCGCAGAAGTGATTGAAGGGTTCACGTCGGAGTACGCGTCGCTAAAGATCGGTATCTACACTGTCTTAATAGCCGGTGTCGTAAAGAACGACTTCTATCACATAGATACCGCACCGCAGGTCTCACGCCTAGATATGCTAATTCTTTCGACGTTCGACTCCGCTGGGGACCACAAGCGGGAACTCAAGAACAAGAAAGCATCTGTAAAATTTTGGAAGAATGTACTGCTGAAAGGTGCAGGCCAGAGACCAGATGATCGGCGGTTCACGACATCACCATGGCACCTTACAAGCGAACAAGTTCAATCGCTCCTGGTGAAAAGCGGGTAGATTGCTTGTTTCGCGCAGGCGCAGTCTGGCAAGCGGCCATCCGCTGTCGCGATGCCGCGCCTCGGGCCTCGTGAGGCTGTCGTAAGCATGCCCTAAGCAGAGGGGGCCGGACCTGTGAATCTTCGTACCGAGGGAGATGAACACGGCGTCAGCGACTCTGTCGTGGCCTGTCCAGCCTTCAGGTCGTGTAGCGCCGAGGAGGCCGCTGCTATACTTTTCGTGTGAACCAGATTGCTGATCGAATCACGGTAGACCCCGAGCAGTGTGGGGGCAGGCCGTGCGTGCGGGGGATGCGTATGCGCGTGAGCGATGTTCTCGACCTCTTCGCGGCGGGCCTGTCTGCCTCCGAGATCCTTGATGAAATGCCGGATCTCGAGGCGGATGACCTGCATGCCTGTCTGCGGTTTGCGTCGCGCTACCTCGATCATCCGGTGCCGGTGGCGTGATTATCTGTCGACGATCAGTTGTCGCCTCGCCCAAGTGACGGGAACGCGGTGAGAAATCCTTGGCGATGACGTTCAGCTTCGCGCCGGAATCGTCAACGGTTCTTTTCCGAGAACGTTGCTATCATCGGTCCATCCCTCAATTCATCCGGAGACGATCTAAATGAAGAGAGCCATCGTGGCTTTGGCAGGTGCGGTTTCGTTCTTCGCCATCCCCCTTCTCGCGCAGACCAGCGCGTCGCTGACCGGCGTCGTTTCGGTGGAGGGTCGTCCGCTGCCGGGTGTCGCGGTCACGATCTCGTCGCCCGAGCTTCAGGGGACGCGCAGCACGTTCACGGGAGATAGCGGGGCGTACAGCTTCTCGGCGCTGCCGCCTGGGGAGTACTCGATCGCGATGACGTTTGCGGGGATGGAGACGTTGCGTCTCGCCGCCGCGCTGCGCCTTTCGCAGACATCGCGGGTCGATGCGGTCATGAAGCCGGCGGGAACGATCGAGGCGATCACCGTCAGCGCCAACGCCCCATCCGTGCTCGACACCCCCGAGGTCACGACGAACATGACGCTGCCCTTCATCGAACGGTTGCCGGTGCAGCGCAATCAGCTTTCTACGGCGCAGTTTGCGCCAGGCGTCAGCGGGAACACGTTGGGGAATGGCGAACTGGCTATCGCCGGCGGGCCGGGTTACGACAATCTCGTGCTCGTCAACGGCGTCGTCGTCACCGAGAACACGCGCGGGCAGATGCGGCCGATGTATGTCGAGGATGCCATTCAGGAGACGACCGTCCTGACCGGCGCCATCTCCGCGCAGTACGGGCGATTCAGCGGTGGCGTGGTCAACACCATCACCAAGTCGGGCGGCAACGAGCTGGACGGATCGTTACGCGATTCATTGAGCAATCCGTCGTGGTCGGCGCAGTCGCCGGCGCTGGAGGCGCGCGAGAACAATCTCAATCACGTCGGCGAGGGGACACTCGGCGGCTACGTCGTGCGCGACCGGCTCTGGTTCTTCGGCGCGGGACGGTGGGCCAAGAACGATACGGCGCGGCAGACTCTTTCCATCCCCGCGTTGACCAGCAATCCCGTATCGCCCGCGTCGCCGGCGATCAGTTATGCCGAGGGGAATGACCAGAAGAGATACGAAGCGAAACTGACCGGGCAGATCGGCGCGCGGCAGACGGTGGCCGCCTCGTGGTTCGGCGTCAATACCGACGGCAGCAACGCCCGATTCGCCAACAACATCTACGACCTGGCCAGCCTGACCACCCGCATCGATCCGGAGTCGCTGCTGGCCGTCCACTACAACGGCATGCTGGCGGCCAACACGCTGCTGGAAGGCCACTACTCGGCACGCAAGTTCTCGGACCGCACCGGCGCGCAGACGACGGATCTCATCGCGGGGACGGTGCTTCTCGACCGCGCCAACAACAACACGCGATTTCATTCGCCCACCCTCTGCGCCGTCTGCGACGCCGAGCGCCGCAACAATGACGACGTGCTGCTCGAGGCCCACGACTTCATCGACGCGAAATCGTTCGGCAGCCACGACCTCATCGCCGGCGTAGACCGGTTTTCCGAGAGCCGCTACGCCAACAATCACCAGTCGGGGAGCGACTTCTCCATCTTCGTCTCGCGGGCGCAGTGGATCAACGGCGTGATCTATCCAGTGATCACGCCGACAAACGCCACCGGCGGCGGGACGTTCATCCGATGGAACCCGATCCTCGTGGCGGCGAATCAGAACGATCTCCGCACCGACTCGGCGTTCATCAACGACACCTGGAGCGTTGTCTCGCGTCTGACGCTCTCCCTCGGCGTGCGCTTCGACCGCAACCATGCCGTCGATGCGGATGGCGTGGTCAGCTCGCGCGACCAGAAACTCTCGCCGCGCCTGAGCGCGCAATACGACCTCCGCGGCGACGGACGGCAGCGAATCAGCGTCTCGTTCGCCGACTATGCGTCGCGCATCGCCGACAGCATCGCCTCGTCGAATCAGGCCGCGGGCAACGCGGCGGCGATCGATTTCGCCTACCGCGGGCCGGCCATCAACAACACAGGGCTGACGGTGCCGATGGATGAAGCGATCCGCCGCATCTTCGATTACTTCAACAGCCAGCAGGGAGGGACCGACAATCGCACCGCGGCCAATCTGCGCGCGCAGGGCTCGCGCAGCATTCCCGGCTACTCGACCTATTTCGACGGCTCGCTGGCATCGCCCTCGGTACGCGAGATCACGGCCGGCTACGGCACCGAGATCGGTAAGACGGGGTTCGTCCGCGCCGACTACATCCATCGCGACTGGCGCGATTTCTACGCCGCGAGCGTCACCACCGCCACGAAGAAGGCCAACACGCCCCTCGGCATCCCGGTCGATCTGAGCCTCATCCAAAACAGCAACAATCTGGAGCGCCGTTACCGCGGCGTGCTGCTGCAGGCGCGCTGGAGCCCGGGCCGTTTCGATTTCGGCACGCATTACACCTGGTCGAAGCTTCGCGGCAACGATGACGGTGAGAGCGGTACGACCGGCGCGGTCGCGAATACCGATCCGTCGCTTTTCTATCCTGAGTATTTCAATTACAGCCGCGTCGCGCCGATCGGCTATCTGCAGGGCGATCAACGTCACCGCATTCGCGCCTGGGCCGGTTACCGTCTGCCGCTCGGCAAGGGCTCGCTCGAAGGAACGCTGATGCAGAGCTACGACTCCGGTCTGCCGTACTCGATCGCCGGGGCGATCAACCTGACGCGTTACGCCGGCGCACCGGCAAACCTCGGCTACGCGTCAGTCCCTAACGGCCTCTACTACTTCAGCGGACGCGGCGAGCTTCGAGCGGAGAGCATCCGCTCGACGGACCTCGCGCTCCGCTACAGCATCTTCGTTTCGGCGGTGGAGCTCTTCGCACAGGGCGACCTTCTCAACGCCTTCAACAATGCGGCGATCTTCGATCCAAAGCTTCTCAACACGACGGTAAGCACCGCCGCGACGTCGACGGCGTTCCTGCCGTTCGATCCGGCGAAACAGACGCCGATTCAGTGTCCGCAAGGTGCGCCGGCGGCAACATGCACGGCCATGGGAGCGAATTACCAACTAGCCTCAAATTTCGGTCAGCCGCTGAACAACCTGGCGTATCAAACGCCGAGGGCGATGCGGGTTTCGCTGGGGGTAAGGTTCTAGCGGACACTGTCATCCCACTTAAGCGATTCGCGGTCGGAGCGCTGGCGTCTCGCCGGCTGGCCCGGGGGCGTCTCGCCCCCGTTCGGGGAGCTTGCGATACATTCGTTGTTAACCTCAGCGGCGAGACGCCGCCGAGCCAGCCGGCGAGACGCCAGCGTTCCGTCGCGCTACGCTATTCGTCGAGCGCCCCATCGGGGAGCGCTACGCGCTTTCCCTGAATCGCCGCAACAATTCGCGGTATGTGGACGTGACACGTCTCCACGATCACCGTCACCTTGCGCGGCGGCGTTCCGGCGACGGAGGTGCCGGCGACGAAGACGCCGGGGATGTTGGTCTCCATCGTCTCGGGATCGTAGACAGGCTGGCGATCGTCGCCTCGCAGTTCGACGCCCAGTTGATCGAAAAGCATCGAATCCTGCCGGTAGCCGGTGAGGAGCAGGACGAAATCGGCGTCGATCTCGAGAGGCGGAGCGTCGTCGCCGACCGGCGCCAGCAACACGGTGCCATTCCCGATCTCGATTGGCGTGGTGCGGGGCAGATAGCGGATGCGGCCGTCGCGAATGAGGGCGCGCACTTCCGGCAGAAGCCAGAACTTCACCACCTTCGGATCGAAATCGTCGCGACGGTAGCTCAGCGTCACATCGGCGCCGGCGCGCTGGCAGCGGACCGCCGCTTCGACCGAAGAGTTACGCCCGCCGACGATCAGCAGCTTCTTCGCAAAGTACGTATGCGGATCGTGGAAGTAGTGGCTGACGTGCGGCAGCTCCTCGCCGGGGATGTCGAGCATGCGCGGCGCGTGAAAGGCGCCGATGGCCAGGATGACGTGTTCCACGCGATAGCGATGCTCGCCATCCAGCGCGCGCGTCACCAGCTCGAAGCCGCCGCCGCGCAACCGCGACGCCCGCGTGACGCGCTCATACGAGCGCACCTGCAGGCCGAACTGCATCACCAGCGCGCGAAGATAGGCGAGGTACTCCTCGCGCGTGATCTTCTGCTGCGTTGCCGTCTGGATCGGCACGCCGGCCAGGCCGAGGCGGTCCGAGCTCGAATGAAACAACATCTCGCTCGGATACCAGGCGATGGTCGAGCCGATCTGGCCGGCATCGATCTGAACATAGTCGATACCGAACTGCTTGAACGCCACCGCCAGCTCCAGGCCGATGGGGCCTGCGCCGATGATGGCGACGTGGTGTTTCATAACGCGAACTCTATCCTGCGGCGAAGCTTTGCATTCCATCCTGCGGCGGAGCGCGCAGGATCTCCGGTGGCGCCGCTTTGCAGTTCATCTTGCGGCGGAGCCTCGCAGTCCATCCTGCGGTGGAGCGCGCAAGATCTCCGGTGGCACCGAACATCCCCGCGGTATCACCGAGAGATCCTGCGCGCTTCGCCGCAGGATGGACTATCGAGTGGCCTCAGTTCGTCGCCAACCCCAGCTCCTGCAGCACGCTCACCTTCGCATCGATCATCACGTGATGTTCGAGTCCCAAGAGGTCGGCCAGCTTGCGGACGAGATAGTTCTCGTACTCCGTCAACCGGCCGTCGGCGTAGGCCATCCGCCACATCGTCTTCACGATCTCGATGCGGTCGTTGAGCGGGGAGTTGCGGCGGATGAAATGCGTCAGTGCGAAATGGTCGATGGTCTGGGCACGGATCTCGGCGGCGGCCTTGACCAGCTCCTGCGCCATCGTGTCGTCGAGGGCGAAGGCGCGCTTGAGGTAGGAAAGGAGATCGTCGTCCTCTTCCCGCGTCAGCGTGCCGTCGGCGTAGCCGATGTCGAGCAGCACCGCGGCCGTGGCCAGCCGCAGCGGATCCTGCTGTTGCGGTGGCCGGTCGCCGTTGAGGACGCCGCCTTTGAATCGCTGCATCAGTTTTGCGAAGCTCATGAGATAAAGGATGAATGATGAAGGATGAAGGATGAATTCCCGGCCCTATCATCCTTCATCCTTCATCATTCATCCTTTGATTCGGAGCCATCATGCCTAGAGTAGACATTGCTTCCCTCCCCAGCACCTCCCGCACCTGGTTGTTCGGCATCTCACCGTCCCTCGATGAAACGAAGAGTCAACGCCTGCTGGCCACGGTCGATCAGTTTCTCGACGAGTGGGCGGCGCACGGGACGCCGGTGACCTCGGCGCGCGAGCTGCTGCTCGGCAGTTTCCTGGCCATCGCCGTCGATGAGCAGAGCGAAACGTCGGGCTGCTCGATCGACCGGATGTTCGGACTTCTTCGCCAGTTCGAGCGCGACCTCGGCGTCTCCATTCTCGACGCCAACCGCGTCTTCGTCCGCCATGCCGACGGCCGCGTCGAAGCGCTCAGCCGCGCCGATTTCCGCGACCGCGGCGATATTCACACAACCGTCTTCGATACGACCGCCGAACGCCTGGCCGAGATCCGCAGCGGTCACTGGATCCGCAAGGCGCAGGACGCTTGGCCGGGGAAGCTATTGACCGCGTAGCCTCTACGCGCGCCGCGGCGAAAGCACGATGGCGATGGCTGCAGGGATCCGCCACGTTTCCCTGATTTCGATCGCTTCGATGTCGCTGCTCGACCACCTCAGCTCCCAATGGTGTTCCCTCGGTGGCGCCAGCAGCGGTTCATCGATGACATCGAGACGAAACTCGTCGCCGAGGTTGACGATGAGCAGACGCTGCTCGTAGCGCAGGACGAAGGCCCGATCGCCGATCACCGCGCCGCGAACGGTGCCGGTCATCTCCCTTCGCAAGCGAAGCAGATCGCGATGCAGCGCCACGATGTCCGCGTTTTTCTGACGTTCGCGATGATCGAGCTTGCTTTGCTCGAATGTCTCGACCGCATCAGGCCGCGCGAAACGTCCACCAACGAGCGACGGGAACTGATCGAGAAATTCGCTGCGCCCCTTCGCCACGTCCGCGGCGAGCTCCGGCTTGTGGTCGGCGAAGTAGAGGAACGGCGACGACGATCCGAACTCCTGTCCCTGAAACAGCATCGGCGTATTCGGCCCGAGGAGCAGCAGCGCGGTCAGCGCGCGGTAGCGGCCGGGAGCGGTCAGGAACTGCAGCCGTTCGCCGTGCGCGGAGTTCGCGATCTGATCGTGGTTCTGGAGAAAACAGACCAGACTCTCCGGCCGAAGGTGGATCGACGACGTGCCGCGGGGAGCCTTCTGCCATGTGTAGTACTGGCCCTGATAGAGAAAGCCGAACTGCGCCATCGAAACGAGCTCCTGCGGCGTGCCGCGATAGTCGGTGTAGTAGGCCTCGCGGAATCCCGTGGCCGCGACCATGGCCGCGTGATGCCAGTCGTCGTTCCAGAGGGCGTCGAGGCCGTAGCGGTCGATCAGCTTCACATCCTCCGGCTCGTTCTCGCCGACGATGAAGATCGGCCTGCCGTTCGCCGCCTCCCGCGCGCGCCTCGTGATCAGCGTCAGGACGTGCTCCTCCGAGGCATCGTCGATCGACTGTGTGGCATCGAGGCGCAGACCGTCGAGGTGGAACTCGTCGATCCAGTAGGCGGCGTTTTCGGCGAAGAACTCGCGCACGCCTTCGGAGCCATCCTCATCGAAGTTGATCGAATCGCCCCAGTCGTTCTCGTACTTTTTCGTGAAGTACGCCGTCGTGAACTGGCGCTGGTAGCAGCCGTCGGGACCGAGGTGGTTGTAGACGACGTCGAGGATCACGCCGAGGCCGTGGGCGTGCGCGGCATCGACGAAGGCGCGGAAGTCGTCGGGCGTGCCGTAGATGTGCGCCGGCGCCCAGAGATCGACACCGTCGTAGCCCCAGCCGAAACGGCCGGGGAACTCATGGACCGGCATGACCTCGAGAAGATTGATGCCGATCTCGCGCAACGCTTGGAGATGCTCGATTGCCGAACGCCAGGTGCCTTCGCGAGTGAACGTCCCGATGTGCATCTCATAGATGACCAGGCCGCGCGGATCGACGCCGCGCCATGCGCCATCGCGCCATTCGTACGACTCCGGGTCGACGACCGCGGAGTCACCATGCGGTCCGTCGGGCTGAAAACGAGAGGCGGGATCGGGATAGGTTGCCTGGTCATCGTCGAGGCGGAAGCGGTAGCGGGTGCCTGCGCTTGCTGTCGCGATCAAACCCCGGAAGTGACCATCGGGCTCGCGCTTGAGGGGTTGATCGGAATCACCGATGACGACGCTGACCGCGCGATGGCCGGGAGCCCAGACGCGGAAGTCAGTGCCGGCCGGAGTCAGTTCGGCGCCGACGGCGCGCTTTCTTGTGAACATCGTGAGGAGCACAACTGCAAGCAGCGTGCGACGTACGTATGATCACTCCGTGAACCTCCTTCACCTCTTCGACCTCTCCCTCGCCGCGCGCCGTGATGCGGTTGCGCTCGAGTGGCACGGCGCCGCGTTCACATTCGGCGAGATCGAGCGCCGCAGCAACCGCGTCGCCCACGCGCTCCGCGCGCGCGGGCTGGCGAAGGGCGACCGTCTCTGCGTCTACCTCGGCAACCGCATCGAGCTGATCGACATCTACCTCGCCTGCGTGAAGCTCGGCGTGATCTTCGTTCCGATCAACATCCTCTACCGGGAGCGGGAGATCGCCCACATCACCGGCGACGCCGAGCCGCGGTGGGTGATCACCGAGGTCGAGCTGCCGCAGCTCGTCTCCGATGGCGACGACCGTCCGATTGAAGATCTCGATGGGGATACTCCGGCGGCGATCATCTACACCTCGGGCACCACCGGCGCGTCGAAGGGGGCGGTGCTGACGCACAACAACTTCGCCGCCAACGCCGCCAACCTGTCGATGATGTGGCAGATCAGCGAGCGCGATCGCTTCCTTCTGGCTCTCCCTCTCTTCCACATCCACGCGCTCGGCAACGGCCTTCATTGCTGGCTGGCCAGCGGCTGCCGGATGCGGCTTCTGGAGCGTTTCGATCACCGCACGGCGCTCGACGAGCTCCGCGACTTTCGTCCGACGCTCTTCTTCGGTGTGCCGACGGTCTACGTCCGCCTGCTCGACACGCCGCCCGAGGCGGCGCGCGCGATCGGTGCGGCGATGCGTCTCTTCGTCTCCGGCTCCGCGCCGTTGCCGGTGCAGGTCTTCGAGCGTTTCCGCGAGCTCTTCAATCACACCATTCTCGAGCGCTACGGGATGACGGAGACGTTCATGACCATGAGCAATCCATACGCCGGTGAGCGCCGCGCCGGAACAGTCGGCTTTCCGCTGCCGGGAATCTCGGTTCGCATCGAGGACGGCGAGCTTTTCGTGCGCGGTCCGAACGTCTTCGCCGGCTACTGGCGCCGTCCCGACGCCACCGCCGCCGCCTTCACCGACGGCTGGTTCCGCACCGGCGATCTGGCTACGCGCTCCGACGACGGTTACTACACGCTCCTCGGCCGCAAGTCCGACCTCATCATCTCCGGCGGCTTCAACATCTACCCCCGCGAGATCGAAGAGCTCCTGCTCGAACAACCCGGCGTCGCCGAGGCCGCGGTGGTCGGGGAGCCGGACGATGTACGAGGCGAAGTGCCGGTGGCGTTCATCGTCGCCACGGATTTCAATCCCGACCAGCTCGAACGCTGCTGCCGCGAGCAACTGGCATCGTTCAAGTTGCCGCGGAGGTTCGTGCAGGTGGAGTCGATCCCGAGGACGGCGCTGGGGAAGGTGCAGAAGCACCTGCTGGGACCGCGGGCGTCCCGCCCGCGTTAGCGGCAATGGCGGAACTTAAGCGGTTTGCGGTCGGAGTGCTGGCGTCTCGCCGGCTGGACCGGCATGCGCCCCGCCGCCGGGTTATCCGCGAATGTGTTGGGAGTCTTGCCGGTTCGGAGGTGAGACGCCAGGCGAGACGCTGGCGAGACGCCAGCACTCCGGAAACCGCCGCCGCCCGATCCGGCGAGACGCCAAGGCACGGTTTCGCAAACTAACGCGGCAACAGCAGGCAGTTAAACTGCCTCTCGGAGGCAGTTAACACGCTCCCGGAGGCAGTTAACACGCTCCCGGAGGCAGTTAAACTGCCTCTCGGAGGCAGTTAACACGCTCCCGGAGGCAGTTAAACTGCCTCTCGGAGGCAGTTAATACGCTCCTGGAGGCAGTTAATACGCTCCCGGAGGCAGTTAAACTGCCTCTCGGAGGCAGTTAATACGCTCCTGGAGGCAGTTAACACGCTCCTGGAGGCAGTTAACACGCTCCTGGAGGCAGTTAAACTGCCTCTCGGAGGCAGTTAACACGCTCTTGGAGGCAGTTAACACGCTCCCGGAGGCAGTTAAACTGCCTCTCGGAGGCAGTTAATACCCTCCTGGAGGCAGTTAACACACGCTCCCGGAGGCAGTTAAACTGCCTCTCGGAGGCAGTTAACACGCTCCTGGAGGCAGTTAACACGCTCCCGGAGGCAGTTAAACTGCCTCTCGGAGGCAGTTAACACGCTCCTTGGAGGCAGTTAACGCGCTCCTGGAGGCAGTTAAACTGCCTCTCGGAGGCAGTTAACACGCTCTTGGAGGCAGTTAACACGCTCCCCGAAGCAGTTAACACGCTCTTGGAGGGGGCTAAGTTGGCGTTAGCAGCGCAAAAACGCCGCCGATCGAGATCACCGGCCGAAGATATCGCGCTCGATTCGCTGCCGCACATCGTTCCAGTCAGATGACACATTCGTCCCGGCATCCGATGCCCCACAACGGCGTTCAATCTCTTCCGCCCATGCATCGTTGATGACCTGATCGTCTCCAGGGTCGAGGCTCTCGATTAATTGAGCAGCAAGCTCCACGCGATCGGATTCAGGCAGTTCAAGCGCTTGGGACAATAATCTTTCGCTGTCTTTCATCGCTGGAACACTCTAGCGCGGCAAGTGACACAAATGTGCCATAGCCGCGGCAAGGTGCTGTTCCATTGCGAGTTACGACGTTCTTCTACCGCCGTTGTTCCGCCGCCGGCTCGGCAGCATTAGTATCCGGCGTTTCATGTGTCTCATCGCCATCGCCGTCCACGCCTCGGCGCGTTACCCCATCGTCATCGCCGCGAACCGCGATGAGTTCTACGCCCGCCCCACCCGCTCCTTGCACGTGTGGGACGACGATCCGAACATCGCCGGCGGCCGCGACCTGCGCGCGGGCGGAAGCTGGCTGGCGGTGACGCGCGACGGCCGCTTCGCCGCGGTGACGAACATTCGCGGAGTCGATGAAACACCGAATAAGCGATCGCGCGGCGCTTTGGTTGGCGACTTCGTTCGATCGAGCATCGCGCCCCTCGCATACGCCGAGAGCATTCGCACCGAGGAGTACGCCGGATTCCATCTCATCGCCGGCGATCGGCGGACGATCGCCCACGTCGCCACCGACACTCCCGCCCGCCTGCTCGACGACGGCATCTTCGCCATCAGCAACGCCCCCGCCGCGATCGACTGGCCAAAGATCGTCATGGCCCGCGACGCGATGGCGCTGGCGCTGGATGGTCACCTCATCGACGATCTGATGCGCTTCCTCACCACGCCGCGCGGCGGCCCAATCGAAGAGGAGGTCTTCGTCGCTCTTCCAGAACGCGGCTATGGGACACGGTCGTCGACGGTCCTGATGATGACAGAGGAGGAGGTTGTGATGAGGGAGATGAGTCATCCCTCGGGGGAGGTGGTGGCAATGAATCTTCCCGACGGGCGTTGGAGTGCGGCAGTCCCCTGACGCGTTGACTTTCCGCCATGTGGCGACGATGATCACGCCAGATGGAGTATTGAATGACCACCCACTCTGGTGCGACAACTGAACCTGCTTCCAGGCCGACTCGCGATGTCGAACGCTTTCGCCAATTGCTCGCTCGTGGTGGAACCGGCCAACACTCCTATGCGCTCCTGCTCGGATTGAAGACCTCTGATTGGACGCGTCTGCTTCGAAGTGTCGAGCGAGGATTCTCATTTGACGCGCTCGAACACTTTCAACAAAACGTTGGCCTCGGTCCCTGGCAGGTGCTTGAGTGGCTACAGATCGCACCGCGCACGCTCACACGGCGAAAACGGGATGGACACTTGCTGCCCGATGAATCCGACCGGCTCCTGCGCGCCGCTCGGATTCTTGGACGGTCGCTGGAACTGTTCGAGGGAGATCGCGATGGAGCGGTCGAATGGTTGCTCAGTTCTCAACCCGCGCTGGGCGGAGCATCTCCCATGGACGTCGCGAAAACCGAGATCGGCGCTCGCGAGGTTGAAAACCTGATCGGCCGTCTTGAACACGGTGTCTACTCCTGACGTGGTCAAGGCCTGGCGTTTGGTCAAGGCGAGGCTCGCGAATCAGGCCTTCACAGGTGAGGGCGCGAGATTGTACGGGGGCAGGTGGAACTCTCCCGGTACACCGATCATTTACACGTCGGCAACCGCATCGCTCGCCGTTCTCGAGGTATTCGCAAACGTTCAGCGATCCGACCTTCTCGCCGCGTTCATGCTGGTGGAGTGTGAGTTTGACGAACGCCTCGTTACGCGCGTATCGATTGCTGATCTTCCCGCGAACTGGTGGGGCTCGCCGGCCTCGCCTGAGTTACAGGCAATCGGTGACCGATGGGCCGTGGAAAGAGCGTCTGCAGTTCTGCAGGTACCCAGCGCGATCATCGAGAGGGAGAACAACTACCTGCTCAATCCCCTCCACGACGATTTCCGGCGAGTGCGGCTTTCGCGGCCAGAGCCATTTCGGATTGACCTTCGTTTGCTGACATAGCTTGCGCGAAACGCTCGCAAACGGTGCATTTTCCAATCTCAGCAGATTCACACGACTCCGAGTTAGGCGCCTTCGGGCAAGAGCCTCTCTATGGGTACCCTTAGATCGTCTCCGTAAAACACTTGGCGCTGAGTGATGTTCAGATCGCCGGGCTTCGTGTCACAGTGAAGCCGCAGAGCATTCCTCCGCGTGCAGTACGCAAGTAGATCAAGGATGGGTACCCATTTAGCTCTGTTGTCTTTGTCGATGGGTATGGACCTTATGTGATTTCGTGGCGCCCGTGATGACATGTTGACATGAACGGTCACGGCTCCGACGAGAATGCTTGTCGAAGTGACTACGTCAGAGTCGGAGATAACGCCAAGAACCGAATCGACCACAACCTCTGAGCACGAGACACCGCTCACATGACCGACGTAGGCGCCGACGACGGCGTCACGCAGGAAGACGTAGGCCGATGCCACAAAGAGTTCCGCGACGTCGACTGCGTGGTTCGCCTCATCTCGATCTGGCAAGGAATAATCGTGCTCTAGGAGGTTACGCCGTTCGTTAAGCCAAGAAAGAATGGTCGTGGGGAATGCACCGATCTCTGAGAGAAGCTCTAACTTTCTCGGAAAATCGAGGCTCCCGAACGAGCGAGTCAGTCCATACAGTTGAAACAGGCCATCCACTGCCTGATGAACGGCTCGCTTCGCGTGGCCCATTGCGTTGATCGGAGCTTGAGGCGCCGACGACTTAATTTCAGCGCGAGCGAACTGGATATAGTCGGCGGGATCCGGACCAGAGGGGTTGAGCTTGCCGAAGCCGGTAAATCGTGATGGGAGCGCATAGCTCCATTGCGACCGCGGCTCCGTCGAGAAGGTGGGGTCCACGCCAGCGATGGCGTAATCCGCCGCGAGGCGTTCGGGTGTAATAGGCATGGCAGAAGTATAGGTGCCTTACGGACCCAAGCTCACCGGCTTGGAGTCGTTCGCGAAATAGTAGCGCACTCAAGATGCAGCAAGTTGCGGCTCCAAGGCCGGTGAGCAGAGTTGGTTAATTGTTAGCTGGCTGCTCCGGCCCCTCGAAGATTGACAGCGAGATCGCGACAGCATTGATAGCGAATATCGTTTTCTCCTACTAGTGATACAACCGGCCATCGCTCGACGAAGGACATTCGTGGAATATGTGGCTCCCAGATAGGTACGCAAGCCCTCACCATGACGCCGAAAACATACTCGGTGCCAACCTTATCGCCCGCGATGGCCGCAAAACGCTTCGCCACGTCGATCGCATGAGAAGCGACCCTTGCCTCCTCCTTCTCAAAGTCGCTGGTTGTGATCTCACTGTCCTCGGGATTGATGAGGACTGTTGCGTCGACCGCGATGAGCCCCGGCAGTTTCAATGCGCCGATCTGTCGTCCGGCGTCGCGAATGGTGTGGCCCAGATTTGTGGCTGAACTCGGTCGTTTCGCGGCCACCCCAACCCGACCCACCGACATTGTCACAACGACGTCAGGCTCTTCGAGCTTTGGCTCGTAGCCAGCCGAGCGGAAGGACGCCGCCAACACCAGTTCGAATTGCGTGTTTCTCGCACGCGTGTTCTTGCTGTCCTCCGATCGCAAGAACGAACCAGAGAGTGCTTCGCGGGTCCGCTGTTCCCAACCCGAAATCGCTGGCGGCTTCGACAACTGCTGGACGATGGTGAAGAGATCGTTAACTTCGATTAGTGTGCGGTGCCACCTTCGCATCTGATCGCCAGTCGGACCCAATGTCGACGGTACTGCCTTTATGAGTTCGCGCTGGTAGGCGGCAAGTCGAGAGCTGGGATGAATGGGGACTCCGCTTCTGCGGAGTTCGTCAATCAGGGTCGTTGCGCTGTCGCACAACTCGGGAAGCGTGGTTACCGTTGCTTGCATGACTACGCAGCTTGTTCCTATTCTCAAACTTCTACAACCCCACCCTCCTCAACCGCAACGCATTCCCAATCACCGTCACCGAGCTGAACGTCATCGCCGCGCTGGCGATCATGGGGCTGAGCAGCAGTCCGAAGAACGGGTACAGCAGGCCCGCGGCGATCGGCACTCCAAGGATGTTGTAGACGAACGCGAAGAAGAGGTTCTGGCGGATGTTGCGCATCATCGCTTCGGAGAGGTTGCGGGCGCGGACGATGCCGCGGAGGTCGCCTTTGACCAGCGTCAGGTGCGCGCTTTCGATGGCCACGTCGGTGCCGGTGCCCATGGCGATGCCGACGTCGGCGCGGGAGAGGGCGGGGGCGTCGTTGACGCCGTCGCCGGCCATGGCCACCCGTTTGCCCTGTTCCTGCAGCTTGCGTACGACGCTTTCCTTTGCGGCCGGAAGCACCTCGGCGGCGACGTCGTCGATGCCGAGCTGACGGGCTACGGCTTCGGCGGTGGCGCGGGCGTCGCCGGTGAGCATGGTGATGGCGATGCCTTTCTCCCGCAGCGCGCGCAGCGCCTCGGCGGTGGTCGGTTTGATCGGATCGGCGACGGCGATCAGGCCGGCTGGCTTGCCATCGACCGAGACGAAGACCACCGTCGCGCCCGTGGCCCGATGGACGTTCGCCTTTTCCTCAAGGGCGCTGACATCGCCGATGAAGGCCGCGTTGCCGATGGCGACATCATGTCCATCGACCTTTCCGCGAACGCCCTGGCCGGCGATGGTCTCGACTTCCGTTGCCGTCCCGATGTCCGAGGCCGCCGCGACGATGGCGTTAGCAAGAGGGTGCTCGCTTGCGCGTTCGACGGCGGCGACCATGCTCAGGATGCCTTGGTCGACTTCAACTGCCACAACCTTCGGCTTCCCCTCCGTCAGCGTTCCGGTCTTGTCGATCACCAGGGTGTCGACTTTTGCGAGCAGTTCCAGCGCCTCGGCATTCTTGATTAAGATCCCGGCCGTAGCGCCGCGGCCGGTGGCGACCATCACCGACATCGGAGTGGCCAGGCCGAGGGCGCAGGGGCAGGCGATGATCAGGACGGCCACGGCATTCACGAGCGCGTGCGCGAAGCGCGGCTGCGGGCCGGCGATCGACCAGACCACGAACGTGATCGCGGCGACGGCGATGACGATCGGCACGAACCACGAGGCCACGACGTCGGCGAGGCGTTGAATCGGCGCGCGGCTTCGCTGTGCTTCGCCGACCATCCGGACGATCTGCGCCAGGAGCGTGTCGGCGCCGACGCGCTCGGCCTTCATCAGGAATGCTCCGCTGGTGTTGACGGTGCCGGCGGTGACGTTGTCTCCGACCACCTTCGCCACGGGTATCGGCTCGCCGCTGATCATCGATTCGTCGACCGAGCCGCTTCCCTCGATGACGCTGCCGTCGACGGCGATCCGTTCGCCGGGACGGACGCGGATGCGCATACCGGCGGTGATCCCGTCGACGTCGACATCGGATTCGTTGCCGTCGTCCATCACGACGCGGGCCGTCTTCGGCGCCAGGCCGAGAAGGGAGCGGATGGCGCCCGAGGTCTTCTCGCGGGCTCGAAGCTCGAGCACCTGGCCGAGCAGGACCAGCGTCGTGATCACAGCGGCCGGCTCGTAGTAAAGCGGCAGCACACCCATGCTGCGGAACGACGGTGGGAAGGCGCCGGGAGCGAGCGTGGCGGTGACGCTGTACGCGTAGGCGGCGCCGGTGCCCATGCCGATGAGGGTGAACATGTTGAGATGGCGGGAGACGATCGAGGCCGCGGCGCGGACGAAGAACGGCCAGCCGCACCAGAGGACGACGGGCGTCGCCAGCGCCAGCTCGACCCACGGGAGCCACGGCTTCATCGTCAGCTCGCGAAGCGTGCCGCCGAACAGATCGGCCATGCCCAGGAGCAGCAGCGGGATGGAGAAGATGAGGCTGATCACGAAGCGGCGCTGCATGTCGATCAGCTCCGCGTTCGGCGCATCGTCGAGCGACGCCGTCGTCGGCTCGAGGGCCATTCCGCAGATCGGGCAGACGCCCGGCTTGTCGCGGACGATCTCGGGGTGCATCGGACAGGTGTAGGTGGTCCGGAGCGGTTGTCGGTTGTCGGTTGTCGGTTGTCGGTGATTGAACGACGGATGAGAGACGGGACGTTGTGTGGCAGAAGAATGCGTGTCGCAGCAGCGTCCGGGCTCGCTCTCATCACCCGTCGCTGCGTTCTCCGCCTCCAGCGCCATGCCGCAGATCGGGCAGATGCCGGGCGTATCGCTGACGACCTCGGGGTGCATCGGGCAGGTCAAGTTCATGGTCATCTCATACCACCACCGTCAATCGCCCTTCCGTGACACTCATACGCTCCGTATTTGCTGGTAGACTTCCGCCAATCCTGTGAAGCCATTAGACGCGGAGGATATCTTCCTCACGAACCTGACCCTTATCGATCGGGCGATCAGCTACGTCTGTCATCGTAATCGTATCGATCGCGATGAGGGGGACGAGTTCGGCTCGTACGTCAAGTTCAAGCTGATCGAGAGCAACTACGCCATCATTCGCAAGTTTGAGGGACGCAGCGCGTTCTCGACGTACATGACGACGGTGATCCAGCGGATGTTCTTCCAGTACCGCGTGCAGATGTGGGGGAAGTGGCGTCCGTCCGCGGCGGCCAAGCGGCTCGGGGACAAAGGCATCACCGTGGAGAGGCTGCTCACGCGTGAGGGGTTCACGTTTGCGGAGACGATGTCCATCCTGACCTGTGGCAGCGATCCGGCCTTCAGCGCGGCCGAGGTCAATGCGATCTATCTTCGGCTGCCGGTGCGGCAGCCGAGGCCGGTGCTCGTCGCGGCGGTCGAGAACACGGACAATGGGCCGTTCGTCGAGCCGGAGAACGAGCTGTTCAGCGGTGAGCGCCGAAAAGCGGCGCGGCACACCGTGGCCATGGTTGACGCGGTGATGGCGTCGATGGAGCCGGAAGATCAGATGATCCTGAGGATGCGCTTCTGGGCCGGGCGGAAAATTCCGGAGATCGGACGCGCGCTGGGTGTCGACGGGAAGAAGTTGTATAAACGCATCGACAAATTGCTGACTCAGTTGAGGTTGGCGTTGGAGCGGGCGGGTATTGCCTCCGCGGATGTGTGTGAATTGATGAACCATTCCGACCACGAGCTCTCGTTTGCGTTTTCGGTCTCCGAGGGAAAAGCTGATCTCCGGCACTCTAAACCGGTGAAAGGCCTCGGCAGGGCGAAAGGGCAATTGAGAAAGTGACGGCGATGGAGCACACAGGTTTTCCTTCCGACGAGACGCTCGCGGCATTCATTGACGGCCGTCTCGATCCCGAGACGCGGGGACAGGTGATCGCGCACATGGCCACCTGCCCGGAATGCTATTCGGTCTTCATGAGCGCGACGGAGATGGCCGAGGTCGTGGCGGCGCCGAATGGCTCGCATCGGTCATCACGGCAAGCCTGGCTGGCGGTGGCCGTCACGGCGGTGGCGGCGGCGTTTTCGATCGTGTTCCTGGTCACGCCGGTTCGCGATCTCGTGCTCCCGCATCATGACAGCGGGCTGGATGCGCTGGCGAAAGCGGCACCGGAACAGCGGACGATCGCCGGACGAATTTCCGGTTTCCCATACCAGGCCATGGTGCACCTCACGCGCGGCGAGAGCGTCGATCCGATGAAGGACCCCGCGAATGCCAGTCTCCTGACCGCAGCCGCGTCCGTACAACGTTCGCTCAACGCGCAGCGTTCACCCGCGAATCTGCATGCAGTCGGAGTGGCCAACCTGCTCCTCGGCCATCCCGACGCGGCCGTCGATACGCTGCACGAGGCGTTGCTGGCCGAAACCGGCCAGCGCCGCGTGGCGGACGCAATCGATGATTCGAATGAAGTGCGGCTGCTGAACGATCTGTCGGTAGCGCTGTCGAATCGGACGGCTGGCCATCCGAAGACGGACGATGAAGCTCTTCGCTGTGCCGAAAAGGCGTGGCGCATTGGCGGAACGCCGGAAGCGGCCTGGAACCGCGCCATCGCCACCGAAACGCTCAAGGGCGCCGGCTCCGACGCCGCCCGGTCCGCGTGGCGCGACTATCTAAAGCGCGATCCGGCCTCGTCATGGGCGACGGAAGCGCGGAAGAGGCTGGAGCCGGCGAAGTAGGGTCTAGGATCAACCCGCGAACGCCTGCCGCGTCAGGTTGATGTGCCCGTCATCCGTGACGACGATGTCGTCCTCGATCCGGATGCCGCCGAACTTGCGGAAGTCGTCGACTTTCGTCCAGTTCACGTACTTCGCGTTCTCGCTCTTCTGCAGATCAGCCAGCAGCGACTCGATGAAGTAGAGGCCCGGCTCGACGGTGAAGACCATGCGCGGATCGATGATGCGCGTGAGGCGAAGATAGGGATGTCCCTCGGGTTTGGCGATGATGCACCCGGCGCGGTTTCCGTGGAAGCCGGCTACGTCGTGAACCTGCAACCCGAGGAAGTGGCCGACCCCGTGGGGGAAAAACGTGGAGCTGATGCGCTTCTCGACGATGGCATCGGCATCGAGCTCGCGCACGAAGCCGAAGTCGTGAAGGATCGCGGCCACGCCGGCGTGCGCGGCCATGTGGATGTCGATGTAGTTGATGCCAGGCTTTGCCATGGTGCAGAGCCGTTGCTGCATCGCCTCCATCGCCTCGATCAACCGCGCGAATTCGCCCCGCTCGTCGCGTGCGTAGGTGCGGGTGATGTCCGAGGCGTAGCCGTTGCACTGCGCGCCGGCGTCGATGAGGAATGAGTAGCGAAGATCGCCCGGCTGCTCGCGCTCGTGATTCAGATAGTGCAGCACCGAGGCGTTGTTGTTGAGGGCGATGATGTTGCCGTACGGCAGCTCTTCCTCCGCCTGGCTGGACTGCAGCAGATAGTCGATGTGAATCTCGAACTCCGACTTGCCGTCGCGGAAGCTGCTCGCCGCGGCCCGGTGTCCGCGCACGCCGCGAACGTTGGCCTCGGTGAGGCAGGCGATTTCGTAATCAGTCTTCCATGAGCGCTCGAAATGCAGCGCGTTGAGTAGTGGCTCCGGATTGGCCTCGCCGCTATGCAGCTCATTCGGCTCGCCGACGAACGCCGTGCGGCCGCTCTTCGGGAAGTGTTCTCTGGCCGCTTCGGCGGTGCCGATGACGCGCACGTCGAAGTGATCGACCCAGTATCCGCTCGGGGCCCCGGCCGGCTTGTACCAGTAGTCGACCGGCTGGTAGTAGACCAGCCGCGGCGTCTGCCCCGGCGTGTAGACGATGAAGCAATGCGGGTTGTCGACGACCGGCACCCACGACTTGAAGTGCGGGTTGACCTTGAACGGGTAGTAGGTGTCGTCGAGAAACTGAATGTGAATCTCGCCGCCGAAGATGATGATGTGGTCGTAGCCGGCCTCGGCGAGCGCGCGGTCGTGCCGTGCTTTGACGGTCTCGAAATGCTGCGGATAGAGGGCGGCGAAGTCGTTCATGCGGCGCATCATAGCGAGGTATCGCCGGCGGATGAACACCGGGTTCACACGGCCGAGGTATCATTTCGCGAATGACGGAACTGGCACTACGCCGTGCGACATATGAGGATCTGCTGAAGGTCCCGGATCACCTCGTCGCCGAGTTGATCGACGGAGAGCTCTACACCTCGCCGCGTCCCGCCTCGAGACATGCGCGCGCTTGTAGTATTCTCGGCGCGAAGCTCAGTAACTCCTTCGACAGCGGCGACGGAGGGCCGGGGGGCTGGTGGATCATCTATGAACCCGAGCTTCACCTCGGCCGCAACGCACTCGTTCCCGATCTCGCCGGTTGGCGGCGCGAGCGAATGCCGGTCTATCCGGATGCAGCCGCATTCGACTTCGCTCCTGACTGGTTGTGCGAAGTGCAATCGCCGAGCACCGCGCGCATCGACCGGGTGAAGAAACTCCCGATCTACAAAGAGCATGGGGTCCAGCACGTGTGGCTGGTCGATCCGGTCGATCGAACACTCGAGGTTCTGCGGCTCGAAAATGACCGTTGGGTCGTTGCCGGCAACTTCGCCGGCGATGACGTCGTTCGCGCCGAACCGTTCGAAGCCGTCGAGATCGAGTTGCGCGCGCTGTGGATCTAACGAACTAACTCAACACCCGCCCGAGGAAGGCCTGAACCACCGCCATCGACTCCGGCGTCACATGGTGCCCCATCGCGAACTCGTGATACTCCGGTGAGACGCCGTGCTCCTCGAGCACATGCCTGGTGCGGCGCGCCGCGAGGACGGGGATCATGTCGTCCTGCGTGCCGTGGATGATGAGCATCGGCATCGTGCGCAGTGGCGGTTGATCCGCCTCGTAGATCGCGCCGCTCATGACGACGATGCCGGCCACTTTCTGCGCCGTTCGGAAGCCGACGTCGATGGCCATCATCCCTCCCTGCGAGAATCCGGCGACGACGATCTTCCCTTCGGGCGTGGGATAGCGCTCCACGAGCTCGTCGATGAGCGCCAGCAGTTTCGTCCGCGATTGCACGATCGAGTCGCCCTCGGGCGGCCAGCCGTCGAACCAGGAGAAGCCGACGGAGTAGCCTGGCATCGGCTCGAACGCCTTCGCCGCGTTCGGGAAGACGAAGCGGTATCCGCCGTCGATCATCGGCGCGATGTCGGCAAGGTCATTCGCATCCGCCCCGCGTCCGTGCATCAGGATCACCAGCGGCATCTCCGCGCTGTCCGGGTTGCCGCTGGGAACGTTGAGAACGTAGCGAAGAGAGAGATCGTCGTGGCGGGTGAGGGTCATGAGCGCGCGATTGTATTCAGGGATGGCGTAAAATGCGCGGCTCAACGTCGAGGTGACCCCGTGCACATCAACGATCTTCTGAAAATTGCCGCCGAGCGCCGCGCGTCGGACCTTCACATCAAAGTCGGCTCGCACCCGGTGATCCGCGTGGATGGGGAGCTGGTGCCGCTGGTCGAGCTCAAGCGCCTCATGCAGGAAGACACGATCGCCATGGCCTTCTCGATCATGTCCTCCCGCCAGAAGGAGAAGTTCAAGAACAACTACGAGATCGACATCGCCTACTCGGTGCCGGGCCTGGGCCGTTTCCGCTGCAACATCTTCCAGCAGCGCGGCACGGTGGGCATGGTCCTCCGCGTCATTCCGGTCAAGATCCTCTCCATCCGCGAGCTGATGCTGCCGGTCGTGCTCGAAAAAATCTGCGAGGAGCGGCGCGGTCTGATCCTTTGCACCGGGACCACCGGCTCCGGTAAGTCGACCACGCTTGCAGCGATGATCGATTACATCAATTCCCACCGCACCGAGCACATCATGACGGTCGAGGACCCGATCGAGTTTCTTCACCGCGACAAGAAGTCGATCGTCAACCAGCGCGAGATCGAAGTCGATACGAAGTCGTTCTCGCAGGCGCTGCGCTCGGCATTGCGCCAGGACCCGGACGTCATCCTGGTCGGCGAAATGCGCGACTACGAGACCATCGAGACGGCGCTTACCGCCGCCGAGACCGGCCACCTGGTGCTCTCGACGCTGCACACGATGGATGCCACCGAGACCGTCAACCGCATCATCTCGGTCTTCCCGCCGCACCAGCAGAAACAGATCCGCCTGCAGCTCGCGGCGGTGCTCAAGGCCGTGGTCTCCCTCCGCCTGCTGCCGCGCGCCGACGGACTCGGCCGCGTTCCGGCCGCCGAGGTCATGATCTCGACGGCGTACATCCGGGACTGCATCGAGAACAAGGAAAAGACGAAGCTGATCAAGGACGCCATCAGCCAGGGGACGTCGCAGTACGCCATGCAGACGTTCGATCAATCGCTGTACATCCTCTACAAGAACGGGCTGATCACGCTCGACGAAGCGCTCCGCCGTGCCTCGAATCCGGACGAGTTCCGCCTCAAGCTCTCGGGCATCCAGTCTACGTCCGACATGGCCCGCGAAGAGATGGATGCGAAGCTGACGGGGCCCACGGACAGCGATCCGTTCGCGGACGAGTCGCCGTTCGATTTCTCGAATACGGTGTAGCCGGCACGGCCGGCAGCGTTGGTTGCCCAAGGCTCCGCCAACAGTGGAGCGACGAATGTTCACTCGCGCGATCGTCGCTTTCTGAACCCAGACACATAAACCGCTGAGCGGAATCGCGAGCGTGCCTTACCTCGAAGGCGGTGGCCGGCACGGAGAGCGGGCGTCTCGCCTGCTCCCGCCGTGGCGTCTCGCCCGGCGGTGGGTCCCCGGAGCAGCAGGGTTGAACCTGGAAACGCGGATGGAGACATCGCCGTTTTTACCCGACAGTTACGTTCGCCTTCGTCCCCACCGCCGGGCGAGACGCCCGTCGGGAGCAGGCGCGGACGCCCGCTCTCCTCTCGACGCGGACTAGAATCTCCTCGTGCCCGATGATCTCGAGCGTTGCCAGATCGCCGCGATGCGCATCCTCGACCATCGCTTCAACAGCGAGGGGGAGCTGCGGCGGAAGCTGGAGATGAAAGAGTTCGCCCGCGATGTCATCGATTCGACGATCGACCGCCTGCGCCGTGAACGGTGGCTCGATGACGATCGTTTCGCGGCCGCATACGTGCGCACGCGCGTCCGCAAGGGCATCGGCCTTTTGCGCGTCAAGCGCGAGCTGGTGGCGGCCGGCGTCGAGGGCGACACCATCGCACGCGCGCTAAGCGAGAGTCTTCCCGAGCACGACGAGCGCGCCGCCGCCCTCGCCTCCGCGCGAAAACGCCTGGCCGTCCTCCGCCGCCGCGACGACGATGCGTCGATCCGCGAGAAGCTGGTTGCCTATCTGTTCCGGCAGGGGTACGACAGCAGTGTGGCTGTGGATGTTGTCCGGGAATTGATAGCCTGACAGGGACGATGCTGACGCGGACAGGATCGATGCCGACGCGGACAGGATCGATGCCGACGCGGACAGGATCGATGCCGACGCCGACAGGATCGATGCCGACGCCGACAGGACCGATGCTGACGCCCGACAGGATCGATGCTGACGCCGACAGGACCGATGCTGACGCCGACAGGACCGATGCTGACGCCGACAGGATCGATGCTGACGCCGACAGGATCGATGCCGACGCGGACAGGATCGATGCTGACGCGGACAGGATCGATGCTGACATCGACAAGATCGATCTTGTGCAAGTCGGGGTTTAAGGAGCCGTGATGATCAGTGGACGCCCCTTGGACGAGGAATTTGCCTCCTACGCCAAAACCGATATCGCTTGCGTCGCCGGCGACGATGCCGTCGAAGCGCTCGCCGGTCAAGGGAAGGAAGTCGTCGCGCTGCTCGAATCGCTCGACGAAGATGCCGTCCGCGCCCACCGATATGCACCCGGCAAGTGGACCGTGAAGGAAGTGATCGGCCATCTCATCGACGACGAGCGCATCTTCGCCTACCGCGCGCTCTGCGTCGCGCGCGGCGACGCGCGGCCGTTGCCGGGATTCGACGAGAACGACTACGTCGCCGCGACTGACTTCGAGTCGCGGCGTCTCGCTGCTCTCATCGCCGAATATCAGACCGTGCGCGCCGCCACAATCGCTCTTTTCGAGCCGCTGAGTGCCTCGGAGTGGATGAGGCGAGGAATCGTCAACGGCTACGAAGCGTCGGTGCGCGGCTTGGCATTCCACATGGCCGGCCACGAGCTGCATCATCTGCGGACTCTGCGAGAGAAGTACTTGCTGTGATGTCTGCGTTCATCTGCGTCATCTGCGGATAAAGCTCATCCGCAGATGACGCAGATGTTCACAGATGACGACTGCGGCTGTTACGATCTCGCGCTTTCAGGAGAGTCCTTGTTGCCGACCACCAATCAGATTCGCAGAGAGTTCCTCGACTATTTCGTGAAGAACGGCCACCGTGAACGGCCCAGCTCCTCCCTCGTTCCGGCGGGCGATCCGACCTTGCTCTTCACGAACGCCGGCATGAATCAGTTCAAAGACGTCTTCCTCGGCCGTGAGCCGCGCGATTACACGCGTGCCACGACCTCGCAGAAATGCGTCCGCGCCGGCGGCAAGCACAACGATCTCGAGAACGTCGGCCGGACAGCCCGGCATCACACCTTCTTCGAGATGCTCGGCAACTTCTCCTTCGGCGACTACTTCAAGGAGGATGCGATCAAGTTCGCATGGGAGCTGATCGTCGACGTCTGGGGGCTCGAGGTCGACCGCCTCTGGTTCACGGTGTTTGAAGGCGGCGACGGCATTCCGGCCGACGACGAAGCGGCGGCGTTGTGGGTGAAGGCCGGCGCGTCGCCCGACCGCGTGCTGCGGTTCGGCAAGAAGGACAATTTCTGGTCGATGGGCGACACCGGTCCCTGCGGACCCTGCTCGGAGATGCACTACTTCCGCGGCGAGGACATGGCGAAGAACGTGGCCGCGCTCGTCAACGGCGAGGGCGACGACACCATGGAGATATGGAATCTGGTCTTCATGCAATACGACCGCGGCGCCGACGGCGTGCTCACACCGCTCCCCGCGCCGTCGGTCGATACCGGCATGGGGCTGGAGCGAATCGCCAGCGTTCTGCAGACGGGCTCGACGAATTACGACATCGATCTGTTCGCGCCCATCATGCGCAAGATCGCGGGGGAGAGCGGATACGGGTATGGCGGCAACATGGACGACGAGCTCGACACCGCCGTCCGCGTTCTCTGCGATCACGCCCGCGCGTCGTCATTTCTCATCACTGACGGGGTGATCCCGGCGAACGAGGGCCGCGGCTACGTGTTGCGCCGCATCATCCGGCGGGCGATTCGCTTCGGACGCAAGCTGCCGAAGCCGGTGGTCCTTTCGAATCTGGTCGATGCGGTCATCGAGTCGATGGGCTCGGCTTATCCGGACCTCGGTACACGCCGCGAGGCGGTGCTGCAAACGCTCACCGCCGAGGAGGAGCGTTTCTCGCGCACGCTCAGCTCCGGCATGGAGCGCGTCGGCGCGGTGCTCGACGCCATTCGCTCGCGCGGCGAGCGCATCCTCGGCGGGGAGGAGCTCTTCCGCCTCTACGACACCTTCGGCATCCCGGTCGATCTGATCGGCGAGATGGCCGAGGAAGAAGGAGTCACGCTGGACCACGAAGGCTTCGAGACGATGATGGCCGGCGCAAAGGCAAAGGCCAAAGCATCATCGAAGTTCCAATCGTCGACCGATGCCGCGACCTTCGCCAAGGTTGCCGAGAAGACGGGTCCGGTCGAATTCGTCGGCTACGATCGAATTGTCGATGTTCCCTCGATCGTGAAGGCGATCGTCATCGCCGGCAAGGAGCAGGAGGCCATCCATCACGGCGCCGAAGGAGAAGTGGTCCTTTCTCCGACGCCGTTCTATGCCGAATCGGGCGGCCAGATCGGCGATGCCGGCACGCTGGAGTGGGACGGCGGTCGGGCCTCGGTGCTCGGCACGCAGAAGCCTGTCGGCGATCTGATCGTCTCCCGCGTCCGCGTCGACGAAGGACACCTCAGCATCAACATGAACGTCCGCGCCTCGGTTCCGGTGCCGGCGCGTCTCGACACCACCGCAAATCACACGGCGACGCATCTGTTGCACAAGGCGCTGAAGGATGTGCTGGGAGAGACCGTCCAGCAGGCCGGTTCGCTCGTCGCGCCGGACCGGCTCCGCTTCGACTATACGTACCATCAGGCTCCATCCGAGGAACAGTTGCGGCGGGTCGAGGAAATCGTCAACGACAAGATCCGCGAGAACCTCGAGGTGACGAAGACGGTCATGGCGATCGCCGAGGCGAAGAAGACCGGGGCGGTGGCCATGTTCGGCGAGAAGTACGGCGAGAACGTGCGCATCGTCACCGCCGGCGATTTCTCCCGCGAATTCTGCGGCGGCTGCCACGTCAATCGCACCGGCGATATCGGTCTGTTCAAGATCACCAGCGACCGATCGCTTGCCGCCGGCGTGCGCCGTATGGAAGCGCTCACCGGACGCGGCGCGCTGGCGTACTTCCAGACGATCGAAGATGCCGCGCACGAAGTGCAGCAGCAGCTCAACGTCCGCCTCGAGGACCTCCCCGCGCAGTTGCGCACGATGCAGGAGAAGCAGAAGGCGCTGGAGAAGGAGCTCAAGCAGCTCAAGCTGAAAGTGGCCGGCGGCGGCACGGCCGTCTCGTCGCAGACTGAAGATTCCATCGACATCGACGGTGTAAAGCTGTTGGCCCGCCGCATCGACGACGTCAGCGGCGGCGATCTCCGCAATCTCGCCGACACCTTCCGCTCCAAGCTCAAGTCCGGCGTAGTGGTCCTCGGCTCGGTCACCGACGGCAAGGTCACGCTGCTGACCGCCGTTACGAAGGATCTTCTCGACCGCGTCAACGCCAACACCCTGATCAACAAGCTCGCCCCGATCGTCGGCGGTAAGGGTGGGGGGAAGCCTGATCTGGCGCAGGCGGGCGGGAAGGACCCTGACAAATTGAACGCGGCGATCGAGCACGCGGCGCAGGCGTTGCGCGAGGTGTTGGGGGGGTAACAGCATGATTGATCTCGCCGTCGAATTCGAAGCCGTCATCTCCGCGCTCGCGGAGCATGGCATCGACTACGCGGTGTGCGGTGGAATGGCCATGGCCATTCTCAGTCTTCCCCGCGCAACTGTGGACATTGACCTGTTGATCAGACCGGAGGACGAGGAACGGGTCTATCCTGCTGTAGAGCCTCTCGGCTTCCGCATCCGCGCGAAGCCGATGCACTTTGACCAAGGGAAAATGGAGATTCGTCGCGTCACCAAGATTGATCCAGCCGGGGATACGCTCATGCTCGATCTCCTGCTGGTGACATCCGCGTTCGAGAACGTTTGGCGCGATCGCATCAGAGTCGACTCCGAATTCGGCTCGATCAGCGTTGTTTCCCGGGAAGGGTTGATCGAGCTGAAGTCAGGGCGTATGAGCGGGATCGATCAAGACGACATCAAGAGGCTGCGCGATGAAAGTTGACATGTCACCCGCCGCGGTCACACTCCGCATTCATCGTGTTTCCCAGCTTCGCAACCTGTGCCTGCGGCTCGGCAAAGCAGGCGAGGAGGCGCGCAGGAAGGGTCAGTTGCCGCCTCTCAAATCGTCCACCTCCACGGCCGGAACCGATCCGCGATCGGGCGGAACGCATCAGGGTAGTGACTGACGACGAACCGCCATCCTGTCCAGAAGAGGGAGAGGATGTCGTGGCGGACCTCGCCGTCGTGTGGGTGACGGGCCAGGTATGCCGAGGTGAGGCTGATGATCTGCAGCTTCTTGCGGCGATCGACGGCGTCGACCCCGTAGCCGGCGGCGACGCTCTGCCGCGTCTTCACCTCGACGAAGACGAGCATTCCTCCACGCCGCACGACGAGATCGATCTCGCCACCCCGCATCTGGAGGTTACGTTCCACGATGCGATATCCGCGCAGGCGGTAGAACCAGGCCGCACGTCGCTCGCCGCGTTTTCCGAGCAGTCGAGAGGGGATGCGCATTCGCCGAGGATCCCTCGGCGGCTTCGAATTGCAAAGAAGTTCTACGGAGGGTGGAAAACGTGCTCACGGAGCGCTGGCGTCTCGCCGGCTGGCGCAGCGGCGTCTCGCCGCTGCGGCTGCGGTTACGAGCGAATGTATGGTGTCTTGCAGGCCGGGGGCGAGACGCCCCCGGGCCAGCCGGCGAGACGCCAGCGCTCCGGTCGGCGAGACGCCAGCGCTCCGGTTGGCGAGACGCCAGCGCTCCGTACTGCCCCTCTACTTCCTGTGGAAATGCTTTTCGATGTCCAGGTGCCGGATGTCGACGATGATCGGGCGGCCGTGAGGGCAGGCGAAGGGATTCGAGGAGTCGAGCAGCTCGGCAGTGAGACGGGCCATCTCCTCGCCGTTGAGGGGGCGGTGGACCTTGATGGCGGCCTGGCAGGCGAGGGAGGCGCAGACTTTTTCGCGGACGTGAAGCAGGTGCGAGCGTTCGTCGAGCGAGGCGTCGACGAGCTTGTGCAGGAAGGCCTCGACGTCGCTCTTGACCAGCTCCGGCGGGACGGCGGCGATGGCGAAGACGTTGCCGGAGAAACGCTCGATGTCGAATCCGACCACGCGTAACTCGGCGAGATGCGATTCCAGGACGGCGCTTTCGGCGGCGCCGCTCTCGTAGAGAATCGGCGTCAGGAGTTGTTGCGTGACCGGCGTTTGTTCGGCGGCGCGGTCGAAGTAGCGGTCGTAGAGCACGCGCTCGTGAGCGACGTGCTGATCGATGAGGCGCAGGCCGGTCGGCGTATCGATGACGATGTAGCTCATCCGGTACTGGCCGATGACCCGCCCCTGCAGATCGCCGAGCCGCGGCCCGTCCGCGAGCAACGGCGCCTCGATCGCCGCCGTCTGTTCGCGCAGCGGCGGCTGCACCACGCTCTGGCGCTGAAAGAGCGGGGTGAACTCGGGGAGATAGCCACGCGGTGCATCGTCGAACCGTTGCGGTGAAAAGAGAGCCGGAGGCGGTGCCGGTGCCGCAGCTTGCAGTAGTTCCGCGCCTTCTTCGGCGCCGCCGAGTGCGCGTTTGACGCCCTGCTCGACGGCAACATGGACGGAGCTCGAGTCGCGGAAGCGCACTTCGGTCTTTGCCGGATGAACGTTGACGTCGACGAGGTCCGGCTCGATGTCGACGAACAGCACGATGGCCGGATGGCCGTCGAAGTCGAACGCCTCCGCTCCTCGGTTTGCCGCATGCGTCAGCACGCGGTCTTTCACCAGCCGGCCGTTGACGAAGAAGAACTGGTTTCGTCGGCTGCCGAAACGAAGACCGCGCGTGACGAAGCCGGAAGCGCGGACGCGGTCGATGGTGATGTCGATTTCCTGGAGATAGGGCGCGGCTTCGTTGCCGATGATCTGCGCGACGCGATCGCGCATCGTCTGCGCCGGAGGGAGGTCGACGACGGTACGGCCGTTGTGCTCGACGCGGAAGGCGCGCGAGGGGAGAGGGAGCGCGTAGGAGGAGACGATGGTCACGATCGACCGGAATTCGGCGTCGGCGGACTTGAGGAACTTGCGCCGCGCGGGAACGTTCTCGAACAGCTCGCGCACGACGATGGTCGTGCCGCGGTCGCGCGCGGCCGGGCGCGACGTGCGGGCACCGGTGAGCGGATCGCATTCGATCTCGATGGCGGCATCGGCGGCACCGTCGCACGTCGTCAGCGTGAAGTGCGAGACGCTGGCGATCGACGGCAGCGCCTCGCCGCGAAAGCCGAGCGTTCGTACCTGCGCCAGATCGTCGAAGCCGGCGATCTTCGAGGTGGCGTGGCGCTCGAGCGCGAGAAGGGCGTCGTCGTGCGCCATCCCGTGTCCGTTGTCGCGCACCTCGATCAGTTTCTTGCCGCCGTTTTCGAGAAGGACATCGATGACCGTGGCCCCGGCGTCGATGGCGTTCTCGACGAGCTCTTTCACCACCGAGGCCGGACGCTCCACGACCTCACCGGCAGCGATCTGGTTGATCAGATCGGAGGGGAGGAGGTGGATGCGGGGCACGTGGTGATTATCTCGCGACTTCAAACACAATCTTTCCAAACGCCTCGCGTGCTTCGAGAATGCGATGTCCTTCGGCAACCTCGGCCAGCGGCAATATGCGGTCGATGACAGGACGCAGGCGGCCGGCTTCGACGAACTTCATGATCTCGTGCAGCTCGGCCAGGCTTCCCATCGTCGAGCCGAGGATGGAGAGAAGCTTGAAGAAGATGAGACGGAGGTTGATCGCCACTTCGCCGCCCGAGGTCGAGCCGCAGGTGACGAGGCGGCCCCCCTTGGCGAGGGCGCGCAGGGAGCGCTCGAACGTCTCGCCGCCGACGTGCTCGACGACGACGTCGACGCCGCGCTTGCCGGTGAGGCGGCGCACGTCATCGAGAAAATCGACCCGCGTGTGGACGATCGACTCGTCCGCGCCGAGGGACTTGGCGCGAGATGCCTTCTCGTCGGTACTGGCGGTGGCGTAGACGGTGGCGCCCCACAACTTCGCGATCTGAATGGCGGCGCTGCCGACACCGGATCCGCCGGCCTGGACGAGGACCGTTTCACCCGGCCGCAGTTGCGCGCGGGCCACGAGCATGTGCCACGCCGTGAGCATGTCGAGCGGAATCGCGGCTGCCTCGGGAAAGGAGAGCCCGGCCGGCTTGCGGATCAGGTTACGTACCGGCACGGCGATCTTCTCCGCCGCGCCGCCGCTGACGGTCTCGCCGAAGATGCCGGACTGGCGGCAGAGCGGATCGTTGCCGGAGAGGCAGGCTTCGCAGAGTCCGCAGGAGTAGCCGGGAGCGACGATCACTTCGTCGCCGGCTTTCCAGCGCGGATCGTCGACCGTATCGATGACGCCCGCCACCTCGGAGCCGGGAATCATCGGCAGCGGGAACTTGTGGCCGGACACGCCGCGGCGCAGCCAGATGTCGAGATGGTTGAGGGCCACGGCGCGGACGCGGACGACCGCTTCGCCGGGGCGGGCGGTGGGGTCGGGGACATCGGCCGTCTCGAGCTTGTCGACGCCACCGTGTTCGCGGATCAGGATCGCCTTCATACGCGGCGGATGATAGCTCGGGCGAGGCCGGCACGGCCGGCTGCGCTGGTTGCCCAAGGCTCGGCCACCGTCTTCGCTCCATCGTTCTGCCGTGCAGACTCCTAGGGAGTCGGGAGTCGGGGGGTCGGAGAAGAAAAGAATCACGCGATCTCCGACCCCCGACTCCCGATCCCCGACTCCCTCGTCGTAAGATGTCGGGCACACGCATTGCCTCTCATCATGATCGTGCTTCGAAGAATCGCCGCTCTCCTGGCCATGGTCGCCCTCATCGGGCTGTTGCTTTTGCTGATCTGGCACGTGGAGATGCATCACGAGCACGGTTCGGGCAGCGGTGAGCCGGTGGTGGTGGCGATCTCGTCGGTCGCGGCGTGATGGCGGTCTCGCGTCGGAACGCCGGCGAGACGCCAGCGCTCCGGCGTTACCGCACCGTGTGAAGCGTGAACTGAACCTTATTGCTCTTTCGCTCAGCCGGCGCGCGGATCGTGTGCGAAAAGAGGACGCTGAGCAGGATGTCGTAGTCGCGTACCGTGAGTTGCATCTCGGTGCCGAGGCCTGCATCGACCGCGAAGTCCCTCGTCTTCAGAACATCCTGATACGCGAAGGCGGCATTGCCGAAGCCGGTGTACGCGATGGCGTAGGCGGTATTGAAGTGCAGGGCGCGGTAGCGGTAGTCGCGGTTGCGGAAGACGGGAACGAAATACTCGTTCGTCATGTGGAACTCATTCGTCCCGTCGGAGACGCTGTTGGTGGTGGAGAGGGATCGCAGCGCTTCACTCCCGCCGAGGGTGAACATCTCGTAGCCGGGGATCGAATAGCACTCCACCGGCGGAACGTTGGGAGTGTCCTTGCAGAGGAACTGCTTGGCAAGGAACGTTCCGACGTGCGCGCGGGTGACGACGAATGACGTCGGCGAAACGTCCCACCGTCTGATGCCCTCGGCCTCCAGCTTTGTGTACTTGTAGTCGCCCGTCGAGACCTTCCCCCCCTGCGTCAGCGCGGCGGCGAAGCTGAACTTCTGGGGCCCGAGCTCGCGGAAGACCGTGAGGACAGGCACCAGCCGGCCGCGCGATTCACCGACGATCGAGTTCAGTGTTTCGTCGAACTCGGTGCCGTACTGGTAGCCGAGCTTCGTGTAGATGTTGTTCTTGCGGTTGTCGACGCGCGTCACGTCGCCGAAGGTGAGGCGGTCGTCCTGCAGCAGCGTGAAATAGCGAAGGTTGTAGTCGCGCGGAAACTCGAACAGCAGCAGGCCGCCGCGCGTGCGCTCGAATTCGTTCTGATGGCTGCCGATGGCGCCGAACGAGATCGAGTCGAAGACGCCGATCTTGTAGGTGAAGTCCTGCGCGTAGTACTTGTAGCGAAGGAAGGTGCTGATGTCGCCGGTGACGAACTTGTAGTCGATCTGGCTCTCGAACAGCACGTTCTTGATCAGCTTCCGCAGGCGGACGCTGGCGCGGCCGTCGGCGAGATAGATGCCCGGCAGTACGTCGCGGCGATCGTATCCACTGGCGGCGACGGTGGAGAGGGGAGGCGTCGGTTGGGTTGTCGCCGGCGGCACGGGAGCCGGCGTCTCCTGAGGTGGCGGCGTTGGTGCGGGCTGCGTCGCCGGAGGTTGTGTTTCCGGCGCGGGCGCGGGAGCAGGCTGCAGAGGAGTCGTGGGAGCAGGAGGAGTTGGCGGCGTCTGCGGGGGTGGCGGCTCCTGGGCGAAGACGGTGGCCGCTGCAAGAATTACCGCGAAAGTAACCGCGATCGGCTGGATGCGCATGGCGGCATCGTATCAAAAGGCCCGAATGCCGTCCGTGTTGCGTCGCGCTAGGATATGGTAAGCTCAAGACGTTGAAGCCTTTATCGTTTGCATTCGTATGGCTTTGGCACACGTTTTGTATTCCGCGCCGAACAGTACATCGCGGACGGACCGTGCGAACTTTAGGAGGTGTTACTTGTTGCATCTGAGACTTCGATCCCTGATTCCGCTGCTTTGCTTTCTCGTCGTGCCGTCGCTTCTGGCACAAACCGACACCGGAATGACTGCGACCTCGCTGTCGTCGATCTCGACGGCGGACCAGGCAGCGCTCGTGGCGCCGACGGCGTCCGGTGAGACCGGGCTGTTCAACGTCATCACCGCCGGCACGCTGCGCCGGGGCGACTGGTCGTTTGGTGTCTACTATCAGAACTGGGGACTCGATGCGGCTCCCGCCCCCTTCATCATCCCGTCGGCCCGCGCCCATAAGAACATGGGCTACGACCTCAATCGCTTCAGCGGGTCGGTGGGGTACGGTCTGACCGACAACTGGGAGATCGCGGGTTCGCTCCCCTACGACGTCATCAAAGGCAACGGCGGTGACCGCAACGGCTTCATCAACGGCTTCTACTACCAGGGGAAATTCTCTGACAGCGGACTGGGCCCTCTTCACCTGGCAACGAAGTTCAGTTTCGGCGCGCCGGCAGCCACATCCAAGTTTGCGGTCTCGCTGTTCACCGATCTTCCGACCGGCAGCAAGAACAGCGGCATCTCGAGCGGAGCGACGAACTTCGGCGCCGGACTGCACTACACGGCCGGCCAGCTCACGCTCGGCGGGTCGTACACCATCGTCGGCAGCCGCAGCGCCAAGAATTCGGACTTCCCGATACTCACTCCCGATTCCGTGTCGCTCCCGAATGAGTTTCAACTCGAGTTCGGCTGGAATCATCCGCTCCACTTCTGGCGGACGACCAACTGGATCACCGAGGCCAGCACGGCGATGTATACCGGCGGCGATATGAAGCCTCAATCGCCCATCATCCTCGTCACCGGCTTGCGCCACTGGATCGGCGACAGCGGCTGGTCGATCAACGGCGGCGTGCGCTGGAACGCGGCGAAGTACAGCCACGATCACACCGAGTGCGCCGCCACGGAGCTCGATAACTGCGGTCTTTCGGCTCTCGCCGGCATCACCTACTCGCCGCTCCATCTCGCGGCTGTCGCTCCGCCGCCGCCTCCGCCGCCCGCTCCGACGCCGGAGCCGCCGCCTCCGCCGCCCCCGACACCGGTTGCTCCGCCGGAGCCGCCTCCGGTGACGCCGCCGCACGTTCCGATCGAGCTCCGCACCGACGAGATCCATTTCGAGTCCGGTTCGGCGCGACTGACGAACATCGCCAAGGCTATCCTGGATGACGTCGCTCTTCGCATGAAGCAGGAGCCGACCTCCACGGCCATCGTCATCGGTTACAACGACGACAAAGAGAACGCCGGTCCGAATCACGATCTCGATCGCCGCCGCGCCGAAGCGGTTCGCGATTACCTCGTGAGCCGCCACGGCATCGACCCGTCGCGCATCACGGTCGAAGGCCGCGACGCCCGCGAGCCGGCCAGCGCCGACAACACCGCGGAAGGCCGTCTGCGTAATCGCCGCGTGACGATCAAGCTGATGCTTCCGTAGGCTTACTCGACAGTTGTCATTGCGAAGGGCAGCCGACGAGGCTGCCTTTCGTGTTTTACGGGGTCTCGCGGTGTCCGGTTGCAAGGTTGCTGGGTTGCAGGGTCACGGAGAGCGGGCGTCCGCGCCTGCTCCCGGCGGGCGTCTCGCCCGACGGTGGGGACGAAGGCAAACGTAAATGTTGGCCAAGGACGGCGATGTCTCGATCCGCGTTTCCAGGTTCAACCATGCTGTTCCCTGGGACCCACCGCCGGGCGAGACGCCGCGGCGGGAGCAGGCGAGACGCCCGCTCTCCGTGACCCAGCAACCCAGTAACCTTGCAACCCTCCACTGCGAGGCCGCGCAACCGCCTACGGCAGCTCGATCTCCGGATCCTCATCCCTTGCGCGATAGAGAATGGCCAGCTTCCCGATATTTCCGGCGACGTCCGCGCTGCACTCCCGCGCCAGATCCTCGGCCAGGGCTTTGCGCTGAGCCGAATCGTCGGACTCGATACGGACCTTGATCAGCTCGTGCGCGGCCAGAGAGCGCTTCGTCTCCTCGACCACCGAGGGGCTGGCACCGGCGCGGCCGACACGGACGATCGGCTCGAGAGCATGGGCCAGTCCTCTGAGGTATTGGCGTTGCTTCGACGTAAGCGCCATGGCGGCGCATGGTAGCAGAGCGGTCCTGCGTTACTCTTGCCTGTATGAAGCACATCGCCTTCCTCGTTCTGTTCTTCGTGGCTTCGGCCGGTCTCGCGCAGGACGCCGATCTCATCAACCCCGATCGCCCCGGAATCGCTGACGGCAGTGCCGCCGTCGGACGCGGCATCTTCCAGATCGAGGCCGGCCTCGAGCGCGATCACGGCTCGGACGGACGATCGCTCTCCACGCCGCTGCTCCTCCGCTACGGCGTCAGCAAGGCCTTCGAGCTGCGCGTCGAAGGCAATGGCTATATCCACGCCGACGGTGCCAATGGATTTGCCCCGCTCTCGCTTGGCGCGAAGGTCCACTTCGCCGATGCTCCGTCCCTCGGCGTGATCGCCCGGGTTTTCGTTCCGTCAGGCTCCGGCGCCCAGCGCTCCCACACCACGAACGGCGATGTCCGCCTGGCCGCCGACATCAACCTCGGCGAGAAGTGGTCCCTGAATCCGAACATCGGCGTCGCCTCACAGGACGACGGCAACGGCCGCTTCACGTCCGGACTGGCCGCCCTTACCGTGCAGTACAACATCTCCGATCACGCCAACGTCTTTGTCGATGGCGCCGTGCAGTCTCCCGAGGAAAAGGGAGGAACGGTCTCGCTGATCGTCGACGCCGGGGCCGCCTGGATCGTCGGCCGCAACACGCAGCTCGACGTCTCGGCAGGATGGGGCGCACACGGCACGACGACGCCGAATGTCTTCGTAGGGGCGGGCATCAGCCGGCGGTTCTAGGCCGGCACGGCCGGCTGCGTTGGTTGCCCAAGGCTCCGCCACCATCATCGCTCCATCGTTCTGCCGCGCAGACTCCTAGTCTAGGTCCGCAGCCAAAACCGGTCGATGCGTTGGTCGAGATCGGATCGACGCCGATCGGAATCGGATCAACGCCGATCCGAAACGGATCGGCATCGATCCAAGACGGATCAACATCGATCCAAAATGGACCGGCGTTGATCGAAAACGGATCAACGTCGATCCAGAACGGATCAACGTCGATCAAGAATGGATCAATATCGATCCGAATCGGATCAAAGTTGATCCGGATCGGAGTGACATCGATCGAGATCGGATCAACGCCGATCCAAAACGGATCGACGCATCTCGGATTCGTCTCCCGTAACTCTCCGCGCGTCTCATTCGTCGCAACAGAGTCGTCATCGTTGTTTCGAGGAGCCGGCCATGAGGGAGAGAGAAGAGAGCAGCAACGTCCAGGCGCAAACCGCCAGCAACCGGGATGACCCGGCGACACCGGCTCCGGCCGATGGATCGGTGGAGGCGATCGCTGACTACCTCATCGGGCTGATCGACCAGATCGAGGGACTCGTCCCCAACTTCCAGCCATACGACGCCAACGACGTGCGGCGCGTGGCCGCCGCTGCACGCTTTGCTAAGGAGCTGGTCCCGCAAATCATCACGTCGGTGACCGCTTACGATCCGGCCGCCGAGGTGAAGATCTTCGACGTCGAAGGCGCCAGGGAGGCGCTTCGGTTCGGCACGGCCATGACCCGATTCGCGCAACGCCTTTCCGCGTTGCTCGACGGCGTCCAATTCACCATCGACAGCGAGCTGGCCAAGGCGGGCACCCAGGCACTGGCCACCTACGCCTGGGCCAAGCAGCACGCCAAAAGCCCCGACGGCGTCGGCCTGCGCCCCTACGTCGGCGGAATGAGCCGGGCCATCAAGAAGACGATGAACCGCCGCGAGCCGGTTGCGCCGAAATCGGAGCCTGTCGTCGGGAAGACGGGCGACGATGACGACGTCACGGAGGAGGTCATCGACGCAGTTAATGACGCTGCGGAGTAGCCGCTAACCCCAATGGCCTTAACTTAGCGCGACGGAGCGCTGGCGTCTCGCCGGCTGGCCCGGGGGCGTCTCGCCCCCGGTCTTGCAAGACCCGATACATTTCCCTGGTAACCCTCAGCGGCGAGACGCCGCCGAGCCAGCCGGCGAGACGCCAGCGCTCCGGCCGCGAATCGCT
>JADGNY010000020.1 GCA_017883235.1 Thermoanaerobaculia bacterium | reverse complement strand
CAAAGCACGGCGTCTCAGCCTCGGCGATGGCATTCGATTCGGATTCCTTGCGGCAGCCAAAGCCGTCGATGACGATCAGGATGAGGAAAGGGCGGTCGGACATGGTTGGCGCTGCGGCGCGTTGTCGGTTATCGGTTGTCGGTTGTAGGGGGCGCGATACGACGATTTCTCACGTTCCCGATCGCCGACGGCGAACCATATCAAACGATCGAGACGCTGAGACGAACCGACAACCGATAACCGACAACGCGGCGAAGCCGCAGACTGGCGAAGCCGCAGACCCGCGAACCCTGCTACACTTTCCGCACTAGCGTTCAGCACCGCGGGAGGGGGCGGACCCATGAAGACCTGGGAGTACAAGATCATCAACGTCCGGTCGGAGAATTACTCGATGGATCCGCGGCGCGCCGAAGAGTTGAATCGGCTCGGCGACGACGGATGGGAGCTCGTGAGCATCACCTCGATCAATTTCAAGACCGGCGCGACCGATCACATCGGCATGGTCTTCAAGCGGGAGAAGCAAGAGCACCCCGCGTAACTGCTACAGTTCCCTGGAATCAACCGGAGTGACATCCCATGCCGAAGAAAATCCTCCTCGCGGATGACAGCATCACCATTCAGAAGGTCGTCGAGCTCACGTTTTCTGATGGCGACTATGAAGTGACCGCGGTCAACAACGGCGCGAAGGCGATCCAGAAACTGGCCGAGATGCGGCCCGACATCATCCTCTCGGACATCATCATGCCGGAGAAGAACGGCTACGAGGTCTGCGAGTACGTGAAGTCGCATCCCGAGTACCGCAACATCCCCGTGATCCTGCTGACCGGTACGTTCGAGCCGTTCGATCCCGACCGTGCCGACAAGGCCGGCTGCGATGCCGTGGTGACGAAACCGTTCGAGTCGCAGAGCCTCATTCACAAGGTTGAGGAGTTGATTCAGCAGAGTCAGTCGAGCGTGGCCGCCGCCGAGCAGGAGCCGGCCGCGGCGACCGCGGATCCTTTCGCGCATGACAACGACATCTTCTCGGCAGCTCCGCCGGTGACGCCGGCGTTCGCCGCGGATATGCCGTTCGACGCACCGTCCGAGGATTTCGGCGGCGAGACGCGTGCCTTCTCGCGCACGAGCTTCGAGGAAATGCAGCAGATGGCGAATGAGCCGAGCCTGCCGACGACCGCGCCGCAGCCGGCGATGCCGGAGCCCGAACTTCCGCCGATCGAAGCAGCGCCAATCGAGGCTCCAGCAATCGAGGCTTCGCCTTGGGACGAGGCACCGCCGGCATTCGGCGGTGAGACGCGCGCCTTTCCTCGCATGAGCTTCGAGGAGATGCAACAGATTGCGGCACAGCCGTCCGCTCCGCCTCCGCCGCCACCTCCGGCTCCCGAGCCGTCGCCATGGGATGAGCCGCAGGACGACGCTTCGACGCGCGCCATTCCCAAGATGAGCTTCGAAGAGATGCGCCAAATGGCCGAGGCGTCACAGGAACAGCCGGCGCCATTCGAAACACCCAATCCGCCACCGGAGCCGGAAGCTTCGCCGTGGGATGAACAGCCGGCCGCATTCGCCGGTGAGACGCGCGCCTTCACGCGCATGAGTTTCGAAGAGATGCAGCAGTTGTCGTCGACTCCCGCCGCGTCACCCGAGCCGTCATGGTCTCCGACCGCGGATCCGTTCGCGGAACAGACGCCGGAGCCGGCCGCGGAAGAACCGGACTGGTCGATGCCGGCGCCGATGCCCGAAGAGGCCAGCGAGCCGCTCGTCAACAGTCAGATCACCGACGATGTGAATCCGCAAATTACCGACGTCAACCCGCAGATCACCGACCTGACCGACGAACAGGTCGACCGCATTGCCCGCCGCGTGGTGCAGATGATGTCGGAACAGGTCGTCCGCAACATCGCCTGGGAAGTCATCCCCGACCTTGCCGAGATGGTGGTGAAGGAGAGGATCCGCCAGCTTGAAGCGGAGGCGTGAGGGGGTTGCAAGGTTGCTAAAACCCAGTAACTCAGCAACCCATCAACCTTGCCAATGAATCCCTTCTCCTTCGCGTCGCGTAGGTCGCTCTGGAACCGGCGGCTACTCATGCCGGAGTAGACCTTAAAGCAAGCGGAGAACAGCGCGTCAGTGATGGGAATCGAGGGACGCCCCATGATGCGCTCCGGCTCAGGAACGGCGGCGCAGAGGTCGCGGAGAAGATGGAGGAACAGTTCCTTTTCCGCGCATTGCGCCGCGTTGTACGCGGGCCTCTGCGCATCCGTGACGCATGCGGACGACTCATCTCCCGGCAAATCTCGATCTCTGATCTTTTCGAGGTTTGAAGATGCCCGATCTAGCCGGCTGGCGAGAACGTTCTCAGGGGCGCGATAAATCGAACCGGCAGAAGGCAGAATGCCATCGCTGAGCAAGCGGGCGTGTCTCACGAGACGCTTTCCAAAATCCTCACCGGAGGGCATGCGAACCCGCGATTCGAAACCGTCGTAGCGATCACTCACGTGGCTGGCGAAAACGTCGGGTGGCTCCTCTGCGAACGAGGGTTCAGTCTCTCGGGTGAGCAACGGGAGAAGGTTCGGACGGCGGCGGCAATCCTCGCCGAATTGACGCGGCGGTAACCAACATCAACGAACTGTTCGACGCCAGCGACCAGCGAGCGCGTCGCGTCTCTGAGTGCGGGAAGTGGCGCGCGCGTCTCAAGGTTCTCGGGAGACGCCCAGAGATTGCTGTGGCTGGATGCACAAAGTTTTGTGCATTCACGATTTTTTCACGTGACATATTGAAACGGCGAACCGAACTTGAAGGGCGAGACAGCACGCAGTTCTGAAATTTACTACTTGCTGTGCGCGTAGTCCGTGACCCCGGCACGCGATCTGGCACGGGGAAAGGTTTGAACGATGCCTCAGATTCTCGCAAAGCTGTTTAGCTTAGGTGGAAATCCCATCTCGGATCGCCTCTACTCTAACCTTGCCAACCCAGGCAAGCAGGAGAGAGAGCTGCGCCAGGAGACCAGTAACGCGGCTAACCGGAAGGCAATGGCGGAACGCGAAAAACGTGCCAAGAAGTAGATGACAGCAACACTGCTTCTCGCAGTTTTCATCATCTATCTCTATGTCCCCTTCCTTCTGTTTAAGTTTTTCGTAGAGGGCTACGTTGACCTCAGTCGACTCCGAGACGAGAGCAGAATCGGTGAGTTTTTCGGCGCAGCTCTGCCTAGCGCGCTGCTCCATCTTGCCACACTCCTACTGCTTAGCATGGGCGCTATCGTCGACCGATGGAACGTCATTCCGCGCCCGGCGATGGACTGGCGCATTGCAGCGTCGCTACTAGATCCAACCTTCCCGGCTCTGCGGGCACGACTCGCTGCTGGACCCACGGACGAGATCAAATACCTCCTCACCCTCTATGTCGTGGCAGCGCTCGCCGGAGCTTTGTACGGCAAAATCGAGCTGAAACTGATCACTCGCCAAGCGGCGCGCGAGTTCTTCCTGCGCCAGGGAGCTACGCAAAAACGCTTCGCGTGGTTCGCGGCGCTCTTCTTCCGTCAGCTATTCGCAAGATTCGTCATCGAGCGAATATCGCCAGTCTTCGTTTGGACTGCAACCGAAACATGGACGTTCATTCGGACGAAGAGCGAGCGCTTATTCTACGGACGCATATTTAAGTACATTAAGACGGCTGATGGCGATGTTGATTCGGTAGTCCTAACCTATCCCCAGCGGTACAGTCGCCGGACGCCAGCGGAGTGTTTCGCTGCTGGCAAGGGGCCGCTGACCAGACTCCACGGATCAATCGCGATCCAGTGGTCTGAGATCGCTGATATCAACATCGTCGAGCCAAGAGTGATGGCTCGCGTCAGACGTGGCTATGCAGCCGAAATCATGCGTCGGCGGCGCGTCAAGAGGAGAGTGAACGCATCGATACCGCTCTGCTAGGCTACAGCTCGCGATCAATGGACTTTATGTGCAGACTCTCGACTTTGTGTGCAGAAGCGACTTTGTGTGCAAAGCCCCAGCAACCCAATGAAGATCTACACCCGCACCGGTGACACCGGCGAGACGTCGCTGTTCGGCGGCGCGCGCGTCCGCAAAGATGATGCGCGGATCGAGGCGTACGGCACGATCGACGAGCTGAATTCGTTCCTCGGCGTAGCGCGGGCGACCTGGCCGTCGTCATCCTTCGACGGCGAGCTGCATCTCATCCAATCGGACTTGTTCGATATCGGCGCGCATCTGGCGTCGCCCGGCACATCGCGTTTCGCCGGCCCCGATCCGGCGCGGGTTGCGGCGTTGGAGCAGGCCATCGACACCATGGAGTCCGAGCTCGCACCGCTCAAGTCGTTCATCCTCCCCGGCGGCAGCCTCGCCGCCGCGCACCTTCACGTGGCCCGCACGGTCTGCCGCCGCGCGGAACGCCTGGTCGTCGCACTTCGCGACGACGAGGCCACGAAGGCCTCGATCACTTACCTGAACCGGCTGTCTGATTTCCTGTTCGTGGCGGCGAGGTTCGCGAACCACAAGCAGGGGGTGAGCGACGTGCCGTGGACCCGGACGTAGGTTCCCTGGCAAACGCTACCGATCACATAGCCATCACATAAGAGCAAGCCGGATAAGTCTTGATAAATCAGATATTTGGCGCTCCGTCATGTGGACGACGACCGAAGATCGGATTTCCCGATCACATAGCTTAGGCCCAGTACGGCACGTACTTCGCGTGCTTGTTTGACTTGCTCTCGGGGTCGCGCCGCTTGATCAGCTGAGCGTCCATCGTCTCGCCGATGATCCGGGAAGCGATGGAGTAGTTCTCGTCGGCGATGCCGAATCGCTCACGCAGCGACGTGTTCGTCATCGTATCGTTTGAAACGTAGCGGAGGCATGCGTGCTGGTAGCAAGCACGGATACGGTCTTCTTTTTCCATCGACGACAACTTCCGTGGCGCAAACAGCGTCACTTTCGTGTGTTGGTCCGTGACGTCGAATCGCGGTGGCGGCAACTGGAACATCTCCACGGCCTTCACAACTTTATCGATCCCGCTGCCACGCTCTTCGCAGATCTTCATGCGGCGCATCAGGGATCCCAGTTTCTCGTTTCGCGACTGAGGCGGAGCGTCCATGAAACGTTGCGTGTCGATCAGCGGCTTACCTGGATTCGTGATCTCAATCCTTTCGGCGAACACCTCGATGATGGGACCAGTGCCGGAGATTCTGAAGTCTTGATGAATGAGCGCATTTGCGATCAGCTCACGGATCGCAATCTCGGGATACATCCTGACTTCTGTTCGAAGGGCCTGTCTGATTTGTTCGTTGGCTGGCAATAGATCATTCAAGTAGCTGACTAACCCGGCGAATCCTTTCGCGTATCCTCTCTGGCCGATCTGCTCACGAAGAGTCGATGATCGATCTCGATCCGTGTAAACGACCAGACGAACTACCTTTCGCGCCAGGCTTGAAAATTTTGAGAGGTCGCGAGCAAACAAGATTGCACCGAGATTTGTGATGTTGAAAGTGTCGCGTAGCTGATCGAATTCGATCAACTTGTCGTCGGCAAGACTGGTGATGATTGAGGAACGACCTTCCGGCAGCGGTTTCTGAAGAAGCTCAAAATACGCCGGATAGTCGAGCAGCGCCAGCAGGTCAGCGCTGCGAACATGCGTCTCCGCCGCTTCCGTTTCCCAGTCCCGTCGCTCCAGTAGTCTCCAGAGTTCTCGTTCCTTTTCCGGGTAATCGCGCAGCTTCTTTTTATAGCTGCCCACCCTGATGAACTCGTGATCGCGGAATCTCACGGGCGTATGTGACGCGGCGGGAACCTCGATCAGCGATACCGGGGTCCCGTTGATCTCATCGTCGACCACCTGAAAGTTGAGTCGCGGTGAAAGCTGATGAGACAACCAATTCTCGAGCTCTTCGTTGCCGATCTTCTTCGAGTGCAGCCGCACCGTCGTACCGACGACTTCATGGGTGTCGTCGCTGATACCCCAGACGATGTAACCGGCGCGTTTGCCGGTTAACGCTGCGGAATTTGATAGAGCCGAGATGTACTCGCCGATTTCTTCGGGCGCATCGTCGTTGAGCTTGAACTCAACCCACTCAGTCTCTCTGTTCGCCGCGGTGAGATGGGCCAGCAATTCCGACAGGTTGACGGCGTTCATGCCCATCGAATGATCTCACGGCGGCCAACACTAATCAGCCGCGTCTCTCCGTTTCGGCGGATTCGCGGAGTTGCGCCAGGCGGACCACCACAGATCGCGCAGCAGTGACGCCCCCGCGGCCAGGCGCTCGGCGGCAAAGGCCTTCCCTTCCGGCAATGACGGCTTGCGGAAGACGTCGAAGCCGCCGGCTTTGTCGACGCGATAAACCTCTTCCACCAATGCGTTCGACTGGCGGACGAATGTGATCGCGGTGTCGAAGTAATCGGTGCGCAACTTCGGCGCGGTCATCTTCGGCACGATGTCACCGGTCGCGATGGCGTGGGAGACGAAGTCGGACTCGAAACGCGCGTGGATCTGACAGTCGTTCGCGTAGCCGTTCGGGTTGGGCATGATCCAGCCGTTGTAGCTGATCGTGTCGTGCAGCGGGTTCGAGGCATCGGCGACGAAATGCCCGAGGACGCCGGAGTCGCGGACGATGTCGCGCTCGATGAAGAGGCGGTCGGGAGATCCCGGCGCCGCGCTGCGCCAGAGACGCCATTCGACGGTAAGCTGCTCGCACATCTCGGCGATGCGCCACGGTAGAAAACCGGTATCCGTGTTCCGGATGCCGTACCGCCGCAACGTGCCGGACGTGGTCAGCAGCGCCAGGAACGAGTAGCGATCTCGCGGCAGTTGCAGCGCGGCGATGTACTCGTAATTCATGACGTGATCGGGAGCGTTCGACGCGTCGAGCGCCGGTCCGCCGCCGCGCCAGCGGTCAGGATTGGGGCCCAGCCAGACGAGCTGCGGGAACTGGCGATAGAAAAACTGCGGCATGTCGGTCGGCAGTCCGAACGTGGCTGCCTCGTTTGCCATCAGGTGGCCTGCCTGCCCCCAGGAGAAGGCGGGAACGGCGGCGAGTGAGAGGAGAAGGGCGAGAAGGACTCGTTTCACGGGAGCGACATTGTAGTGAAACGAAAACGGCCCCGCGTGACGCGGAGCCGCTGGTCAAATCCAATTGGTCGGGGCAAGAGGATTTGAACCTCCGACCTCACGGTCCCGAACCGTGCGCTCTAACCAGGCTGAGCTATGCCCCGGGAGTTCAGGCGCGCCGGAAGGCGCGAAAAAGAGACGCGGATTCTAGGGGAACCGCGCAGCCGGGTCAAACCGGCCCCCTCCGAGGTTCATTCCGTCAGAAGCGCCGGGCAAGGCCGGCCCGGCCGGCTGCGTTGGTTGCCCAAGGCTCGGCCACCATCTTCGTTTCATCGTCCTGCCGCGAAGACTCCAAGACCGTCTGTACATAGCGGTGACAATGCAGCGCGAACCACGTGCCGTGCCTGCCCCGCGGAATCCCCTCTCCTCGCCTCCTCGTTTGCACCGGCGAAGGGGGACGACTTTATGTCCAAGTGTTTCATCACCTTACTCATGATTGCCGCCGCGCCGCTGCTCGCGCAGCAGCCGCAACAGAATCCACAGCCGTTTGGCGAGAAAGTCGACGTCAATCTGGTGCAGCTCGACGCGATCGTGACCGATTCCCGCGGCAATCAGATGCTCGGCCTCGGCAAGGACGATTTCGTGATCACCGAGAACGGTTTGGCTCTGCCGGTCGATTCAGTCGATTACTTCACGAACCGCCGCCTCATCAACGCGCCCGAATCGACCGCCGCCTTCAAGGTCGAGCGCGTCCACGACGAGCGGTACCTCATCTTCTTTTTCGACAAGGTTACGTCCGATTTCGCGTCGCAGGCCGAGATGATCCGGGCCCGCAACGACGCCTTCCGGTTCCTCGACGACAGGCTGCGTCCCGAGGACCGCGTCGCCATCGTCGGGCACGACGTAAGGCTCAAGGTCTACAGCGACTTCACCTCAGACAAGTCGAAGATCCACCGTGCATTGAACGACGCCACGGCATACGGTCTCGGCATCCGCACCAAGGACGCCTCCAGCCCCAGCACGTCATTGCTTGCCAACATGGACATCGATCGGATGATCAACAAGACCGGGTCGGTCTACGAGGCTCTCGATCTCCTCGGCGATGCGCTGCGGCCCATTCATGCGCGCAAGGATGTCGTCATCTTCTCGAACGGCATCATCGGGCCGGACGAAGAGGTACGCGGCAACATCGTGCTGACCCGCAGCCGCTACTACGATCCGATGATCGAATCGCTCAACAGCGCGGACGTGACGCTTTACCCGGTCTCGCTGCAGAGCGGCATCAACGAGCCGGAGTTCGTGCACCAGAATCTGTCGACGATGGCGAGCGACACGAACGGGCATTACTACCGCCTCCACACGAGCTACATCTCGCCGCTGCAGCAGATCGAGAAGCAGACGGCCGGGTACTACCTCATCAGCTACTACACGAAGAAGCGCCCCGGCGAGCACGGCTTCCAGAAGGTCAACGTGACGCTCCGCAACCCGGAGTTCAAGGTCAGCGCGCGGTCGGGGTATTCGTACGGGGAGTAGTTGAGCGCAGAGATGCTGTCGCAATCTCCGCTTTTCTGTCGCCCGCTCAAGGCGGCTGCCAAACCTGGCGACGCCGGTACCCCTCGGCTGAAAGGCGTGGGATACAACCTACGCCAGCTCTGCTCGCCTTGTGATCCGGTCGTTTATTTATTTTTACCGTGCGGTTTGCGCAGCACGCCGCGAAGTTAGCAGCGCACACCGCCGATGTGTCGCGAAACTCCGCCGGTGTGTCGCGAACATCCGCCAGTGGGTCGCGAACATCCGCCGGTGTGCCGCGAACATCCGCCGGTGGTTCGCGAAAATCCGCCAGTGGGTCGCGAACATCCGCCGGTGGTTCGCGAAAATCCGCCGGTGTGTCGCGACACATCTGCCGATGGTTCGCGAAAATCCGCCGCTGTGTCGCGAACATCCGCCGGTGGTTCGCGAACCATCCGCCGGTGGTTCGCGAACATCCGCCCGTGTGCCGCGAACATCCGCCCGTGTGTCGCGAATATCCGCCGGTGTGCCGCGAACATCCGCCCGTGTGCCGCGAACATCCGCCCGTGTGTCGCGAAAATCCGCCGGTGTGCCGTGCAAACCCGCCGGATGGGGCGGAGACGAGGGATGCAGGCCGATCTAAACCCGCATTTCTCACACTCTCACTGGAATCGTCGGCACACTGTTACTCGTCGAGAGCCTTCTCCCCCAGCGCTTTTCAGCTGGGGGAGAAGGTGCCGAAGGCGGATGAGGGGGCGTTGGTGCTTGCCGGGCAGTGAACTATCTTCAGGAACGGGCGTGGGAAACTCATGAAAACACGCAACTTCAGCGCGAGAGCCGTCCCCTCATCCGCCTTCGGCACCTTCTCCCCCCGCAAGAAACCGCGGGGGGAGAAGGACTCTCGATTAAGGGAGTCGCAAGTGCTTCAAGAAGGCTGTGAGAAATGCGGGCCTAACCGGCCCCGCAGACGATAAGGCGGATGCGCTCGCCCGGCGCAAGCTGGGCGAGCTTCCACAGATCGCCCGAAACCACCGTCGCCGGCTGCAGATAGCCGCCGGTGACGGGGTGGTCCGGCCCCATCGCCACCAGGCTCCCATCGGGGTGCCACTGCAGTGTGCCGAACTGCATCCCGCACGATGGGAGATTCGCTGATGGCACGAACGAGGACGTTTCGATCGGCCGCAGGCGAATCCCGACACGGTTGAGTTGCGCCGTTACTTCCCACTCCTCGGGCAACGGCGGCGCATCATGAGGGCCGGGGATGATGCGGATGTCCTTTGCTACGGTCTTCTGCCGCGCGAGATCCGCCCCCTCATCCGCCGGAGCTTGCCCTGAGGAGCGAAAGCGACGAAGGGGCACCTTCTCCCCCAAAAAGCGGGGGAGAAGGCTCTCGACGGTTGAGACGCGCAAGTAGGATGCTTCCCTTTTCAACGATCGTATTGCCATCCCCACCCGCACCACCGCCGGCGCCTCGGCGTAGCGCGCCCGCATCTCGTCGATGCCACCCTCGATCGCGAGATAGCCTCGCAATCCTCCGTGAAAGCGGCCGAGGTTCAGCTCCTCGCCGGCGGCGAGCGTGAACGTCTGCACGTTGCCGCCGCCGTCGCAAAACGCGGCACGGCGCGGCATGCGGAACCGAAGCCGCGGCGCGACGAGGACGCATTCCAACAGAGGCGCATCGTCGTCATTGCCGGCTGCGCGGTTAGCCAGAGCCGCGGCGAGAACATCGAACGGTCCGCCAGGGGAAACGCCATAGTCGGCGCGTTTCCAGTCGCGTGCACCAACGATCGTCGTGAGCTGTCCGGGAGCACCGACCTCCGCGACGATTTCGCCGCCGTTTTCAATGTTTACAGCCGTTGGCGCGTCAAAACTGTCGATCGAGGCCGGATGAATCTCGATCGCATCGCCGGGCGCAAATCGATTGGGCGGTTCCACGTGCGGGTCCCACAGCGTCGCGTTCGTTCGGCCGAGGAGGTTCCAGCCGCCCGGCGAATCGACGGGATAGAAACCAGCCATCGCGCCCGCGATGGCGAAACTGCCGCGCGGTACGAGATTGCGCGACGTCGTCCGGCGCGGCATCCGCCATTCGTCCGGCCAGCCTTCGAGATAGGCAAACCCGGCGCGAAAGCCGAGGTAACGGGCAGTGAGTCGGATCGACGGAACGCGTTTCAGGAAATCGCCGCGCGCCAGGTGCGCATATGCGAGGAACTCGTCGAGGTCAGGACCGGAGAAATCGATGTCGATGACGTGCGTGCGTGGTGTGAATGCAATCGGCGGCACGTCGTCGAAATCAATCGCCGGTTCGCCGTCGAACACGACGTATAGAGACTGCTGGCCGACGACGCAGACAACGACGTGCGGGCGCCCGCGCAAGGCGGCCGCGCGTGCATGCAACTCCGCCGCGGTGACGTCCGCGCCGAAGTCGGCGAGGACGCCGCGGTCGCCGGCCCGCGTCACTTTCGGTTGCATGTGCGCTGATGGTAACGTGCCGCCCCAACATGGCAAACGACCACGTACATCAGGGATGCGACCACGGCTCGATCCTTCAGGATGTTGCACGCCAGGCGATGATCGATCGCGGGCTCGCACCCGATTTTTCCGCCGCCGCACAGAAACAAGCGGATGGGATCAGCGACGCCGCAAGCGAGACTGACGCATCGATCCGCGATCTCCGCGGCCTTCTCTGGTGCTCGATCGACAACGACGACTCTCGCGATCTCGATCAGCTCACCGTCGCCGAGGACCTCGGCGGAGGCAACGTCCGGGCCATGGTGGCCGTGGCCGACGTCGATGCCATCGTCAAGAAGGGCTCGCCGATCGACGATCACGCCCACCAGAACACGACATCCATCTACACGGCCGCGCGCATCTTTCCGATGCTTCCCGAAAAACTGTCGACGAACCTGACCTCGCTCAACGAGCACGAGGAGCGGCTGGCGATCGTCATGGACATGGTCGTCGCGTCCGACGGCTCGGTCACGAAAGGCGATGTGTACCGGGCGCGCGTCCACAACAAAGCACAGCTCGCGTACAACGCCGTCGGTATGTGGCTCGAAGGACATGGCGACATGCCTCCGAAAGTGAAGGCGGTTCCCGGCCTGGCCGAAAACCTCAAGCTGCAGGATCGCGTCGCGGACACGATGCGGGAGCTGCGGCACGAGCACGGCGCCCTCGACCTCGATACGATCGAGGCGCGAGCGGTGATGGAGAATGGGCACGTGGTCGATCTACAGGTCGAGGCGCGCAACAACGCCATGAACCTGATCGAGGACTTCATGATCGCCGCCAACGGCGTCACCGCGCGCTTCCTGACGGCGAAAGGGTTCTCCGGCCTGCGACGCGTGGTCCGCTCGCCGGAGCGGTGGGACCGCATCGAGGCGATTGCCGCGACGTACGGCGAGAAACTCCCGGCCGATCCCGATTCCGTCGCGCTCGAGGAGTTTCTGGTCCGCCGCCGTAAGGCCGACCCGCTGCGCTTTCCCGATCTGTCGCTGGCCATCGTCAAGGCGATGGGAGCGGGCGAGTACGTCGTTGAGAAGCCGGGCCAATCGTCGATCGGACACTTCGGCCTGGCCGTGCGCGATTACACGCACTCGACCGCCCCGAACCGCCGTTTCCCTGATCTGATCACGCACCGGCTGGTCAAACCCGCGCTCGAGGGCGGAAAACCGGGCTACACCGACGACGAGCTCGCGGCGCTGGCGCAGCACTGCACTGCTGCCGAGGATGCGGCGAACAAGGTGGAACGTCAGGTTCGCAAGTCTGCCGCGGCGTGCATCCTCGAGCCGCGTGTCGGCGAGCGTTTCGACGGAATCGTCACCGGCGCCTCGGAGAAGGGAACATGGGTCCGTGTCTTCCACCCGCCGGTTGAGGGGAAGGTCATTCACGGTGCTCAGGGAGTCGACGTCGGCGACCGCGTCAACGTGAAGCTGGTCGACGTAAACGTCGAACGCGGCTTCATCGACTTCGTCAGGTAAGCCTTCAGAGCAGAGAACGGAGGTGGGACGGAGAGCGGGCGTCTCGCCTGCTCCCGCCGTGGCGTCTCGCCCGGCGGTGGGTCCCACCGAACAGCAGGGTTGAACTTAAAAACGCGGACGGAACCTCGCCGTCTCTCCCCTACATTTATGTTCGCCTTCGGCCCCACCGCCGGGCGAGACGCCCGTCGGGAGCAGGCGCGGACGCCCGCTCTCCTTTCCAAGCACGAATGAGAATGGCGGACGGAGATCTGGCGGCGTTGGTTCCCAAGGCTTAGTCACGATTCCAGCTTGAACGAACGGCAGCGCGAGCTCCGAGCGCCAGAAGAAAGAGCGCTGGCGCGATCACGTGCATCAAGAGCCGGTCAGCCGTGACAGCGATCAGGTCGGAGACGACCCATTCCGTGGCGATGTAGACCCCCGCGTAAACGGCGAGCATGGCCAGGATGACGCTGATGGCCAGCCGGGCCGCGCGACGGTCGACGCGCCATGCGAGCACTGCCGCGATGACGACGGCGATCCAGAAAAGGCCCCAGCGCGGGAAGAGGGACATGTGCGCCGGAAACGCCGCCAGCGCGTCGCCGAGGTGGTGTAGCTTCTGGAAAACCGTCGGCAACATGCGGAGGATGTCCTCTTCGTCGCCGGCGGGAATGCGGGCGCGCCAGACGTAGAGGGCGAATGCCGCGATCACGCTCGTGATCGCCGGAATCACAATCCGTTTACGGAAGACAAAGGCCCCGATGACGAGGAGGACGAGCGCGAACGGCAGCCCTTCGCTTTTCGTCAGCACGAGGAACGCGAGCCATAGGCCAAAGCGGATGGCGCGGTCTCGCGGTTGCGAGGTCGCGAGGTCTCGCGGTTGCGAGGTCGCGAGGTCTCGCGGTTGCGAGGTCGCGAGGTCTCGCGGTGGCAAGACCTCTTCGACCAATTCGAAGAAGGCGCCGGCCGCGAATGCGGCCAGCGCGATGTCGCTATAGGCCGACAGCGCGCTGCCCTCGGGTTCGACGGCGAATTGCGGGACCCAGACGAGAAGCGCCGCGCACCAGGCACCCGCCGCGGGAGAGACCAGGCGGCCGATTCGTTCGCGCACGAGTAGCGCGAAGGCAGCAAGGAGGCCGAGGTACAGCCAGCGAAGCTGACGGTCATCGGAATCGTGGGCGACGCCGAGGATCACAGCACCGTCGAGCGGGATCAGGATCGGATAGTGATTGCGCGGATCGAGCGTCGCACCGCGAAAGAACGGTCCGTCGATGGCGCGTTCATGCGCGATCCCTTTCGCCTTCAGCGCCCAGAACGCCCGGCCATCGAAATCGCTGAGGGGAGTGATTGCGGCGACGAAGGTGAGCGCGATCAGAGGGACGCACATCAGGATTGTGGGGAGCCACGGGTGGGAGGTGAGTTGCGGCGTCCGAGAGCGATGCATGAGCTCCCACACGCCACTCCCTACTCCCCACACCACGATCAACCCCAGGGCGACAACCAACGGCACATGCGCGACACCGGCTAGAAAGAGCAGCGTGCCAGTCAGGCCGGCACCGAAGAGAAACGCCTCGCCGATGCTGCGGCGTCCGATGCTCCAGCCGACGAGTGGGAAAATGACGAATGTGACGACGAGTCCGATCATCGTGGCCAGAGAAAATCGGTGCGGCCGTTCATCTCGCGTGTGGCGACGAAGGCATAGACGTCACCACTGACGCGCGGGATGCTCGTAACCGGCCAGGAGACGAAAGCGTGCGGGCCGAACGGGAACGATACGCCTCCGACCACAGCCGTCACCGGCGTCGCGGCTGGATTGATCACGAAGAGCTTCGTGTCGCGATAGATCGGCGCGGCAACGATTCCTGTTGCCGGGCCGGCGATGTTGGGCAGCAACGTGGCATCTCCATGTCCGCGGTTCGCAAAGTAGAACGCGGCGCGCAACGGCAGCGGCGAGTCGACGCGCATCCACCCTCGGTCGAGGACTCCGAAGAGTTGGTGCACAACGTCGTAATACTTCACCGTCGCGCCCGGTGCGATCGTGATCGTGCGCACCAGGCCCTTCGGCCAGAACGTCACGCGCACCTCGGCTGGCGCGGGATTCGGATTGGCGATCGTCGCCTCGATCACGAAGGTCTCGGGCGCCGGACCGTCGAGCGATGCCGCCATCGGCAGGATGAACGTCGTCCGCGGCTCGCTGAGCGTTGGCGCACCGACGACCCGATGCCCCGCGCGAAGGTCGCGGTCGCGCAACGTGTCGTATGTCGTCCGCGTAACGCGATCGGCGGTTACAGCGACGATCGTCTTCGGCAGCGCCGGATCGGGAGCGGCATTGCGATAGTTGTCGCGGCCAACAAACAGCCGCGTACGGATCGGGTAGAGGTAGTAGTTGGCAAAGACGGCCGACTCGACGTCGCGCGGTCCGGCGATGAGCGCGGCCGGCTCGTGTAGCGGCAGCTCGCGGCGAAGCGTTTCGACGGACGCATACCACGGCCCCATCTGCTTCTCCCGCCTCGCCTCGTAGCCCAGCGGCAGGAGCGTGCGGGCGTTGTTCACGAGCCCCACGAGCCGCGGCAGCGTCGTCACGGCAAGTGAAAGGAACAGCAGCGCGCAGGCGATGCGCGGGATGAGCGGACGTTCGCTCATCCTTCGCCGACCGAGACGACCTGATTGTTCGCGCCGAGCGTGACGATGCGCGGCCTGTGTGCGAGCGTCTGCCCCTCATGAAACGTGGCGAAGGCGACGATGCTGATGGTGTCGCCCACGCGCACCGGCGCGCGCGCCCCCGTGTGAACGGCTACCTCCCCGCTTCCCTCCGGCGCCGGCTCAATCCATGTACGGAACCGTTCACCGGTGGCAATGTTGATGACGTCGACTTCCTCGAACGGCAGGACCTCCGCGGCGCGCAGCACGAACGCGTCGATGCGCAACGCCACTGGCCAGAGCGTCGCCGCGCCGGTGACGATGGCGTTCTGGATGACGGCGTGAAGGAGGGTACGCATGATTTTCTAAAAGTCTATCCTGCGACTCGCGCCAGCGAGTCGTCAGGATCTCCGGTGAATTCGCGCATCGGTTGGTTTCAGCAGGGATCTCGCGGTGCCACCGGAGATCCTGACAGGCTCGCTTCGCTCGCCGTCAGGATGAATTAACAACGCGCACGTTATCAATCAGCCGCGTCCGCCCGACCCGTACCGCGCCAACGAGGAGGACGCCGCTCCGGAAATCGGCCGGCGGCAGGAAGGTCTCCGGATCGACGGCGGCGAGGTAATCGATCTCGATTCCGGGCGTCTCCTCGATCATCCTTCGCATCAGTGTCTCGATGGCGCTCACGTCCCGGATACCGCGGATGACGGCCTGCTCCCCTGCCCGCAGTGCGCGATGCAACGCCGGCGCGAGTTTTCGTTCGTCCGGAGACAGGTAGCTGTTGCGCGACGACCGAGCCAGGCCGTCGTGCTCGCGCGCGGTCTCGGCGAAGAGGAGCCGCACCGGGACATCGAGATCGCGGACCATCCGATCGATCACCGCGCACTGCTGCGCGTCCTTCCGTCCGAAAACCGCCAGATCGGGCTGGACGATGTTGAACAGCTTCAGGACCACCGTGGCTACGCCCTCGAAGTGTCCGGGACGCCGCTCGCCTTCGAGTGGCCTGGCCACCGCTCCGGCCGACACCGTCGTCTGTGAGCCCGGCGGATACATGATCCCGGTGGACGGCAGAAAGAGGAGATCGACGTCTTTCCCCGCCAGCAGCTCCCGATCGCGCTCCTCGTCGCGCGGATAGCGCGCAAAGTCTTCATTCGGTCCGAATTGTTTCGGGTTGACGAAGATCGAGACGACGATGAACTCCGCGCCGTTGTCGCGCGCGGCGTCGATCAGCGAGAGATGGCCTTCGTGGAGAAAGCCCATCGTAGGGATAAAGGCGATGGTTCTGCCTGAATCGCGCGCGCGGGCGATCGCTTCACGAGCTGCGGATATCGTGGTTGTCGTTTGCATGGGTTGCTGGGTTGCTCGGTTCAGAAGTTCATCCTGACGGTGAGCGTAGCGAGCCCGTCAGGATCTCCGGTGGAATCGCGAGGGCTCTGCTGGAACCAACTGCCGCGCGCTCTCACCGGAGATCCTGACAGGCTCGCTGCGCTCACCGTCAGGATGAATTTCGGAATCAGGATCTCCGGTGGAATCGCGAGGGCTCTGCTGGAACCGACTGCCGCGCGCTCTCACCGGAGATCCTGACAGGCTCGCTGCGCTCACCGTCAGGATGAATTTCCGAACCCAGTAACCCTTATTGCGCCTTCGGCATCTCGATCACGACGCCCTCGCCGTACAACTCCCGCAACTCGTCCGCGCTCGCGGCGTGGAACGACTCTTTCACGTCGTCGGGGAAGCTGCCGTCGCGCACGTCGGCGAGGTAGTGCTCGATCGCAGCGCGCATCTCGTCGGCGATGTTCGCGTAACGCCGGACGAACTTCGCCGTGTGGCCGTCGTACAGGCCGAGGAGATCGTGAAAGACGAGCACCTGCCCGTCGCAGGCGGGGCCGGCGCCGATCCCGATCGTCGGCACCGACACGCGCTCGGTGATCATCGCGGCCAGTTCCGAGGGGACGCACTCAAGCACGATCGAGAAGCAGCCGGCCTGATCGAGTGCCTGCGCCTCTTCGACCAGCCGGCGGGCATCGTCGAGATTCTTGCCTTGCAGCTTGAACCCGCCGAGGGTGTTGACCGACTGCGGCGTGAGACCGATGTGGCCCATCACCGGGATCTCGGCATCGAGGATCGCTTCGATCACGCGGATCCGCGAGGCCTTCCCCCCCTCGACCTTCACCGCATGGGCGCCCGCCTGGATGAAGCGGCCGGCATTGCGCACCGACTCCTCCACCGACACATGGTACGAGAGGTACGGCATGTCGCCGACGACGAGCGCCTGCGAGGCTCCGCGCACGGCCGCGCGCGTGTGGTGGACCATGTCGTCCATCGTCACGCTCAGCGTGTCAGGATAGCCGAGGACGACCATACCGAGGGAATCGCCGACCAGGATGATGTCGCAACCGGCGGCATCGGCCACCTTCGCGCTCGGATAGTCATACGCGGTGATCATCCCGATGCGCGTTGCGCCCTTCATGGCGCGGATGGACGGGACGGTGATGTGTTTGTTGCTCATCTCTCCTCCTTGGGCCGAGCGAGGAGAGTGACGAGTGATTAGTAGATTAGTCGATTCGTCGATCAGGCTGGTTCTCCCGATCACAAACCCACTAACCTACCAATCTACCAATCCACTGCTTCCCGTCTCGGTCCGTCGACTCAGGATCCAAGCGGTACGTAGTACTGCGTTCCCTTCTTTGCATTTCGGATCTGCTCGATGAGCTGATCGAAATGCTCGGGAGTGTTGACGAAATCGATCTCGTTCGTGTTCACGACCAGCAATGGCGTCTCGTCGTACCGGTAAAAGTAGTGCGAGTACGCCTCGCTGATCTCTTTCAAGTACTCCTGCGAGATCGACTTCTCGTATGCCTTTCCGCGCTTCTTCACGCGTTTGAGTAGTGTATCAAGCGAAGCCTGCAAGTAGATGACCAGGTCCGGTTTGGGCACGCTTTCCCGCAGCATCTCGTAGAGCCGGTTGTAGATCATCAGCTCCGAGTCTTCCAGCGTCAGGTAGGCGAAGATCTTGTCTTTCGGGAAGGAATAGTCGGCCAGGATCAGCTCGGTGAAGAGGTCCCGCTGCGAGATCGACCGCTGCTGATCGTAGCGCGACAGCAGGAAGAAGAGCTGGCACCGGAAGGCCGCACCCCGTTTGTCTTTGTAGAACTCGGCCAGAAACGGGTTGTCGACGTCCTCGAGGATCTTCGTCCCGCGGAACCGCTTCGCCAGCAGGTTGACCAGCGATGTCTTCCCAACGCCGATCGGCCCTTCGACGGCGATATGACGAAACGGCAGAGGCGGCACGTGCGAAAGGATAAAGGCAGAAGGCAGAAGGCAGAAGGATGAATTTGGTTCCATCACCCAGCACCCGTTCACTTCTGCCTTCATCCTTCATCCTTCTGCCTTCATCCTTCTGCTTTCTGCCTTCTGCTTTCTGCCTTCTGCCTTCTCCCTTCTGCCTTCTGCTTTCTGCCTTCTGCCTTCCGATCGTGATACAAGGCCTCGCCGATGCTCCAACTCGAAACCTACACGCTGGATAACGGCCTCCGCGTCGTTCTCAACGAAGACCATTCCGCCCCGCTCGTGGCGGTCAATCTCTGGTACCACGTCGGCTCGAAGAACGAGCGGCCCGGGCGGACCGGGTTCGCCCACCTCTTCGAGCACATGCTCTTCTCCGGCTCGGAGCACGTCGGCAACAACGAACATTTCCGCTACGTGCAGTCGGTCGGCGGCGTCCTGAATGGGACGACGTTCTTCGACCGGACGAATTACTTCGAGACGCTCCCCTCGAATTACCTCGCCCTCGGCCTCTGGCTGGAGTCGGACAGGATGGGCTACTTCCTACCCGCTCTGACGCAGGAAAAGCTCGACATCCAGCGCGAAGTGGTGAAGGAAGAGCGGAGACAGCGCTACGACAACGTCCCCTACGGCACCGCCTTCGAGCGCCTTTTGAATCTCGGCTACGATCCCGATTACTCCTACCACTGGCCCACCATCGGCTCGATGGAAGACCTCGGCGCGGCCTCTCTCGACGACATCCGCGAGTTCTTCGCCACCTGGTATCGACCCGACAACGCTACGCTGACGCTGGTCGGCGATTTCGTTCCTGCCGAAGCGAAGGCTCTCGTCGAGCAGTACTTCGGCCCTCTCCCGGCCGGCGGCTCGTTTCCCCCCTTTGACCTCGAACGCCGCCCGCTGAACGGCGAACGGCGGGAAGTCTTCCCGTCGCCCGTGCAGCTTCCGCGCGTCTACCGGCTCTATCACTTCCCGAAGATGGGCCACCCCGACTGGATCGCGGCCGATCTGCTCAGCGCCGTCCTCAGCGGCGATAAGGCCAGCCGTCTGGAGAAGGCGCTCGTGCTCGAGCAGCAGATCGCCACCGACGTCTCCGCGTACGTCCTCCCCACCGAGGCCACCGGCATTTTCATGATGCAGGCGACGGCGAACGAGGGAGTTGCCATCGAAGATATCGAGCGCGCCATCGACGTGGAGCTGGCGCGCATCGCCAGCGACGGCATCACGGCCGACGAGCTGACGCGGGCAAAGAACCGTGCCGAGGTCGAGCACGCGCACCAGATCGAAAACTACGACTCGCGCGCCGACATGATCGGGATGATGGCGACCTACTTCAGCGATCCGTCGCTGGTCCATACCTGGCTCGATCCGTACCGCACCACGACGGGAGGCGATCTGCAGCGCGTGGCGCGGCAGTACCTCGTGGCCGAGAATCGCGTGACCAGCCTGTTCGTCCCGGAGAACGCATGACACTCGACCGCAATGTTGCTCCCCAACCCGGGCCTCCGCGGCCGTATCACTTCCCGCACGTCGCCCGCCGCACGCTGGACAACGGCCTGCGTCTGCTCGTGGCCGAGAATCACAACGCGCCGCTCGTCTCGGTCCGGTCGCTCGTCCGCTCGGGCGCTGATTTCGACACTCCCGAGCTGGCCGGCCTGGCTTCGCTCACGGCGGCCCTGCTCGACGAAGGTGCCGGCATCCGCGACGCCGTCCTTCTCGCCGAGGACCTCGGCCTACTTGGCGCCTCCCTCGGCAGCGGCGCCGACTGGGACGCGTCGTTCATCTCAGTTGATTCCCTTTCGCGCACCTTCGCCGAGGCCTTCGCCATCTTCGCCGATGTGAATCGCCGTCCGATGCTGCCGCAGGCATCGCTGGAGCGCGTGCAGAGCGAGCGTCTGATGGAGTTGATCCAGCAGCGCGACGAGCCGGCCTCCATCGCCGGCAAGCGCTTCTCCAATCTCATCTACGGACGCGGCGCCTACGGCAACACCATCATCGGCAATCCCCAGTCAGTCGCAAGGATCACCGTCGACGACGTGCGCAGCTACTTCGCCACGCACTACGTTCCCAACAACGGCTCGATCGTGATCGCCGGCGACGTCAATACCGAATCGGCGCTCGATACGGCCTCGCGATTCTTCGACGACTGGCCCGCCGCCGACATTCCGCCGCGGCCGGAAGTCTCACCGAAGACGTTCGAATCGAGCCGCATCTATCTCATCGACCGCCCGACCGCGGTGCAGTCGGAGATCCGTATCGGCCACATCGGCATCGCCCGCAGCACGGAGGACTACTTCTCCCTCTCCGTGATGAACGCGCTCCTGGGCGGCGTGTTCAATTCGCGCATCAACCTCAACCTCCGCGAGAAGCACGGCTACACCTACGGCGCGCGATCGCTGTTCGCCTTCCGCCGCCAGGCCGGCCCCTTCGTCGTCAGCGCTCCGGTACGCAACGAAGTCACCCGCGAGTCGGTAACCGAGGTCCTTGCCGAGCTCCGCCGCATCCGCACCGGCGACGTCGAGACGCAGGAGCTCGAGGACACAAAGAACTACATGATGGGCTCCTTCCCCTCGAGCGTCCAAAGCTCCAGCGACATCGCCGGCCGCCTCCTCGACATGGAGCTCTACGATCTGCCCACCGACTACTTCGACCGTTACCGAGAGAACATCGGCGCGGTGTCGAAGACGGATGTCGAACACGTCGCGCAGAAGTACATCGACCCCGATCGCGCCATCATCGTCATCGTCGGCAACGCGGAGCAGATTCGCGAGCCTCTGGGGACGCTCGGGATGCCGGTTCATGAGTTGGATATTGAGGGGTTGGCGATCGGGTAGGTAATGGTCGAGTCTGAAGTGATCAGCACTGTGGTAACCAGAAAGTCAGAGCAAGACTTTTTCTCATCTCCACGGGCAGATAATGCTTGAGAGATCGGTTACACTTGACGGAAGTCAAGAGTTAGTAGAGAGACCGGCGACAAGAGGCCCTTCGGCCTCTCCCGTGGCAACACGGGTAGCCGGTCTCGATTTTTAGTAAAACTTCCTGGTTCCTGAAGCGAACAGATCAAATTCAGTCTGGACGAAGCCTTTGATCAAGTCATAGCCCTGCCGATCTCCCGCTTCCCACTTCCGCTGAATCGCCCATGCGCAGTAGTCTGCCACCTGCAAGCACGGATCACTCGCAGCGCTCCAGCTTGCCACCCTGGCCTTGGCAGTTGGCGACACCTGTCGGATGACGTCCGTTACTGCCGCGTGGAAAGCCCTCTTCTTCGCGTTCGATCCGATGGATGCGCTGACGACCAGAAGGTCATCCGTCGATACGGCGATCTTCGGGGCAACGTACTTCATGTGCTGGTACCAAGCCGTCTTGTAAAAGCGTTCATCGCTCACGCGCACGGACGGGTATGCCTTTGACTTCTCGAGAATGACCGCATCGATTCGCATCGGCGAGGTGGCGATTGCAGCAAACACCTTGTCCCGCATTGGCTTGGGATCATGTGCAGCATGAAACTCTCGATCGAGGCCGAATCCTTGAAGGGCTAAGTCTCGACGAAGGTCGAGCAGTTGCTGCCCCACCGAGCACGTGTCAACGGTTACCGTAACGAGAATAAAGTATCGACTTGCCCCAGGCTTGGAGGAGAAGTCAAAATTGCCGCACTCATCCGCAAATACATACTTTCGCGACATTGCCTTCGCCTTTGGGCCTTGATAGCAGGCAGTATTGCACGTGCCCAACGCGCGTCCGAATGCAGCGGCTGCGGCCCGTATCGCGTCCGTGATCCCTAAACGCGAAGCCTTGTCGGGTGCGAACCCGGTCGATCTGTTCGAGTTCTCACGTGCCGACGAATCACTTCCGTTCTCGCGACAGAGCCTCCGCGCGCACCCGCTATAATCTCCCCCTCGATGGAGCAGCTCCAACTTCACTACGTTGATCTGGGCGTGCCGCGGGTCATGGACCTGAAGGATGAGCTGTCGGTGGGGCGCACCGAGGGGAATGATCTGATCCTCAACCACCCCTCGGTGTCGCGGAAGCACGCGAAGTTCGAACTGCGGGGGGAGCACTGGTGGATCGTCGATCTGAAGTCGACGAACGGGGTGAAGCTCAACGGGAACCTGGTCGCCGAGGGGCAGGTGGCGGCGGGGGACAAGATCTCCGTCGGGTCGGTGCTGCTCGACGCGCGGGCGATGCCGTCCGTCGATTTCAACGCCGACTCGATGTTCGACAACCCGTCGGGCACGGTCATCCGGCGCATCTCGGACTTCAACTCCGAGTTCGGACTGGACATCTCCGAGGCCCTTGAGAAAGGGCCGGTCACGAGGCCGCCGTCGCAGCCTGGTCTGCGCGAGCCGGCGGTGTCGCGCGAGAAGATTTTCCAGGTCCTGGTGCAGGTGGCCAAGGCGCTGCTGGCGTCTGAAGAACTGCAGGTCGTGCTCACCACCGTCATGGACATCATCTTCCGCTACCTGCCGGTCGAACGCGGGCTGATCATCCTCTTCGACGAAGAGGGGAATCCGATCCCGAAGCTGACGAAGTTCATCGACGGCGCGGAACAGCAGGACATCCCCATCTCGCGCACGATCCTGAAGATGGTTGCGCAGCAGCAGGTGGCGCTGATGACCTCCAACGCCCTCGAAGACGCGCGTCTCCTCGGCGGGAAGTCGATCGCCATTCACGGCATTCGTTCGGCGATGTGTGTGCCTCTCTGGAACCGGCAGCGGGTCATCGGCGCGGTGCAGGTGGACTCGCCGATCCACATCGGCAGCTTCACGGAAGAGGACCTCGACCTGCTGACGGCGCTGGCGAACTTCGCCGCCGTGGCCATCGAGCGGGCGCAGCTCGCGGAGAAGATCGAAGAAGAGCGCAAGATCCGCGCGCGCATGGAGCGCTACCACTCGCCGGCTGTCGTCGACGAGATCGTGAAGGGCTCGATCTCGACGGAATCAGAAGTGCGCAGCACCGACGTGTCGATCCTCTTTGCCGACATCAGCGGCTTTACCACCGTCTCGGAGACGAAGAAGCCGGAGGAAGTGGCGGAGTTCCTGTCGCACTTCTTCTCGTGCGCGGTGGAGTCGATCTTCGCGTACGGCGGAACGCTCGACAAATTCATCGGCGACGCGGTGATGGCCTTCTTCGGCGCGCCGTTGCCGCAGGACGATCACGCCGACCGGGCCGTGCTGACTGGCCTGATGCTCCAGCGGATGGTGAACGAGTGGAACGTGGAACGCGCCCGGACGGATCTTCCGCCGGTGATGGTGCGCGTCGGCATCAACAGCGGCCTGGCCGTCGTCGGCAACGTCGGAACGGAAAAGCGCGTCGACTACACGGTGCTCGGCTCGTCGGTGAACATCGCCTCCCGGCTCGAGAGCGGCGTGGCCAAGCCGGGACAGGTGGTCATCTCGCAGAACACGATGGACCGGATCATGGGCAGCTTCGAGACGGAGTCGCTCGGCGAGTTTGCGCTGAAGGGCTTGCAGCAGAAGATGCCGGTGTTCGCCGTGACGGGAACGGTCGGCGTCGGCAACACCCCGGCTCCGGCGTTGCAGGGGACTTCGACGACGCGCTGAGGCGTCACGGAGCACAGACAAGAGTGTCTGTGCCACAAAAAACAGACATGCCCTTTCTCGAAGCGCGGTCGCTGTCGAAAACCTATCGCAACGCCGAGGTGCCGGTGCCGGTGCTCAACGACCTGGAGCTCACCGTGGAGCGCGGCGAGATGCTGGCCATCGTCGGTCCGTCGGGCATCGGCAAGTCGACGCTGCTGCACCTGCTCGGCGGGCTCGATCGTCCCGACACCGGCACCATTCGCGTGGCGGACGCCGAGGTCTCGTCGATGAGCAACGACGAGCTGGCGCGGTTTCGCAACCGCAACGTCGGCTTCGTCTTCCAGTTTCATCATCTGCTGCCGGAGTTCACGGCGACGGAGAACGTGGCCATGCCGGGATGGATCGGAAGGTTCGACAGGGATGACGCGTTAAATAAAGCCTCGGCACTGCTGGCGGAGCTGGGACTGGAAGGGCGTGCGCGCCACTTCCCGAATCAACTCTCCGGCGGCGAGCAACAGCGCGTGGCCATCGCGCGCGCGCTGCTGGTGGATCCGCTCCTGTTCCTGGCCGACGAACCGACCGGGAATCTCGATCTGGAGACGAGCGAGCGGGTCTTCGATCTGATGCGGGAATGTCATGTAAAGCGCGGCCTGACTTCGGTGATCGTCACACACAATCGTGATCTTGCTGCTCGGTGCGATCGGGTGTTCGAGATGAGCGCTGGCGTCAGGGGTTAAACTACGTCCAACGCCCATGTTCGAAAAATACAACGAGAAAGCACGCCGCGCTCTTTTCTTTGCCCGTTACGAAGCCTCGAAGCTCGGCTCCCGCGTCATCGAGTCCGAGCACATCCTCCTCGGCGTCCTGCGCGAGGGGGAGGAAATCATCAAGGAAATCTTCTCGCGCTTCAACGTGAAGCCGGAGCAGATCCGCCGCGAGGTGGAGGGCGACCGGCCCTTCGTCGATCGCATCTCGTCGTCCGCCGAACTGCCGCTCTCCGAGGAATCGAAAAAAATCCTCGCCTACGCCGCGCATGAAGCGGAATCGATGCTCCACCAGTACGTCGGCACGGAGCATCTGCTGATCGGCATCCTGCGCGTCGAATCGTCGACAGCGGCGCGGATCCTCACCGCCCGCGGCCTCAACGTCTACGGCGTGCGCGAAGAGACGATCTCGATCCTCAAAGAACGCGAGGCGGACAAGCAGAAGAAGGAATTGCCCTTCCTGGCCGAGTACTCGCGCGACCTGACGGCGATGGCGCATTCGGCGCAGTTCGATCCGCTGATCGGCCGGGAGAAAGAAGTCGAGCGCATCATCCAGATCCTCTCCCGGAGAACGAAAAACAATCCGATCCTCCTCGGCGAGCCCGGCGTCGGCAAGACAGCCATCGTCGAAGGGCTGGCGCAGCGCATCGTCGACGGCAACGTGCCGCTCTTCATCGCCAACAAGCGCATCCTCTCGCTCGATCTCTCGCTCATCGTGGCCGGCACGAAGTACCGCGGCCAGTTCGAGGAGCGGCTCAAAGGGATCATCAAAGAGCTGAAGGAAAACACCGACATCATCATCTTCATCGATGAGATCCACTCGCTGATCGGAGCCGGGTCCGCCGAGGGATCGCTCGACGCCGCCAACATCCTCAAACCGGCGCTGTCGCGCGGCGAGATCTCCTGCGTCGGCGCGACGACCATCCGCGAATACCGGCGCTACATCGAGAAGGACCGTTCCCTGCTGCGCCGCTTCCAGGCCATCAATGTCGCGCCGCCGAACGAGCTCGAAACGCTGCAGATCCTCGAAGGCGTCAAGGAGCGCTACGAGAGCTTCCACAAGGTCAAATACTCGGACACGGCCATCCGCAGCGCGGTCTATCAATCGAACCGCTACATCACCGACCGCTTCTTCCCCGACAAGGCCATCGACATCATCGACGAGGCGGGCGCGAAGGTGAAGCTGCGCCGCGTGGCCGACACGCAGAACCTGCGGCGGCTGGAGTCGGAGATCCGTTCGATCGTGAAGGAGATGAAGAAGGCGATCTCGGACAAGGATTTCGAGAAGGCCGTCTTCCTTCGCGAGCGCGAGATCGAGTTGAAGGAAGAGGTCGAGCGCTTCAAACAGGAGCGCGAGGCGGTCGGCGAAGAGTTGATGGAAGTGACCAAGAAGGATATCGAGGAGATCATCAGCTCCTGGACCGACATCCCGGTCACCTCGATCGAGGCCGACGAGGCAGCGAAGCTCATCAACATGGAAGACTCGCTGATACGGCGCGTGGTCGGTCAGGACAAGGCCATCCGGGCGATCTCGCGCGCGATCCGCCGCTCGCGCCTCGGCGTGGCCTCTCCGAACCGGCCGATGGGCTCGTTCATCTTCCTCGGCTCGTCCGGCGTCGGTAAAACCGAAGTGGCAAGGCGGCTGGCGGAGTTCCTCTTCGGCTCGCAGCGGCACCTGATCCGCTTCGACATGTCCGAGTACATGGAGAAGCACGCGGTCTCGAAGCTCATCGGCTCACCGCCGGGCTACGTCGGCCACGAAGAGGGCGGCCAGCTCACCGAGCGCGTGCGCCGCAACCCGTACTCGGTGGTGCTGCTCGACGAGATCGAGAAGGCCCATCCCGATATCGCCAACATCCTGCTGCAGATCCTCGAGGACGGCATCCTGACCGACTCGCTCGGGAATCAGGTCGATTTCCGCAACACGCTGATCATCATGACCAGCAACCTCGGCACGCGCTTCCTGACGACGAAGGGCCACATGGGCTTCCGCGAGAAGTCGAGCGAGGCCGACCAGAAGTCAGCCGAGGCGATGATCCATCAGGAGCTGAAGAAAGAGTTCAGCCCCGAGTTCATCAACCGCATCGACGACATCATCATCTTCAACCCGCTGACGCAGATCGAGCTCCGCCAGATCTGCCGCCTGCTGGTCGACGACGTGAACATCGCCCTGGTGCCGAAGGGCGTCCAGATCGCCATCGACGACTCGGTGATCGACTGGCTGCTCCGCCGAGCGGAGGAGGAGTCGAACTCCGGCGCCCGCCCGCTGCGCCGCGCCATCCAGCGCTACATCGAAGACGAGCTGTCGGAGTTCCTGATCCGCCGCAAGGATTCGGTTCCCGAATGGATCGACTTCACCATGAATGCGAATGAGGTGCTGTTGATGCCGCGGAGCAGCGAGGCGTTGACGCCTTAGAGGCATGTTGTGCCCCCACGCATCTACCTCGAGACAAGCCTGATCAGTTATGTGGTCGGCCGATCGAGCCGGGACTTGATTACCCAAGCCAATCAGGAACTCACCCGCGAATGGTGGGAGACGGAGCGCCAGAAGTATGAACTCTTCATCTCTGAGCTTGTAGTTCGTGAAGCAGAGGTCGGAGATCCGTCGGCTGCCAGAAGTCGATTGACCCTCGTTGCCTCGCTGCCGCTGCTGTCCATCCCACAAGAGGCAGAGCTGCTTGCACCCGTGCTGCTTCGGGCTGCTGGCCTGTCGGCAAACGCAGCGACCGACTCTCTTCACATGGCGCTGGCTGCTGTGCACGGTATGCAGTACCTTCTCACTTGGAACTGCAAGCACATCGCGAATGCGGTTATCCGTCGAGCTGTTGAACGTCGATGCATCGCGGCCGGATATGATCCACCTGTAATCTGCACGCCGCAGGAACTGATGTCGAGGTGAAGGCCATGTGGGAAGACCCAATCGTCAAAGAAACCCGAGAAGCGCGGGCGGAGTTATTCGCCCGGTTCAACAATGACCTCGGTGCGTTGTGTCGTTTCCTTCGCGAGAAGGAAAAGGAACATCCTGATCGCGTCGTGACGCTTGAACCTCGGCGTCCCGAGCCCGTCGAGGTTGAGAAATAGCGGTCATCGAGCACCCGTGCGAGTTGCGAAACCGAATGAATTGACTGCCCACGCCCTTCCAGTTCTGACGGCGAGCGTTTCGGAAGCCGAACTGTCGAAATGGTTTCCGGTCTCGCTCCAGCAAATCACCGACCCACAGGAAGCGCCAGAGCCGTCGAAGGCGGCCCTCATCAAGCTCGATGCCGGCCACTACTTCGTCCTCTATTACGGCGAGATTTCGAAGCAACTGATGTTGCGCATCCCGGAGGCGAGTGATGCCTCCGCGTTCCTAAGCGCTCTCTTCCGCGAGGTGCCTCTTCCGCGCACGCGTATTCTGTGGCGTCGCGAAGACGCCCGCTTGCCCCGGCATATCGCTGCGAATCGTGTATCCGCGCCAGCCGCACGCCGGTGAAGTAAGTAGCAGGCGCTCGAAGTACGATGCATCCGTGACCTCCCTGCACGTCGATCTCGCCGTCCCCGTCCATCTACTCGTGCTCATTGGAGGCGGCGAGTTTTCATTCGGCGAGACGCGTGAGGTCGATGAATTTCTGCTGCGGAACATGCCGGCGGACCGGCGGACCGTGGCGTTCATCCCCGCGGCCTCGGGATCGGCGGAGTATGCGGGGCATTTCGGCAAGTACCTGCATGGGATCGACCCCACGGTCGAGACCGTGAACGTTCCGATCTACCGCGGACGTGACAGCAGGCGGCAGAAGAACCTCGACCAGATCCTCGCCGCCGGGATGATCTACCTCGGCGGAGGCGTCACGAACAACCTGCTGGCGGTGCTGCGCGAATCGGCGGCCGATCTGGCCATGCGCGAGGCGGCGGCGAACGGCACCGTCATCGCGGCGATCGGAGCGTCGGCATCATGTTTCGGCATCGCCGCGCGCGACATGCACGGGATCGCCGCGTCGCTGCCGGCGCTGGGATGGCTCGCCAATACAGTCGTCGACACCGCCTTCGAGCCCGACAACGACGCGAGCCTCCGGCGTCTGATGTCCGTGCCGGAGACGCTGATCGGACTGGGGATCCCCGCCGGAACGGCTCTTGCGATTCGAGGCGACGGCGAGACTGAAATCGCAGGCGGCGGCAAGGTGGCCGCATTCCGGAAAGCTCAGGCCCGCTAGTTGCACGGTTGGGCTCGTTGCGGAGGTTGACGATTTCCACCTTGGCTACCGAAAACGAGAGCGAACAAGTTCTCACGATTGAAGAGCTGACCCGCCTCTTCGGCGTGCTGTCTCACGACCTCAAGTCGCCGATCTTCTCCATCGACGGCTTCAGCGACCTTCTGCTCAGCGACTACAACGACAAGCTGGACGAGGAGGGACAGGACTTCCTGCGGCGCATCCGCTCCAGCGCGCAGCAGATGAAGAAGGTGCTCGATGAGATGTCGCACCTCGTCAAGCTGCTTGCGCGCCCCAACGTCCGCCGCCCCACGCCGCTGCGGGAGATCGTCGAAGAGGTCATCCTCAAATGTAACTACCAGATCGAAGAGGGAGCGGTGACGATCACCCTCCCGGACGAGCTGCCGGCCGTCAACGTCGACGCGGAGAAGATGCGCGAAGCAATCAGCGCCCTATTCGCGAACGCACTCTTCTTCAACGACCGGCCGAAGGGCGAACGGACGATCAGCATCGACTGCGACGTCGATCCGGACGGCTACCGCGTTTGTGTCCGCGACAACGGCATCGGCATCGATCCCCGCTACACGGACCAGATCTTCGAGCCGGGACTGAAGCTCGACAAGTCCCGCGGCGGCGGTCCTGGATACGGTCTCTACCTCGCCAGGCGCATCATCGAGAGCCATGGCGGCGCGATCACCGTCGAGTCGGCTCCGGATCAGGGCGCCAGGGTTTGCTTCACGATCCCGCACGACAGGCACTGATTCCAAAATCGGCCGATCTCGGGACAAATATCGGATCAGCGGAGTGACGCATCGAGGATGCGCATCCAGGAATCCTGAATGTGCATCCAAGATCGCTGGATGCGTATTCAAGAAGTCTGGATGTGCATCCAAGAATCCTGGATGTGCATCCAAGAAGTCTGAATGCGCATCCAAGAATCCTGGATGTGCATCCAAGAAGTCTGAATGCGCATCCAAGAATCCTGGATGTGCATCCAAGAAGTCTGGATGTGCATCCAGGAATCCTGGATGTGCATTCAAGAATCCTGGATGCGCATCCAGGAATCGATGGTACGCAGTCAATCCAGCGAATTGCTTCGGCGAGGCAGGTGGTTACTGCCCCGCGGGCGTCAGCGTCGCCGTCTCTTCGAGCGCCGGCGCGTCGACCACATCCCCGGGCAGAGGATCCTCGCCCGGAAGGCCGATGATGCGGATCATCACGTACCTGTCCTCGGCGATGTCGACACCGAGGAACTTGGCGGCCGCCTGGGAGAGATCGATCGCGAACTTGTTGGCGTAGGGGCCGCGGTCGTTCACCCGGAGACGCAGCTTGCGCCCCGTCGCCCGAGCCGTCACCTCGATCCATGACCCGAGGGGAAGGGTCAGGTGAGCCGCGGACATCATCGCGTTGTGGTACCGCTCGCCATTGGCGGTCAGGGTGCCGTCGAGGGATGTCGAGTAGTAGCTGGCCAGCCCCGCCAGGCGATGTTTCACCGCCACGGCGGCGTATTTGAGGACTCGGAGCTCGAGCGGGTCAGGATCGGGCTGAACAACCGTCACGGCAGGCGGCGCGGGGGGCGGAACGGCGGGACCGAAGCGGTACGACTGCATCGCAGCGTCGTCCAGCTTGAAGGTGTCCTCGCAGAGAAAGCCCTGGGCGCGCGACGGCTGCGCGAAGGCAAGCGCGACGGCTGCGAACAGGCCAAGGATCAAGTTTTTCTTCAAATCAGTCATGCACAGCTTGCCATCTTACCCACATTTCAATCGTCGAGCCAATCCATGCCAGCTTTGATTTGTCGAGTGGATCTAACTTCTTTTTAATCAATTAGTTCGGATGAGCTCGGGTGGCTTCCGAATTGCAAAATAACCTTCAGTCACGATTCGTTGTCAGAGGATGAACGAGATGGACAAGCCAAAGACCAGCAGACCGTTCCAGGAGAGGTTCCTCGACGGGTTCGAACGTTCGCAACTGCGTAACGAGATCCAGAAGGTTAAACCGCGCGGCCTGAGTGGTTTGCGACGGAAATACGCCGGCTTGGCATTGGGGGCGTCGCTGGCGTTAGGCGGAATCGGAATCCCTCTGAGAGTAAGTAACCTGCTCCAATCTGCCGACTCAAATACTCACAGAAAGCCTGAAACGACGACGGGAACGCCAATGCCCGTACCGCCGGATCCCGACGCACAGATCGCGAACGATCTGGCAACGGCGAAGCAGATCGCGGATCAGGTCAGCGGTGGAGTTACCGGCGCCGTGCGGGATGTGGCGACGACCGTAGCCTCAGCTCCCTCCCAGGTCGCCGAGGCGCCCCGGACCCTCGTAGACATCGCCGAGCAGGTGAAACAGCGCTTTTTCCAAAAAGAGGTTCCGTTCGGCGGCATCATTTACGACGAGGCGAAGAAGAATGACCTCCCCCCGGAACTGCTCGCGGCCGTGGTCCATACGGAATCCCAATTCGTCCCGACGGCGCACTCGAACCGCGGCGCGGTAGGCTTGATGCAGCTCGTTCCCAGCACAGGCCGCTGGCTCGGCGCGGACAATCTCAACGATCCCGCGCAGAATATCCAAGCAGGAGCAAAGTACCTTCGCTACCTGACCGACCGCTTCGCCGGCGATCAGCAGAAGGCCATTGCCGCCTACAACGCCGGTGAGGGGAACGTGCGCCGATTCAACGGCGTACCGCCCTTCCGGGAGACCCGAAACTACGTCCAGAGGGTACGCGCCTTCCAGCAGGACCTTGGCGCGCGTGCCGACGGACAGGGTGATATCACCGGGGCGACCCAGTAGACCCGCATACAATACCGGGCGATGTCAGGGCCTCGTTTGATCGTCGGCGTGATCGTGATGGGGATCGGTGTCCCATTGACGATCTTCTTCCTCTTCGGATTACGCACCCCGTCGCAATTCCTCACGGTCGCCGCGACGACCTTCCTCGCGTGGGGTGTGGCCGACTTCCTGGCCACCATCCTGGAGCGACCACGGCTTCAGAATCGCTCGCCGGGGATGGCTTTGAAGGAAGACCTCGATCGGCGGCGGGGGGAAGAGTAGGAGTGGATTAGTAGGTCAGTGGATTCGTGGATCAGGGCATCGGGTTGGCCACTTGCTTTTCTAATCTACGAATCCACTGATCCACTGATCCACTCTTCAAAGCCAATCCCTCATCCTCTGCAGTAACTGATCGATTGTCAGGACCCGCTCGGCGCCGTCGGAGTCGCGGCGGAAGATGGCGTGGTACCAGCCCTTCATCCCGATCGGGCTATAGAGTTCTTGACCCATTCGCAACTTGCCGCCGGAGACGAGCCTCAGAAAGACCTGCTCGTAGGCGGAGCGGGTCAGTCGCCGGTCGGGGAATGGTGTGTTGTAGCTCGTCTTCCTGCGATCGGCGGCGCGGCGGCGCTCGCGGCTCAGCCCATTGCCGGACATCAGCGAGGTGCCGCGGCGGTCGAGGTACTGCGCAGCCCGGGAAGGGAGCAGCGTACGGGGTGTCTCACGGCGTGAGTACGTGGCGCGGGGGCTCGAAGGAGCGGCTGGGGGCTGTGGGAGTGCAACGGGGGGCTTGGCGTTTGCAGCCTTGAGAGTCTCACGCTCCAGGAGGTGAACGCACCGCGCGTTGGTCCGCTCGATCACGTGCTCATCGATCGTTGGTGGCTTCGAGGACATCAGGTCCGACTCGATCCCGTAGTTCTTCAGCTCGTGGATGACCGATCCCCAGCGGCAGAGCTGGCCGACGTCGTCGTACGCGGCCGGACGATCGGCCAGCTCCAGCAGTGATGGCGCGCGGCCGGAGAGGACGGCGAAGAGCAGACGCATGCTGAAGGGATCCGAGTACTTGCGGATCGAGTAGCGGAAGAACCAGGCCACCCGCGCCGCCATCGTCCGCAACGAAATGGTCTCGCCGAACTGCGTCTTCCAGATCGGAGCGTTCACATCCGAGGTGTACGGACTCTGGGGATAGTGAAAGTCCTTGGTCAGCCAGCCCTTCCGTGTCGTGTGCTTGCCGGGGACAACGCCGTCGACGACCGGGATCGGCAGCTTGTCGAGCATGGAAAGGTCGTAGGACGGCCAGCTCATCACCTCGCGGACGATGCCGACGATCAGCGTGGCCGCGGCGACCATCAGGCCTGGATCAGGCGTGAAGTCGACCGTGACCTCGATCCTGCCACCCCGGGGCCGGACGCCGACGCCGGTCGATCGGCGATTGGACGCGACGAGCATCACCGGGACGGGGAGGATGTACGTGAGCAGGAGTGCCAGCGCCTTCTCATTCCGCGTTGCGCTCTGTTCCTTTTTCGGTACGTCGTAAGAGATGTTGTAGTGGCTGCTGTAGGCCTTGAGGCGGACGGTGTGGCCGCTGGCCTCCTCCCATCTCGTCAGCTGGTCCCGCACGAAGCCCATCTGTTCCCACAGGTTGCGCACCATGCGGGCGGTTGAATGCGGAGCCAGCTCGATGACCGGTGTGACGACTTCGATGACCCCTCGATCGAAGTAGACCGCACCCCCAGTCGGGAGCTGCAGCGACGTCTTTTCACGCGGCAGAAGGGGACGGTCGATGAACGCGCCGGGGTGTCCCCAGTACTCTCGCGGATCGACCTCGACCTCATCGAGCCAGACGTTGAACTCTGACTCCATGCCGATGACCGGCATGTCGAGGCGTGTCCTCCGGAGCAGCCTGTCGAGTCCGCTCTGATCCTTGGAATTGGGCGTTCTGGGCATGCGTGGATTTGTTTGCTACTGATGAGGTGGAGTAGCAAACCGCAGGCCTGAACTCTGCGCTATGCGCGTTGTCTGCGGCTCCGCCGCGTTGTTTGCGCTCCGCGCGTTGTCTGCACGCTGCGGCGTGGGTGGTCTTGTGCTGAGCGAACACGCGAGAGCGCAAGATAATCCGCGAATGCGCAGATAACGCGCGTAGCGCAGACAACGCGGCGGAGCCGCAGACAACGCGCCGAAGGCGCAGTTACTCGTCCACCGTCCTCCGGTCGCGCCGCCGGCGATCCTCGAAGGCGAAACGGGGGCGGCTCTCCTGAGGCTGTTCCATCCGGTCTTCACTGATCTCTGTCGGGATGACAGTGATGTATCCGAGGTCGAAGTGGATGTGATCGTCGGCGGTGGCACCGGTGACATGCCCGTACGGGAGAACGTGTATGTCGTCGCTCAGCTCCTCGGCGATGCCGTTGTACTTCTCGATCGTCTCCTTCCCTTTCAGGATGGTCGTACCGATGCGGTAGATGTCGGCGGCCGTGGCCCACATATGGGGCGTTGCGGTGAGGGAGCGCTTGTGCGACGGCGAGCGGTAACCGCCGTTGACGGGGATGTGCACCGAAGCGCCGGCTTCGCGGCGGAACTGCTCGAGGTAAAAGGCCAGCACGCGGACGGCGCACGGAACGTAGCGCGGAAACTGTTGCAGACGTGCAGCTTCCTTCAGATCGACGAGGGTGAATTCGTTCAGGCCAAAGTGGTTCGTCAGCCGAATACTCACCGCCGCCTCATGATTGGGGATCTCGTAGAAGTAGCGCGGGAGACGATGCCGCCGGCCTTCCGCGTCGCGCACCATCTCGCCGGGCTTGAGCAGCGATCGCAGCTCGTCATCGAGATCGAAGGCGTCGACGACCTTAATGGAGTGATTGATCGACTGCTGTTCACTCATGAGTCAGTTCCGAGAGGGTGTTGTAAATGTCGCGCGAGACGTCGGCCACCGCCGTTCCGCGAGCTTTGTCGGCACTGAATTGTGTGAGGATGACCAGCACGTAGGGCTTGCGGCCTTCCAGAAACACGATTCCGGCGTCGTGATGCACGGTGGAGATGTTACCGGTCTTGTGTGCCACGCGCGCGGCCTTCGGGAGACCGGCCGGGATACCGCTCCGGTATTGCTGGTCGAGCATGATGGTCAGCATCTGGTGGCTGGCCTCTTCCGAATAGGCCTTGCCGTCGGCGATGACGCGGAGGATTTTCAGCAATCCATTGGCGGTCACTTCGTTGTTGAGGCCCGCCTCGAACGCGGCCTGATCTTCCACGCCGCGCAGAAGCCGAATGCCGTCGATCGCCAGCTCGTCGAGCGCGTGCTGGATCGTCTCGATGCCGACGACGTCGACGAGCAGGTTCGTGGCCAGGTTGCTCGACTTCGTGATCATCCAGTAGGCCAGCTCGCGAACCGTGAGCGTCTTGCCGAGGTGGCCGTAGACGTCGGGATCGGCGTCGCGGCCCAGGTCCAGCATGAACGGCTCCTGATTGACGATGCTCGTGAAGCGGTTGCGGACGTGCACCGGCGCGTCGAGCGCCAGCTCGCCGCGGTCGATCTGGCGGAAGACGCCGAGAAGAACGGCGAGCTTCATCGTCGAGGCGGCGTGAAAGTAATGGTCGGCGTTGTACGACCATTGAATCGTCGTCTGCGCGTCCCAGAACGAGATACCGAGCTCCTCGAGATCGTGATCATTCTTGATCTGGAGAACGCTCCGATAAAGCGAGATTTCGGATGCGGCGACCGAGGCGATTGGAGTCGCTGTTTTCATCGGCCTCCCGCGCGCAACCACCGCCCGATGCGCTCGATTCCTGTGCCGATGGCGTCGAGCGGCGCCGCGTACGATATGCGCACGAAGCCCTCGCCAAGCGAGCCGAATGCAATGCCCGGAATGACCAGCACCGCCGCGTCGGTGGCGAGCGTCTTGGCGAAGATGACGGTGTCGCACGCCGGAACCGGGACGAAGGCATAGAACGCACCCGCGGGCGGCGGGATGGTTACCTCGAGCTCGCGAGCGATCGAGAAGAGTGCGGTCTCGCGTTGCTCGCGGAACTGTGCGCGGACGCGCTCCAGCCAGGTCCGGTTCCACGCGGCGTCGGTCAGGATCGATTCGGCCAGCGATTGCGAGAAGGCCGAGGCGCAGGTGGCGACGTACTGGTGCGCCGTAACAATCGGCTTCATCACCGCTTCGCCAGCGAGCACCCAGCCGAGGCGAAGGCCGGTCATGGCGTGGCTCTTCGACATCCCGCCGACGACGATGACGTTGTCAGACATTCCCAACATCGATACCGGCGGTTCGTCGTACCAGATTTCGCGGTAGACCTCGTCGCTGACGACGAGCGGGCCGGCGTTCGCGATCCGCTGCAACGTCTCGCGGTCGATGACACTGCCGAGAGGGTTCGACGGCGAGTTGACGACGATCAGTTTGGTCTTCGATGTAATGCGCCGCAGCAGCGCATCGATGTCGAGCCGCCAATCCGAGGGATCGAAATCGTACGGAACCGGCGTGGCGCCGGCGATGCGCGCCAGCGGCGCGTAGGAAAGGAAGCCGGGATTCGGAACGAGCACCTCGTCGCCGGGATCGGCGTAGGCCTGAAAGATCGAGAAGAGCGCCTCCTCGGTGCCGGCGGTGACGCACACCTCGGACTTAGGATCGAATTCGCTCCCGTCAGCGATGCGTTTGCGCAGCCCCAGCGTTCCCGCATTCGGCGTGTAGTGCCACGAGCCGGTCGACGCGGCACGGACGGCGAATTCGCGCAGAGTCTCGTCCGGTTCGACATTCGGCTCGCCGATGCCGAGGTTCACGCAGAGAGGAGTGGCCAGCGCGTTGATCTGGCGGATCAGCGAGAGCTCGATGTTGGCGAGGCGACGGGCAACCCGAGGTTGCTGCGTTGCTGGGTTGCTGGGTTGCTGCGTCATTCGTTGAGCCACATCCTCCACCAAGCAACTCTGCAACCAAGCAACCCTGCAACCTACCGCAACGCATCCTCCAGCGCCGTCGCCGAATCCGTTTTCTCGTCGCGATACTTCACGATGACCGGCGTGTAGATCTGCAGGGCGTACTGCTCGGCGAAGTCGCCTTTCATCGGACGTGAGCCGGGAATGACCACGGCGCCGTAGGGGATCTCCAGCGGCCGGTCATTCGTCTTGCGGTAGATCTGGCCGCGGACGATGTCGTAGATGGGGGTTGATCCGGTCAGCACGACGCCGGCACCGATGACGGCGCGAGAACGAACGATCGTCCCCTCGTAGATGCCGCAGTTGCCGCCGACGACGACGTCGTCTTCGACGATCACCGGCAGGCTTCCGACCGGCTCCAGCACGCCGCCTATCTGCGCGGCGGCGGAGAGATGGACGCGTTTGCCGATCTGCGCGCAGGAGCCGACGAGCGCGTGGGAGTCGATCATGGTGTCTTCGTCGACGTACGCGCCGATGTTGACGTATGCCGGCGGCATCATCACGACCCCTTTGGCGATGTAGGTTCCGCGCCGCACGGACGAACCGCCCGGCACGATGCGGATGCCGTCCTGGGCCCGGAACCGCCGCGTCGGAATCGTGTCTTTGTCGATGAACGACAGCGCGCCCGACGCGAATTCGGTAGATACACCGGCGCGGAAGGCGAGGAGGATCCCCTCCTTCACCCAGGTCTGCGCATGCCACACGCCGCCCTCATCGCGCACCGCGGATCGGATCGCCCCTTTCTCCAGTTCGACGAGAAAGAGTCCGATCGTTTTGACGACTTCCTTCCGATCGGTGGCCGGGGTGATCGCCGCGAGGCGCTCCTGGATCGTCGTGGCCATCAGGCACTCACCGCTTCAAGCAGTCCGGCCTCGCGCAGGATCGCCTCCAGCTTTTTCCGAGTCCCGTCGGTGATCGGCGCGAGCGGCGGACGGACAGTATCGCTGTCGATGATGCCGAGGAGCTTGCAGGCGAACTTGACCGGCCCGGGATTCGACTCGATGAAGTTGCCGGAGAGGAGCGGGAGAACCCGGTAGTGGACGGCGCGCGCGGCAGCGAAGTCGCCGTGCAACGCGGCGGAGACGAGATCGCTCATCAGCCGCGGGATTTCATTCGATGAGACGGAAACCAGCCCGTCGGCGCCCGCGGCGATCAAAGGAAGGGTCCACGCATCATCGCCGCTGAGTACGAGGAAGCCGTCGCCGCGGCCGCGGATGACCGACATGATCTGCTCGAGATTCGCCGACGCTTCCTTGACTCCGATGATGTTCGGGACCTCCGCGGCCATGCGTAGCGTCGTTTCCGCGGTCATGTTCAGGCCGGTGCGGCCCGGGACGTTGTACATGATCATCGGGAAGCCGGGCCTTTTCCTGTTGATGGCCTCGGCCTGCATGCCGAAGTGGCGGCGGAGCCCGTCGGGCGTCGGCTTGTTGTAATACGGCGTGATCGTGAGGACGCCGTCGGCACCGATGTCAATGGCCTGTTCCGCCAGCTCGATCGCCCGCGGCGTGTTGTTGCTTCCGGCGCCGGCGAGCACCGGCACGCGTCCGTTCGCACGGCGCACGACCAGTTCGACGACGCGGCGATGTTCGTCCGCGCTCAGCGCCGGATTCTCCCCGGTAGTGCCGCACGGGACGAGAAAGTCGACGCCGCCGTCGATTTGAAAATCGACGAAGCGCTCGAGCGCGGATTCGTCGAGCGCGCCGCTTTCGGTAAATGGCGTGATGAGGGCTGTGCCGAGGCCACGGAAGAGAGTCATGAGCACTCCAAAGGAAGAAGGATGAGGGATGAATGATGAAGGACGAAGAATGAGCACTGCCACCCGCTGCGATTCATCCTTCCGCCTTCATCCTTCATCATTCGTCAAACGCCAGCTCATCAAAGCGAAACAATCCCTTACGGCCACGCAGCAACGCCGCTGCCATGACCGCTCCGCGCGCGAAACCTTCGCGGCCGCGGGCGCGATGCGAGATCTCGATCAGGTCGTCTGGAGAGTCGAAAAAGAGCGTGTGCAGACCGAACTCGGCACCGGCGCGGGAGGAGACGATGGTGGGATCGAGTTTGCCGTCACTCCCTGACTTCACCGCGGCCGCGATGCGCAATGCCGTACCGCTCGGCGCATCTTTCTTCTGCGAGTGATGACGCTCTTCCATTCCCGTCTCATACTGCGGGAATCGCGAGACGAGCTCGCCCGCCCTCTGCGCGAGGCCGAAAACGACGTTGGCTCCCGGCGAGAAGTTCGACGCGTAGACGCAAGCAATTCCCGCGCTCTCCACGCGCTGTTTCACCTCGGCCAGCCGATCGTTCCAGCCGGTAGTACCGATAACCAGCCCGAGCTTGTTGTCGCAGGCACGGGTCAGGGTGTCGTCGAGCGCGCCGGCGTGCGAGAAGTCGATCATCACCTCGGCACCGCCGATCGGCTCTTCGCGATCAACGTCAAGAATGCAGACCACCTGATGGCCTGATTCTACGGCAACCTTCTCGATCGTTCGTCCCATCTTGCCGTAGCCATGGATGGCAATCTTCATACCGCGACCGCCTGCTCGAAGAGCGCGTGGTGGATCCGCTGGATGGCGTTGTCGGAGTCGGCGTCGTTGACGACGATGCTGAGATTCAGCCCCGACCGGCCGAGCGACAGCATCTGCATCGGCACGCCGCGCAGGGCCTCGAAAACGCGCGCGCCGACAAGCGCATCCGCCAGCAGGTTACGTCCGACGATGGCGATGATGCACTGGCCGTCGATGATTTCGACGTCGGCGACGCCGCGAAGCCGTTCCTGGAGTTGCTCCATGTCGTGCCGCTCGTCGACCGTCACGGAAACCGACACCTCAGACGTGGCGATGAGGTCGACCGAGATCTTCAGCTCTTCGAATTCGTGAAAGAGCCGCGCCAGGAACCCGTGCGCTCCGAGCATCTTGTTCGAGGTCATGTGTACCACGGTGACGTTGCGCTTGCGCGCCACGGAGCGCGGGCCGGTGGCGCGGGCCGTCCCCTCGCGCGTGATCAGCGTGCCGGGCGAGGCCGGATTCTGTGTGTTGAGGATGCGCACCGGGATGCCGGCTTCGATGGCCGGCTCCAGCGTGCGCGGGTGCAGCTTCGCGCCGAAGGAGGCCAGCTCGGCCGCTTCCTCGTGCGAGAGGTGGTCGATCACGCGCGCGGATGGCACGAAGCGCGGGTCGCAGGTGAGCAAACCGTCGACATCCGTCCAGATCTGCACCTCGTCCGCGCCGACGGCGGCGGCGACGATGGCGGCGCTGTAGTCGGAGCCATTGCGGCCGAGTGTGGTCGTGGCGCCGCCGGCAGTCCGTCCGATGAATCCCCCCATGACCGGGATGTGGTTCCGCTCCACGATCGGCAACAGTGTCTTCCGCGCGGCCTCGGTTGTGAGATCCATCCGCGGCGTGGCACCTCCAAAGTGGTCATTCGTCCAGATCACGTCTTCGGATTCGACGTGCTCGCTGGGCAACTCCCGCATCATCATCGAATAGGCAAAGAGGACGGAGGAAAGCTTCTCGCCGATGGAGACGATCTTATCGTGTCCCCGCTTTGTGACCTCGCGCAGCAGCGTAACGCCTTGCAGGATGGTATGGATCTCCTCGATCTGTTTGCTGAGCCGTTTGACGAAAGCGTCGAAGAAATCGAATTTTTGCTGCACGAGATGCATGGCCACGTCTTCATGACGCTGGCGGACGCGATCGACGATGTCGTTGACCCGCTGTCCATCACCGGCGCAAGCCGCATCGGCGGCGGCGACGAGATCGTTGGTCACTCCGGAGAGCGCGGAGACGACGATGATCGGATGGAGGTGGCGGCGTTCGGCGACGATGTCGATGGCGTTGGCCACGCGTTCGGCGTCGCCGACCGAGGTGCCGCCGAATTTGATGACGATCACAGCATCCCCCTCGCCTCGAGCAACTCCGCGTTCAACAGCGCGGCTCCCGCCGCGCCGCGAATGGTGTTGTGCACGAGGGCGACCATGCGGATGTCGAGCAGGGGGCACGGGCGTAGGCGGCCGACGGTGACGGCCATGCCGTCTTCGCGGTCGCGGTCGAGTCGCGGCTGGGGGCGGTCCTGTTCGTCCGCGTAATGAACGGGTTGTTTTGGCGCCGAGGGGAGGCCGAGTCGCTGTGGCTCGCCGGTGAACGAGCGGATGGCATCGCGAATCGCGTCGAGGTCCGCGCCGCCGTCGCGCAGTTTGAGCGAGATCGTCATCAGATGGCCGTCGATCGTCGGCACGCGGTTGACCTGCGCGGAGATCCGGAACGGGGCATCGATAAAACGTTCGCTCTCCCAGCGGCCGAGGATCTTGCGCGGCTCGGTCTCGATCTTCTCCTCTTCGCCGCCTCCGATGAACGGGATGACGTTGTCGAGGATGGCATACGACGAAACGCCCGCGTAGCCGGCGCCGGAGATGGCCTGCATGGTGGTCACGTGAAGCTGATCGATGCCGAAGCGGCGTTCGATCGGGGCGATGGCCATGGCCAGCCCGATCGTGGAGCAGTTCGGATTCGTGACGATGTAGCCGTTGCTGCCGCGGCGCTTCCTCTGGCGATCGATCGCACCGAGGTGCTCGGCATTGATCTCCGGGATGAGCAGCGGAACGTCCACGTCCATCCGGTGATTACGGGAGTTGGAAACGACGACGACGCCGCGGTTCGCGTAATCATCCTCCGCCTCGCCGGCCACGGAAGAGTCGAGACCGGAGAAGACGAGCCGAGATTCGAGCTCGGCGCCGAGGGGCTTGACCTCGAGTGATGCAGCGCTCGCGGGAAGCAGTGTATCGAGACGCCAGTCCGCGGCATCGCCGTACGATCGTCCCGCGCTACGCCCGGATGCGACGACTTCCGCAAGACGGAACCAGGGGTGCGCTTCGAGGAGTTGGACGAAGCGCTGCCCGACGGAGCCTGTTGCGCCGAGAACCGCCACCGGGATGCGCGCGCCGCGGCGTGCGTCAGCGTGCGTTGGCATTGTCAATGTTTCGGTCATTCAGCCTCATTCGTTGCAAAAGCGATTCTAAGCTGAAGAAGGCGGCCAGATGGACGATCCGGATTGCCGTCGTCCACGCCGCCAGCGGCCCGACACCGATATCGCCGAGGTGCGCGGTAAAAGGCAGTTGCAACGGGCCCCAACGAAAGAGCAACGATCCGTGCATGGGAGAAGACGTCCCCGCGAAGTCGTGAAAGAGCGCGACCTCGGTGATGACGACGTCCCAGGCCACGAGCCACCATGCCGCGGCCCGCCAGCGCGCCACCGCCGGCATCAGCAGCGCCGGGATGACCACGGGCGCGAGGACGTACCAGTACCACCCCTCTTTCCCCCCGATCGGGATCGGATTCCCGCCTCGATTTGCCAGGACACAGGCAACAACGTTGTACGTTTGCGCCAGCGCGAACGCACCAATCGCGGCAAACGCCAGGAGCGCTGGCGTCCCGCCGGCTGGCCCGTAGCCTGCCCTGAGCGAAGCCGAAGGGTCTCGCCTCCGAACCGCGAGCAGCAGGATCAGAACTATCGGCGCCAGATAAGCCGCTATCGCCGCTGGCCGCAACGCATCGTTGAACTGCCCCGACGTCCACGCTGCGCTGGCGATCGTGACGCGAACGATCTCGCTGATGCTGATCTTCGCCTCGTAGACCACGCCGCCCGGCCGGTCGAAGGCCACGACACCCAGCGGGTTGCGTGTACGCGAGGAGAGCTCCGCGAAGGTAAGGAGTACCGCGATCAGCGAAATGACCACCACGGCGATGACGCGTTTCTTGGGCGCTCGCTGACGCCACCACAGAACCGGAAGAATGATCAGCAGCGGCCACGTGTACATCTTCGCGTTGATCGCCAGTCCCCACATCAGCGCTTCGGCAGCGATCGCCAGTGGCCGTCGAGGGGCGGACCCGCTGATGGTCACGGCCACAGCAACGAGCATGCAGGCGAAGGCGTCGTTGCCGGCGCGGAGGACGAGCGTTTCCCAGGTCGGCAACGAAACGAGGATGGCTCCGCCGAGAATGCCAATCGGCCCCAGCCAGCGCCGGCCGATCTCGGCGGTCGCGATCACCGAAATCAACGCGAATAAGAGCGACAGCGCACGCCACGCCCGCAACTCGAAGAGCGCGCTGCGAACCGGCACGAGACGCGCGGCGAGCGAGTAGTAGAGGTTCGTCTGTTGTGCCTCGTAGTTCTTGACGACGTACGGTTTCAGATCTGCGGGTGTCAGGGAGCGGTCGATGATGATGTGACCGTTTCGCGCGGCGACGATCCGGGGCCACTGTTCGGCCGATTCTCCCATCGCAGGCAGCGCGGCTTCCATAGGGCGCAGGCGCGGGACGCCTGCGGGCCAGCCGGCGAGGACGCCAGCGCTCCGGTTGGCATGCGCCGCGGCGATGCTGTTCATCAGATACGGCGGAATCGAGACCTCCGTCGTCGTCGGATTGCGATGCTCCGCGCGCACGAACGCCAGCCGTGCCACGTGGTAGACCTCGTCGAGTCCGGCGTACGGCGGAAGGGCCGCCATCTGCAGCAGCAGGCGGGCGGACGCGCAGACGATGAGCAGCGCGTACGCGGTTTGTGACTTCGTCAACCTCATTTGACGATGGTACGCTCCGCGCCCGCTTGGCCACGCACGATCCCTATGCCGCGCTGCGCGTCAGAAACTTTCTCTGGCTGATCCTCGGCTATGCGACCTCGACGGTCGCGCGCGAGGCGCAGATCGTCGTGGTCGGCTGGCAGGTCTTCCAGGTCACCCGCGACCCGCTGGCGCTCGGGATGATCGGCCTGGCCGAGGCGCTACCGTTCATCGCCGTCGCGCTCTACGCCGGGCATGTCGCCGATCGGCTCCCAAGAAGGCCGATCGCCATCGCCGGGACATTCGCGATGCTCCTCTCCGCGATCGCACTGCTGCTGTTCACGACCAGCGGCATGATCGGCAGAGGCCACGTCTGGCCGATCTACCTCGTCATCTTCCTCAGCGGCATCGCCCGCAGTTTCATCCGGCCGGCGTTCACGGCGCTCTCGGCCGAGGTCGTGACGCGCGATCTCTTCGTAAACGCGGTTGCCTGGCGCAGTTCGACATGGCAGTTTGCCGCGGTGCTCGGCCCGGCCACCGGCGGATTGATCTACGGCTTCGCCGGTGCGGCGGCGGCGTATGGCGTCGTGATCGTGATGATGGCGCTTGCGCTGGGAGCGCTCTGGCTCATCGCACACGATGCCCGGCCCTCACGAGCGGTTGAGATGCCGATCGGCGAGAGTCTTCGCATCGGCATCAAATTTCTTCTTGGGCAGCGCATTCTCCTGGCGGCGATGACGCTCGATCTCTTTTCCGTTCTCTTCGGCGGCGCCGTGGCACTCCTCCCGATCTTCGCGCATCTCCTAGGCGCGGGCCCGCAGGGGTTGGGCGTGCTCCGCGCCGCGCCGGCGGCGGGCTCGCTGGTGACCGGCATCATCCTGGCCCATCGCCGGCCGATGCGGCACACGGGCTCGGCGCTCTTTGCCTCGGTAGCAATCTTCGGCCTGACCATCATCTGCTTCGCCATCTCGCGCAACTTCTGGATCTCGCTCTCTCTCCTGGCGATCAGCGGGATGGCCGACAACGTGAGCGTCATCATCCGAGGAACGTTGCTGCAGACGCTTACGCCGCAACACCTGCTCGGGCGCGTGTCGTCGGTGAATCAGATCTTCATCGGCTCTTCGAATGAGATCGGCGCGTTCGAGTCAGGCGTGGCCGCGCGCATCCTCGGCACGGTGCCCTCCGTGATCTTCGGCGGCGTCATGACCCTCGTCGTCGTAGTGTTGACGATGGCGTGGGCGCCGCGGTTGCGGAAGATGCGCGAAATCGACGCGGTCAACCGCTGAATCGGTCGTTTTTCTACCCTTCGTAGAATTTCTTTTGTACGACCCGCAATGGGGTGTGCGCCAGCGCGGCAAAGGGATCTTCGCCGATCAGATCGAATCGATGTTCGAGGTCACCTGCCGCAGGCTGCACCTGAACGAGAAACGGTACGAGATGTCGACGGAGGCTTTCCGCCGCCCGACGCCGCAAGGTAGTCTCTTCTGACGATGCGGCAGATCTTCGAAGGGAAGCACGTACTGGTCTTCGAGCATGACGGCTGGGAGTTCGTCGAGCGGAAGAAGGGGAAATCGGCGGTGGTGATCCTGGCTGTAACGGACGACGACCATGTCATCCTCGTCGAACAGCTTCGCCGCCCTGTCAACGCGCGCGTCATCGACTTCCCTGCCGGCCTTGTCGGTGACGAAGACGGCCACGATGATCCAGAGCAAACGGCGAAGCGCGAGCTGGAAGAAGAGACCGGGTACGCCTGCACGAAGGTCGAGCGCCTCACGGCCGGCCCGACGTCGCCCGGCATCACCTCGGAGACCGTGGCTTTCTACCGCGCCAGGGGACTTTCGCAGCGCGGAGCTGGAGGTGGAGTTGCCGGCGAAGACATCACTGTCCACCGCGTTCCGCGCAACGACATCGACGAATGGTTAACGCGCAAGGGCGACGAAGGAGTCCTCATCGACGTGAAGGTGTGGGCGGGGTTGTGGTGGTTAGCGCGATGACAGCCGTTCCAGTATCTTCTCGTGCACTCCCCCGAACGCACCGGATGACATGACCATGACGACGTCGTCCGGCCGCGCATCGCGGCCGATGACCTCCGCGATGGCGTCGAAATCGTCGATCTGTTCCGCGGGGATGCCGTCGGCGTTGAGCCGGTCGACGATCGCGGCCGCGGACATCATCTTGTCGAGGCCGTAACGCGTTTCGTAGCGGCCTTTGTGGAAGATCGGTCCGATGATGACTCGGTCGGCCTGGTGGAAGGCTTCGATGTACCCGGCTTCGAACTCCTTGCGGCTCGACGTGATCGAGCGCGGCTCGAAGAGCGCCCAGATCCGCCGTCCCGGGTAGCGCCGCTTTGCGCCGGCCAGGGTCGTTTCGATGGCGGTGGGGTGATGGGCGAAATCGTCGATGACGGTGACGCCGCGCTCGACGCCGCGCACTTCCATCCGCCGCTTGATCCCCTGAAAGGTCTCCAGCCCGCGCTGAATCTCCTCGGCGGAGAGGCCGCGCAGGCGGGCGATGGCAATGTCGGCGAGGGCGTTGACGACGTTGTGCTGGCCGGAAAGCGTCGTACGGAAGCGGAACCATTCGCTCCCCTCCCACCACGCCGTGAACGCGCCTCCTTCGGGAGTGAACTCGATGTCGGTGGCGGTGATGTCGCAGCCGCGCGATGTCCCGAACGTGAGCCATCGTGACCGCGCGTCCGCACGAAGAGACATCACGTTGGCATCATCGCCGTTCGCCACGATCACGTCTGCCGGCGCCACCTGCTGAACGCCCTTGCGGAAGGCATCGATGATCGCTTCGAGATTGGCGTAGATGTCGGCGTGGTCGAACTCGATGTTGTTGACGAGCAGCGTGTTCGCTCCGTAGTGCAGAAACTTCGGACCTTTATCGAAAAACGCTGTGTTGTATTCGTCCCCTTCGATGACGAACTCCGGACCGCCTCCGAGCTTGAAGTTCTGATTGAAGTTCAGCGGGATCCCGCCAACGACCATGCTGGGATCGCGGCCGGCGGATTCGAGCAGCCAGGCCATCAGCGAGGTGGTCGTGGTCTTGCCATGTGTGCCGGTTACGACGATGGAGTGTTTCTCCTTGATGAAGAGCTGGTGGATCGCCTCGGGCATGGATGTGTACGGCAGGTCGAGCTCGAGCGTACCGGCCGCCTCAGCATTGGTGGAGGCGGCGGCGTTACCGATCACGACCAGGTCGGGATGGAACGTCACCAGGTGGTCTTTCGTATACCCTTCGAGCACTGCAATGCCGAGGCGTTCGAGGTAGGTCGACATCGGGGGGTAGACGTGCTCATCCGAGCCCGCTACTTCGTACCCGCGTTCCTGCAGCATGCCGGCAAGCGAGGCCATCGCGGTCCCGCCGATGCCGATGAGATAGACCTTTTTGACTGGTAGCAGTTCTTTGACGTGAGCCATTGGAGGCGCGGACTGAGCAAGAAGCGTGCTCCGCGGCGCCAGATTGTAGAATGGACGGCCCCGGGCGGAGGGAATCGTCATCCGCGGTGCGATGTTCGAATCCGGCGGTTCACAAGAAACTTTCACGTCGTCCAACACAGGAGGATTTTGTCCATGTCGTCGAAGCGAATTCTAGTCGTCATGATCGCGGTCGTCGTCGCGTTGACCGCCGCCATTTCGTTTGCCGCCGATCAGCCGGTCAAAGCGAAAAAGAGCGAGGCTCCCGCCGAGAAGAAGGCTGAGCCCGCGGCCAAAGACGCGGCACCCCGCCTCACCATCGTCGAGCCGATCAAGGATTACGGCACGATCTCCAAGGGTGAAAAGCTCGACTGGTCGTTCCTGGTCAAGAACACCGGCGATGCCGACCTGCAGATCATCTCAGCCAAGCCCGGATGCGGCTGCACGGTCGCCGACTTCGACAAGGTCATCAAGCCTGGCGAGACCGGAAAGGTCACCGCACACGTCGACACAACCGCCTTCGCCGGCCCGATCGCGAAGACGATCACGCTGGAGACGAATGATCTGACCACGCCCACCTCGCAGCTCACGATCCATGCGATCGTGAAACCGTACGTGGAAGCGTTCCCTGCCGGCTTCGTCCGCTTCAACCTCCTCCAGGGCGAGGCCGAATCACAGAGCGTCATCCTCTACTCCGAAGAGGAAGAGCCGTTCGCGGTCACGAAGGTGGAATTGCCCATCGATCCGACCACGAACGAGCCGGTCAAATGGGTGAATGCGACCTACGAGAAGATCGCCACCGAAACGGATAAGGCTCCGAACGTCGGGCGCCCGGGCCAGGATCAGTACAAGGTGAAGATCACCGTCGGCGGACGCGACACCAAACTCGGCCCGCTCTCCGACAAGGTCCACATCATCACCACTTCGAAGCACCAGCCGGATTACTTCGTCAGCATTTCCGGCGTGGTCCGTCCTCCCTTCCGCGTCGAGCCGACGGCGCTGAACTTCGGCGAGGTCTCACCTGTCGATGTTGCGGCAACCCGCACGGTGATCCTGCATTCGAACAACCTTCGGGCTCCCGAGTCGTTCGTCGTCTCGAGGGTGGAGTCGAGCATCCCGGCCGTCGTGTCGAGCGTGAAGCCGACCGCCAACAAGGGCGAGTACGAAGTGACGCTCCAGATCGCCAAAGATGCCAAGCCGGGCGACGTCGACGGCACGGTGAAGATCTACACGAACGACAAAATGAGTCCCATCGTGACGGTGCCGATGAAGGCGACGATCAAGGCCGGCGCCCCTGCCAAGTCCGCGGCAAAATAAGCCGACTCAAGCCAAATCAGCCGAGAAGGCCGCCCGCTGGGCGGCCTTTTTAGTTGACGATCGAGATCCCGACCCCATCTCCCGCGGCGAGCACGATCGTAGTCAGCCGCGGATCCGAGGCGATCCGTTCGTTGAACGCACGCAGTGCATCGGTCGATGGATCGTGGACGTCTTCCGCGACCTTGCCGCCCCACAAGAGGTTGTCGCAGACGATCATCGCGCCAGGTGCCAGCTTCGGCAGGAGCTGATCGAGGTATTGCTCGTACTCGGTTTTCACGCAGTCGATGAAGACGAAGTCGAACGGTCCGGCCAACGTCGGAAGCACCTCGAGAGCCGCTCCCTGATGAAACTTCACCTCGCACGTGAGATGCGCTTCGCCGACGAATCGTTGGGCATTGGCGAGGATGACGCGATCGAGCTCGATCGTCTCGATCACCGCATCCGCCGGACACTCCCGCCCGAGGACGATCACGGAGTAGCCGATGTTGGTGCCGACCTCGATCAGGTGCTTGGGCTGTTTCGCTCGCACCAGAACCCGCATGAGCTGCCCCACCTCGGGGTCAGCAATCGGATGTCCATGCGCCGCCGCGAACGCCTCCATCCCCGCCAGCAGCGGATCGCGCGACGGGAGAAGCGTGTCGAGATATTCGGCCTGAACGCGTTTGATGACCTGATCGATGCGGGATTTCATGGCGTGAGATCATAGACGAGTGAACGCCCCACAACTGATCATCACGCTGCGGGCGCTCGCCTCGGAAGCAGCTCTGGCACTTCTTGGGATCGGCGCGCTGCCATCGGTATCGACCGCCGCGCCGCCTCTCGCACAGGTCATCGCGACCCCTGACGACCTTTGGCACCTGCTCGCTGCCACCGATCCACCGCCAAGTAAAATGTCAGGCTTCAAGGCGACGATGGCGGTCGTCCGCCGCGATAACAGGCGGAAGCTCCTCGACCAGTACGGCGATACCGCCGGCCGCGGCGCCGCGCCAGACGGGTTCGAGACGCTCGACATCGATTGCGACAATGCCGCACCGCTGCGCAGCTACGCCCGGCCGCCGTTGCGTGCCGGCGCGCCAGTCGTGCTGATGCTTCACGGGATGTACGACAGCAAACAAAGCCGCTATATGCACGTGACGGCGTCGTCGCTCGCGAGCAGCGGCCTGGGCGTAGTGATGGCCGATCTCCGCTGGCACGGTGAGCTTTTCACCGAGGCTTTCAAGCCCACCTTCGGAATCCTCGAGGCCGGCGACGCCATGGCGTGGGCGCACGCGCTCCACGGCCGTTTTCCTGCCAGTCCGATCGTCCTGTTCGGCTTCAGCCTCGGCGCGCTCTACGTCATCAACGCGATGTCGCGCGATCGCCACCGCCTCTTCGCCGGTGGCATTGCCGCGTCGCCGCCCGCTGCACTGGCGGAGGTAATCCCGCATCTCGATCAAGCCCCCGACTTCCTCCACCACCCGTTCCTGGCCTTCATCCGCCAGTTCTTCCACGAGGCTCTGACGATCCGTATGAAGTCGGCTGGAATGCGGCCAGAGAAGCAGCGGCTCTTCAGCCAATTCGTGGCGTGGCTTGATGATGAGACCAAGCAGCTTCGACCCGATGGGCGCTCGCTTGTCGAGACCGTGGAGCCGTCGACGCAGCTCGATCGCATCGCCGCACCGCTGCTGATTATCGGCGCCAGCGACGATACGGTCTTCCCGCCCGCCGCGCTCCAGTCGCTCGCGCGCGCCGCGGAGTCGCAGCCGCTCGCGCACGTCGAAGAGACGCCACACGGCGGCCATATCGGCATCGGCGCCGCTTACCCGGAGTGGTTCGCTCCACTCTGCGCCCGGTTCGCGTGGCTCGCGCCAATGCTGTCTTAGACGTTCCCGGGAGCGGGCGATTCACAATCTAGCGGCGACGCAGCTCGCGGTAGAGCTCGTCCGCGTCGATGTCGCTGATCTTTCCGGCGCCCTGAAGCTCGATGCGACGTTCGACTTCGTCAAGCAATGCCTCTTCCATTTCAGGCGTGTCATGCGCCACGCTCTGCGCAAGCACGTGCGCAAGGTGAATCCGATCACCTTCAGGCAGCTCCAAAGCGGCAGCTTCGATGTTTTCAAACGTGACTGTCATGTCTGAATTCTACCTCGGCTTGTTTACCGCGCCTCCGCTGCCTCACGCAGCTTCTCCGCCTGGAAATGGCGGATGAGCGGCTCAAGGATGACGTCGAGATTGCCGTTCATGCGATACGACCACGCCGGTGGGGGCATGGGTCATGCAGCTTGCGACGGCCCAGCTCGACATTTCCTGAGTGCAGCTTAGCGCAAGCGGGAGCGCCAGTAACCTGGACGGCGGCGATGATGGGCGATGGCAACGATGATCAACTCGTCGCCGCGAAGGCGATAGAAAATACCGTACGGCCAATCACTCAGCGTGTGTCGACGGACGCCGCTACCGACTGACTTGCCGATATTCTCGAATTGGAGAAGAAGCGCGAACTCACGCTCGACAGCTTCTACGAACCGTACACCGTACCCGCGGCGCTGCTCGTCATAATAGTCGCGCGCTTCGAGCAGCTCGCGACGAGCTTCATCACGGACGACGAGAACGCTTGCCATACTTTGCGCGGAGCTCGCGAATCACATCTTCTCCGGGAATGAGCGTGCCTATGCCGGCGTCGATTTCAGTTACACGCCGATCGACTTCGATAGCCCAGGCACGATCGATTTCCAGCTCTTCTGCCGTTCGATTGCTGTCCCACAATTCTTCGGCCAAACAGCCGCGCTGTTCCGGTTTCAGTGCCATAGCCTCATCACGCACTTCTTCGAATGTTCGCGACATAGTGAGAGTTTACCGCGCCTCCACCGCCTCCCGCAGCCTCTCCGCCTGGAAATGACCGATCAGCGGCTCTAGGAGGGCGTCGAGATTGCCGTTCATGATGTCGGGAAGGTTGTGGACGGTCAGACCGATGCGGTGGTCCGTGACGCGGTCCTGGGGGAAGTTGTAGGTCCTGATTTTCTCGGACCGGTCGCCGGTCCCGATCAGACCCTTGCGAGTGGCCGAGAGCTCGTCTTCCCGCTTCTGGCGCTCGATGTCGTAGAGGCGCGCCTTCAGCACCTTGAGCGCCTTCTGGCGGTTCTTGATCTGCGACTTTTCGTCCTGACACGACACAACCACCCCGGTGGGGAGATGGGTCATGCGTACCGCGGAGTAGGTCGTGTTGACCGACTGTCCGCCCGGGCCGGACGAGCAGAACGTGTCGATGCGCAGGTCTTTCTCATTCACCTGAATGTCGATGTCCTCGACCTCGGGGAGCACGGCCACCGTAATCGCCGAGGTGTGGATGCGGCCCTGCGTCTCCGTCTGCGGAACGCGCTGCACGCGGTGCACGCCCGACTCGAACTTGAGCCGCGAGTAGACCTTGTTCCCCTCGATGAGCAGCGTGGCGTCTTTGATACCGTTGACCGAGGAGTAATTCGCATCGGTCATGTCGACCTTCCAACGCTTCATCTCGGCGTAGCGGATGTACATGCGCATGATCTCCGCCGCGAACAGCGAGGCCTCGTCGCCGCCCGTGCCGGCGCGGATCTCGACGAAGACGTTCTTGTCGTCATTCGGATCTTTCGGCTGCAGGAGGAGCTGGATCTCTTTCTCCAGCGCCGGCGCCTTCGGCTCCAGCTCGGCGATCTCCATCTCGGCAAGCTCGCGCATGTCGTCGTCGGACCGCAGCATCTCGCGGGCATCGGCCAGACGCTTGCGGATGTCCTTCAGCTCGCGGTACTTCGCCACGACGTCGTCGATCTCCGACACCGCCTTCATCGTGTCGCGGAACGCGGCGACATCGGTGGCCACGGCCGGATCGGCCATCTTCTGTTGCAGTTCCTCGTAGCGCTTTTCGATTTCGTCCAGTTTTTCGTACATGGTGCGGTCCCGCCAGAAACAAAAATGGGAAGGCGCGGCATGCACCTTCCCACGATCGATATCAGAAGCGTAGCTAAGCGACGGCTGCCTGGGTCTCGTCCACCACGTCGTACATGAGCGCTTCTTTCAGCGCGGTGATGGCCACGGCGAGCTGCATGTCATCCGGCTCTTTCGTAGTGATCATCTGGAGCCACATACCAGGCCGGGTCAGCATCCAGCAGACCGGATTGCCGAGGTGACGGGCCGAGAAGCGGATGACCTCGTAGGCAAGGCCCGCGATCAGCGGGATCAGCACGACGCGGGCGAGAAACTTGACCGCGAACGGCATCGTCGACGGCACGAGTGAAAAAACCAGGATGGAGATCGCCATCACGAACATCAGGAAACTGGTGCCGCAGCGCGGATGGAGGGTCGATTTGGTGCGCGCGTTCTCCACGGTGAGGTCCTCATTCGCTTCGAACGTGTAGACCGTCTTGTGCTCGGCGCCGTGGTACTGAAAAACGCGCTTGATCTCATCCATGAACGAGATCGAGAGGATGTAGACGAAGAAGAAGATCGCGCGCAGGACGCCGTCGATGGCGTTGTAGGCGATGTTGCCCATCCGCGGCGCGAAGTAGTGACGGATCAGGTTCGTGATTCCGAGCGGCGCCAGGATGAACACGCCGACGCCGAGCACCAGCGCGATCAGCATCGAGCTTGCCACGGCCCAGCTCGACATCTCCTGTTCGCCTTCCCCTGTGTCGGTGGCTACGCTGGCCGAATAGTTCAGCGCGCGGATGCCGAGGATCAGCGACTGGATCAGAACGACCGAGCCGCGAAGAACCGGAAACTTGAGGAACGGGTACTTGGTCGTGACCGAGACGAGCTTGTCCTTCTTGATGGCCACGTCGCCGTTCGGTTGCCGCACGGCGACCGAGTAGCCGGTGAGCGAGCGCATCATCACGCCCTCGATCACGGCCTGCCCGCCGATGAGCATGTCGACGTTGCGGTCAGCAGCCGCGGCCGGCATCGCCGAGGTTAGGCCATTCGTCACAGCGCCGAACGTACCGCTGATCAGCTTTGCCGCGCCGAGCCACGCCTTCCGAAGGGACATTATTTTGCCGCGGCTTCTTTCGGGCCGGCCTTCTTCGCGTAGCGTTGCTGGAAGCGGTCGATGCGTCCGGCGGTATCGAGCAGCTTCTGCTTGCCCGTGAAATAGGGATGGCACTTCGAGCAAATCTCGACGCGCAGCTCCTTTTTCGTCGAGCCGGTCATCCATGTTTCGCCGCAGGCGCAGTGCGCCTGGACCTGCTGATATTTCGGGTGAATCTCTGGTTTCATTGGCTTTACCTCGTTGAGGACTCTTTCGGGGTCGCTCTGGAAACGGAGAGTATATCCAGAAAATTCTAAGGCTCCGGCTGTCTTAGTTTCGCCGCTTTCGGACAATGTCCAGCTGCCGCTCCAGCTCATGCCGGTCGATCTCAAGCGTTCGCATATTCGACCGGATGATGTCTTCACCCAGATCCCGATCCATCTTGATGACGACCGGTCTGGCCATCCCTGGACGGGTCATGATCAAGTGGTCACCTTTGATTCGCGCCTCCACGCAGCCGAGCAGCCGGCAGACATCCCGAAGTTCCTGCCAAGTGATCCGCTTCAAAACCGACTCTCACGCCGTCGCCTGATACGCAGGGATTGCGACACGAACGATGAAGGCATCACCCAGGAGGGCATCTGCACCGCGATCACCGCCCTCGTGATCGCTCTCCGCAACATGCAGTGGGCGGAAGTTCGACTCCTGAAGTGCCCGCTCCAGAGTCCCTCGCTCGATACAGCTCTCGAACCAGAGCTGGACCGCTTCGTCAATACAACGTTTGGCGTCCTCGGCACTCACGCCCTGTGACGCCACTCCGATCGAAGGACAGACGGCGATCCAACGTTCATCGGTGTCGCACCGCACGAATGCGCGCAACTCCACATCCAAGGTGATCGTTTCATTCACGTGCCGAGGATAACCCTACTTCGCCCCAAACGCCGCCGCCACCCAGTACATCAGGCCGCCCATGAAGGCTGCCATGGGGATCGTCAGGAGCCAGGCCCAGACGATGCGGCCGGCGACGCCCCAGCGGACGGCCGACAGTCTCCGCGTCGCTCCGACGCCGACGATCGCGCCGGTGATGGCGTGTGTCGTCGAGACCGGGATGCCGAAGGTGGTGGCCGTGAAAATGGCGATGGCGGCGCCGGTCTCGGCGGCGAATCCGCTGACCGGCTGCAGCTTCGTGATCTTCGAGCCCATCGTGTGGATGATCCGCCAGCCGCCGGCAAGCGTGCCGAGGCTGATCGCCGCATGCGCGGCGAGGATGACCCAGAGTGGAATCTCAAAGACCTTGATGTAGCCGGCGGTGAAAAGAACACCGGCGATGATGCCCATCGTCTTCTGCGCGTCATTGGTGCCGTGGCTGAGGCTGAATGCGGCGGCAGAGACGAGTTGCAGACGGCGAAACCACCTGTCGACGCGTTGCGGGGTCACACGCCGGAAAATCCAGAACGTTGCCGTCATCAGCCCGAGGCCGGCGATCAGACCGATGACCGGTGAGACTACGATGAAGATCAGGGTCTTCGACCACCCGCTCGGCTCGATCACGCTGAACGACATGGCCCGAGCCACGGCCGCCCCCGCGTAGCCGCCGATGAGCGCGTGCGAAGAGCTCGTCGGCAGGCCGAAATACCAGGTGATGAGATCCCAGATGATCGCGCCCATCAGCCCCGCGAAGATGACGCCGAAGGTCACGAATCGGATATCGATCATCCCCTTGCCGATGGTCCTGGCCACGGCCGTGCCGAAACCGAACGCGGCCACGAAATTGAAGAAGGCGGCCCAGATCACGGCCTGACCGGGCGAGAGCACGCGCGTGGAGACGATCGTGGCGATCGAGTTCGCGGCGTCGTGAAACCCGTTGATGTAGTCGAACACCAACGCCACGCCGATCAGACCGGCGACGATCAGAAAGAGGTGGTTCGGCATCAGCTGTGTTTCACGACCACGTTTTCGAGGAGATTGGCCACGTCTTCACAACGGTCCGTGGCATCCTCGAGAAGATCGAGGATTTCCTTCCACTTCATCACGGCGATCGGATCGCGCTCTTCGTCGAAGAGCTGTCCGACGGCTTTTTGATGGACCCGGTCGGCCTCGTTCTCGAGCCGGTTGATCTCGACGGCGCATTCGAGAACGCCGCTGTGTTTCTCCAGCGCCATGACCGCGTTGCGCACGACCTCGGCGGACGACGAGATGATCTTGGCCAGCTCGCGCGCGCCGAAGCGGACACGGTCGATTCGGTAGAGCGGTACCAGGGCGGCGGCATTGTCGATCGCATCCATCACGTCGTCGAGCGTGCGGGCCAGCGAGTGGATGTCCTCGCGGTCGATCGGCGTCACGAAGGTTTTATTGAGCCGCTGGATGATCTCGTGCGTGAGGAAGTCGCACTTGTGCTCGACCTCCTTGATCTCGTGCGCCTTGTCCGCGATCGGCGGATCGGTGGCGAACATCTGTTCGAGCAGCATGGCGCCGACCTTGAGCTGGTCGGCCATGGCGATGAAGTCGGCGTAGAAAGTCTCTTCACGGGGGAGCAGGCTGAAACGCACGATCAGGGACCTCCGTCGAAAGCGCGCGGATTGTATCGGAAAGGGTGGCCCGGTCAGCGTGACGGTCAGAAGCTGACGAGCAGCTTGATTCCGTAGTTCGTGGTTCGCGTGCTTGTCGACGGTCCACGCGACGCGTCGCGGTCGAGCATCAGCGCCGAGGAGACGCCCGATTGCAGCGGGAACCAGTACGCCACCCCTTCGATGTCGCGTGTCTTCGTGCCCGCGGTGTCCGAGTGCAGCGTGTCGCGCCGCAGCAGCGCTTCCCAGCCGTGTCCGAACTTCGGTGTCGCCCAGAAGGACGAGCCGTGCGTTTTCGTCTCTGTCGTTGAGATGGACGGCCGGTCGGTCGTCGACAGAACATCGATCCCGGCGACGATACGCGGATGCTCGTACGTCACCTGACCGATGGCCCGATTGCGTGGCAGCCCGGAGGCGTAATGATCCGCGTCGTAGAAGCCGGAGATGTGCAAGCCGTGCAAGGCGGGCGTGCCCGGGACAGGACGCAGCGTGGCCCGGATCTGCAGCGCCTTCTCGTTGTTCGGATCGGAGTGCGCCCATCCCTCTCCGTTGTAGACGCCTGCCTGCATGTCGCCGAAGTCTCTCGGAAAGTTGTAATGAAAGGTGACGCCGTTGTCGGAGCTGAAGAGGAAGCCTTCGCGGTCGGCGAAGACCGGCCCCTGAAACCGGTAGTGGTAGACCGATTCTTCGTAATCGAGCCACGGCGTTTGATTGAGCCCAACACGGATCCACGAGCCTTTCGTCAGCCACTGGTCGAGGTTGAACTGCGCCCAGGCGAACTTGACGCGGAGTTCCTGGCTACCCGAAAGCGAGCTTCCGCTGCTCGTCTCCCGCGCCACCTCGGGCGTGATCCGGAACGAGATGTACCGATTCAGATTACCGAAAACGTTAAGGTACACCCGGCTGACGTTGAACGAGCTTGGATGGATCTCGTTCCCGTCCGCGTCGCGGGCAGGCGGAGCAACCGAAGCCGTGTAGGTGTAATCGGCAAAGATGAGACCGCCGAACTTGATCGACGGCGCGTCGGGCGCCGGCGGCGTGGTTTGCGCGGCGAGTGGAAGTGCAAGAAGTGCGATGAGGACGGCGGCGTGGCGCATGAGCCGCGCAGTCTAAGGCAGAGGCAGCCTGATCGTGAACGTAGCCCCTTGTCCCTCTTCGCTGACCACGCTGATCGAGCCGTTATGCGCTTCGACGATTGCCTTGGCGATGTAGAGGCCAAGGCCGAGGCCGCCGTAGTAGCGGCTGGAGACATTGCGCGCGCGGTGGAAACGCTCGAACAGCTTCGGGATCTCGTCGCTGGGGATGCCGATACCGCGGTCGATGACTGCCGTCAGCATGTGATTGCCGTCGATCTGCGTGACGAGCTCGATGTCGGTCCCCTCGGCGGAGTACTTGATCGCGTTCGAGATCAGATTGTCGACCACCTGCCGCATCCGGTCGGGATCGACGAGCAGCGTTGTCTCCGGCACATCGGCGGAAAACCTGATCGTCCGCGCCGGGTTCTGGATGCGGAAAGCGTTGGCTCGCCGGTCGAGGAATTCGCGCCAGTGGATGCGCTGCCGGTCGATCTGCAGCCGGTTGGTCTCGATGCGCGAGACGTCGAGCAGTTCGGAGATGAGACCCATCATCCGATCGACTTCGCCGAGGACGGCGTTGAGGTACGTCGACCGCTCCTCCGGGGGGAGATCGCCGATCGTTTGCGACATTAGCTGCGTGTAGCCCTTGATCGTCGTCAGCGGCGTGCGCAGCTCGTGTGAGGCGACGGAGAGGAACTCATCCTTCTTGCGATCGAGCTCCTGCAGCGCGGTGATGTCGCGGATCACCAGGACGGCGCCGACGATGCCGTTGCTTTCGATCGGCGCCACGGCGATGGAGAGGTCGAGATCCTTGCCGGTGATGAAGTGCCGGGCGATAGCCAGGTAGTCGGGCACGGTCAGACCGCGGAGCGCGCGGGCGTGCGGCAAATCTTCGGCCGGGATCGGCCGGCCGTCGGGATAGCGGAGATTGAGCGGCGCGAACGAACCGTGCTCGACGGCCTCGGTGCGCGATCCGAAACCGAACATGGTGATGGCCGCTTCGTTGACGGAGACGACCTGCCCGTTCGCGTCGTAGACCCAGAGACCGTCCGTCATCGAGCTGAGAATCGAGTCGAGGCGTGCCGAGCGCTCGGCCATCGCCTGCGCCAGATCCTCGATCTCGCGGCGGGCGTTGACCTGATCGGTCACGTCCTGAATCAGGACGGTGAGGCTTTGCGTGATTCCGGAGAATCGCCCGCGGACGGCCGAGACGATGCGGTTGATGTACGTCGGCGTCGGTTTCGTGTCGGCTCTGAAGGCTTCATCAAAACGCATCTCGCCCGACTCGGCGACCTGCTTGAGCGGCTTTTCCAGCGAGGGGATGACTTCATCGACGCGCAGGCCGATGAGGCGGGTATCGAGCGCGATCTTGCCGAGACGTTCGACGAAGTCGACGAAGCGCGCGTTGGCCAGCTCGAAACGGAGCTCGTCAGCGGAGAAGACGGCCACACCGATCGGCGCGGTCTCGATGACAGCCTCGAAACGGACGCGGGCATCGACTTCGCGACGCGCCAGCTCCTCGGCGGCGCGATGGCCTTCCTGCGAGATACGCGTCAGACGATGGATGTGGCTTGCCGCGCCGATGCGCTCGGCCACGGCTTGCGCGAATTCGAGATCCTCGGCGTCGAAACTCCGCCGCGAGTCAGAGCGGGCGATGACCAGCGCACCGATGCGGTCACCATACGATTCGATCGGCGTCGCGATCAGCGTTTGCTCATTCATCGCCGCGACGATCTCCCCTTCCGCAGGATCGCGCGTGAAGTCGGCAGCCGCTTTCGCGCCGAACTCAGAGTAGAGCAGAGGCCGTCCGATCTGGAACACCGTCCCCGGGATGCCTTCGCCGGCGTGGTAGGGAGTGTGCGAAAGGTACTCGCGGAAGCGATGCACATCGTTGGCGACGGGCGCCACCGAGGCCATGCCGACCATGTGCAGCTCGCTCGACAAGCCGTGGTAGAGGTAGATCATCGCCGTGCCACCGACGGCATCGGCGACGCGGCGGGCAGGCTCGTCGAGCTCTTCGAACGAGGGCTGCATGGTCACGGTGTCGACGCCGAGGTTGGCCAGACATTCGGCGCGGCGGCGGCGCCACGCCTCGCGTTCCGCGGTCTGCCGTTCATCGGTGACGTCGCGCGAGAGCACGACCGAGCCGATGACGTGATTGCGGTCGTCGCGGATGGGCGCCGCTTTCAGATTGACCACGCGGTCATCGCCGCTGCGCACATCGTGCACGAGGTAGTCGGACTTGACGATCTCGCCGCGCACGGCCCGCATCGACGGGAGGTCGTCGGCTTCCAGCGGGCTGCCGTCGATGTAGCGGTGCCGGTTCTTGCGCAGCCGCCCCTCGGGATCGGGCGCGAAAAGCGAAACAGTCTCACGCTGCGCCGCGGCGTTCATCCGCTCGAGCTGGCCGACAGCGTTGTAGATGGCGGCCGACTCCGGAATCTGGTCGAGGATGGCATTGACCTTGGCCATCTCGCGGACTGCCCGCTCGTGAAGCAGCGTGTTGTTGAGCGCCAGCGTGGCGTAACGGCCGATCTCGGCGAAGAGCGAGATCTCTTCATCCGTCCACTCCCGCGGCGCCGAACATTGATGGAGGCCGAACGCCCACGGTTCGTCATCGCGCGGACGCAGAACCTGCACCATCTCGGAGCGGACCTGAAAGATCTCGGCCTGTTGGCGGTCGAGTTCGGCATCGCCTTCCATGATCACGATCGGTCCGTCGGCATCGAGCAGGCGGCGGATCAGCTTCGCCGAGTGCTTCAATGACAACGACGACGGGTATTTGTCATGCTGAACCGAATATGCCGGCGCGCTGACGGCGAAACGGATTTTCGCGAGCTCGGCCTGTTCGCTGACGGGATGCAGCAGCCAGGCACGATCGGCGCCGAACTCCTGCCGCGTGATCGAGACGATCCTCCGCAGCACTTCCTTCAGCTCGAGCGTTCCGGTGAACGACTCCAGGATGTTGGACAGGAACCGGTAGCGCTCCTCGGAGCTGAAGTGCTGCGGCCGCGCCCGGCGGTCGAGATAGCGGATCATCAGCCGCCGCACCGCGCCATCGTCACCGTTCGGCTCCGGCAGCTCGAGGATGCGCGCGGCCGGCTGCTTCCGCTCCAGTTCATCGCGAAGACGTTGCCACGATTCCCCGCTGCTGACAGCGATGAGCGCGAACGACTCCCGATCGAGAAGATCCAATGCCTCCTGCTCCGAGCCGGTCACAACCGGTGTGAAGCTGAGCGAAGCCGCAACGGCGGCAGGAGCTTTTGCCGCCGCCTCGGAGGCCACAATCAGGACCTGGTTTGACATGGAAGAGGGCGAAGCTGAATCGACCGCTGATGCTACCACCAAGAAGCAGACGCTTAGAATGATGCAAATGCCGAAGCGCTCCTTTGACGAACTTGTGCAGCTCATGCAAAGACTTCGCGGCCCGGACGGCTGCCCGTGGGATCGCAAGCAGACGCTGCCGAGTCTGAAACCGTTCGTGATCGAGGAGTCGTACGAGGTCGTCGACGCCATCGACCGCGATGACCGCGCCGCGCTCGTCGAGGAATTGGGCGACTTTCTCCTGCAGGCCGTCTTCATCGCCGAGCTGACCCGCGAAGAAGGATCGTTCGACATCTACGACGCCGTCACCGCCATCCACGACAAGCTGGTCCGCCGCCATCCCCACGTCTTCGGCGACGTCGAGGCCAACGACGCCGAACAGGTCCTCGTCAACTGGGAGAAGCTGAAGAACGAGGAGCGGAAAGCGGAGAACAAGAGCGTCCTGTCCGGCGTGCCGCAGTCTCTCCCCGCGCTTCTCCGCGCCTCGCGTCTGACAGAAAAAGCGGCCCGCGTCGGTTTCGATTGGCGGCGCACCGAGGATGTGTTCGACAAAGTAAACGAGGAGATTGCCGAGCTCCACGAGGCCATCGCCTCCGGCGACGAAACGAAGATCCACGACGAGGTCGGCGACCTCCTCTTCACCATCGCCAACATCGCCCGCAAGCTCAACGTGAACGCCGAAGAGGCGCTCCAGTCGACGAACCGCAAATTCACCCGCCGCTTCGGCTCGATGGAATCGCGCGTCCGCGAAAGCGGCCGCAACGTGGACGACCTGACCCTGGAAGAGCTGGACGCGCTATGGGACGAAGCGAAAGCGGCGGAGCGATGAGCGCGCAGCGCGCGTTCAGCGCGCAACGCATAAGCGCGAAGCGCCGGAGCGCTGGCGTCTCGCCGGCTGGCCCGGCGGCGTCTCGCCGCCGGTCTGGCAGACCCCAAACATTACCTCGTAACCCACCCTGTACTACTGACCTTTGGCTTCTGCGCGTGGCGCGAAGATTTCTTCCAAAACCGTGGAATCACCTCGAGAGTACTGGCGCTTTCCTAACCTCAAGAGCCCTTTTCCCGCGATGCCCCCCCTGGGACCGCGGGCGTCTCGCCAGCGCGGTTGAGCAGGATGCTGCCAAGAACCGCGCGGGCGAGACGCCCGCGGTCCCAGGGGGGCCAGTCGGAGAGAGCGTGGCAAGTTCGAGCAAAGCTGTGTTCGAGAGATGGCGGGGACGATGACCCGCGGCAAACGAATCGCCCTCCTCCTGTTCGCCGTCTGGATCGCCCACGACCTCCTGGTCCCACCCCGCTACGCGCTCGACGCCCGGATGACCCTCGCCGCAATCGACGAATACCGAAGCCACGTCTCCCCCCACCTCCGCGGCGTCGTCGAATGCCGCTTCACCCCCACCTGCTCCTGGTACGGACACGAATCGATC
>JADGNY010000202.1 GCA_017883235.1 Thermoanaerobaculia bacterium | reverse complement strand
TCCGCGGATCAAACATCTTGTTCTGCGGATCAACCGTTCTGTTCCGTCGATCAAACCTCCTGTTCCGCGGATCAAACATCTTGTTCTGCGGATCAACCGCTCTGTTCCGTCGATCAAACCTGCTGTTTCGCGGATCAAACATCTTGTTCTGCGGATCAACCGTTCTGTTCCGTGGATCAACCGTTCTGTTCCGCGGGATCAACCGTTCTGTCCGTGGATCAACCGTTCTGTTCCGCGGATCAACCGTTCTGTTCTGCGCATCAACCGTTCTGTTCCGCGGATCAACCGTTCTGTTCTGCGCATCAAACCTGTTGATCTGACGCATCAACCTGTTGATCTGCGCATCGTCCCTGTTGATCTCACGCATCAACCTGTTGATCTGACGCATCAACGTGTTGATCTGCGGATCAAACCTGTTGATCTACGCATCAAACCTCTTGATCCAGCGGATCAAATTGTTGATCTGACGCATCAACCCTGTTGATCCCGCGGATCAAAGTCTTAGCGCCTGGTCATCGGACGCTTGCTGTCTTTCAGCGTCGACCCCGGCCACAAGACCTTCCCGAGCTCGTCGCGGCCGCGTCGGCCGCGGATAATTTTGTGGCTGATGTCATTTCCAGCCAGGTGGCCTCGCTCACCGCGCCGGTGCCGGGCTATGCCAAGTGGAAGGTCGTCGTCAACGGCGATGCGGATGTGCGTGTGCTTTTCATCGCTCTTCGCGACGTGCGATAGAGCGATCACGCGGCAACCTAACCTCCCATCTCCTCCCCCACCCCCCGCACCCGTCGCCGCACGTTCTCGTCGCCTGACGCCTCGGCGGCGGAGGTGGCGATGCGCAGCCATTCGCGGGCGCGATCGCGGTCGCCGTGGGAATCCGCCAGCTTCGCCAGGCGCAGGGCCGATTCGGCGACGCCGGGGGGGACGTTCGTGGCCACGTAGAGGTGGAAGGCTTCTTCCCACAAATCCTCGGTGTTCCGGATGACAGCGAGGCTGCGAAAGGCGTTGGCAAGATCCAGCGGCGGCGCATCTGACGTTCGATACAGCGCCAGCGCCTCGGCGGACAGCGGCTCGGCGAGATCGTCGCGGCCGTCATCGTGCTGGAGATCGCCGAGGTGGCGGAGGGTGTGCGCGAGGAGGAGAGGATCGCCGATCTCGCGGCAGATGGCCACGGCCTCCTCGTAGGATGGCAGCGCGTCCGCGCGGCGGCCGAGGTCGCGCTCGATCTGGGCGATTCCCTTGAGCGCTTCCACCAGCTCGCGCCGCGCACCGCTCCGGCGCGCCATTGCCGCTGACTCGGCGAACAGGTCGCGCGATTGGTCGGGTGTGTCAAAGCGCGCGCGCCTTCCACGCCGCAGGAGGTCGTGGATCGGATCGGCATCCTCCGGTTGGGTCGGACGCGCGCGGAGAAGGAACTCGTCGATGCCGCGGTTGCCGGTGAACCAGTCGTCGCCCACCTTCGCGCCGGCGGCGACGAGGGTCTCGACGATCTCACGGTGCGCCGGCATGGGATGGTGAATCAACGACCACAACGTCTGGCCGAGGACCGTGCCGCCGTACATGTTCTTCGCCTCGAGCGGCGCGTTGTGGGCGAGGAGCAGCTTGACAGTGTTGAGGTGCCCTTCGTGCGCCGCAAGGTGCAGGCCGGAGCCTGACGCGGGATCGACGCCGTAGTCGAGCAGGAAGGCGACGACGTCATTGTGGCCGTACGCGCACGCCCAGACGAATCCTTTCCCCCGCTCCGGTTCCGGCGTCGCCTCCACGAGCTCCTTCACCCGATCGATGCGGCCGACGCCGGCGGCATTCTCGAAGTCGAGATACGCGTCGTGCTCCGCAAGAAATCGGGCGGCGAGCGGCCGGCCGTTGGCCAGGCATCCGCTCACCGCCTCGCCCGGCAGACGCTCGATCATCGCGCCGCGATCGAGCAGCAGTTCCATGAGCGCGATCTGCACGCCGGCAGCCTCGGGATGAACGCTGGTGGCGGCGAGACCGAGCGTCATCGAATGGCCGCCGTACGCGTCGGACTCCGCGTTCACCTCGGCGCCAGCATCGAGCAGCAGCCGTGCGATCGCGACGATATTCGGCGGCGTCCGCTGGCGAAAGTCTTCGATGCCGTTCGCCGAGACGTAGTGGAGGAGCGTCGACCGATGATCGCGGCTCGATCGCTGCCGGATCAGCTCCGGGTTCTCATCGAGCAGCCGGCGGAGGGTGGTGATGTCGCCGGCGGCGATTGCATCGGCGGCCTGCTCGAATTTCGCGCCGGGCGAGCCGGCATGCTGCAGATCCTCGACGTGCCGCGCGAACTTCGGCCAGCTCGCAAAGCCATGCGCACGGGCGATGAAGTACTGCGCTTCGGTGAGCTTGCCGATCGTCCCCGACCGCAGGCGGGTTTCCACCCGCTCGATCTGTTCGGCGCTGACGAGCTGCCTCACCCACGCGCGCAACGCGGTGGGATGGGCGTCCGAGGCGCAGGCCTTGAGGAGATCCTTGGCCAGTTTCCTGTAGTAGCCGAGGTGGGGATGGGGCGGGAGAGGAAGGGCATCCGACATACGAAACTCCTTTCATCGCATGCCTGGAGTCCGCACGGTCAGGCTGAAAGAAGGTTCGTACCTTCGTTGATGATCAGTGGGTGGGCACGGCCCTTTCCGCGGACTGGATGCGTCCCAAACGCTGGGCAAATTGTAGCGCGGAGCTGGAGGTTATCGCGCAGCAGGTTGCCCAGAAGCATCCGGGGTGAGTGACAGCAAGAAGTTGTCCACGGGCAGACAGCGGATGCCGTCGATCATCAGCTCTTCCTTTCCGCGGTAGAGCAGGAGCGGCTGCGCCTCCGGATAGTCGGCCATGAACGAGCGGAGCGGGCGCAGGTCGTTTGAACGGACGGTTGCTGCATTCTGGACTTCGATGGCCATGAATCCCAGGTCACCGTAGACGACAAAGTCGACTTCGACTCCGGAACGCGTACGCCAGAAGAAGAGCTTTGTATCGCCCGGCGAGTAAGCGATCCACGCTCGAAGGTGTTGTGCGACGAGCCCTTCGAGTGCCGCTCCCTCGATCCCGGCGGAGCGATCGAGCGGTCCGCGCGGCCGCAATGACCGGAACACTCCGGCGTCGAAGAGATAGAACTTCGGTTGCTGCGAGGTCTCCCGCTTCGCGCGACGGGTAAAAACAGGCAACCGGAACGCCAGCAGAAGATCCTCGAGGACTTCGATATAGCCGGCAACTGTCTTCCGCTCGGCCTGACTCTCGCGGGCCAGGTTGCTGATGTTGAGCACCGAACCGTGCGAAAACGTGACTGCCTCCAGGAACCGTGCAAACCGGCCAATGTCCCTGGCCCATCCTTCGAGCTTGACCTCTTCGTCGAGGTAGAGGGTGGCATATGCGCTGAGCGTGGCATGCGGATCCGACGAACCGACGACAAGCGGCAGCGTGCCGATCTCGAGAGCGCGATCGAGTCTGAATGCCGGAATCTCCGCGGCCATGAAGGGATGCATGGTGAGGTTCAACGCCCGGCCGGCGAGAAGGTCGACGCCGCCTGGCCGAAGCTTTCGCGCGCTCGATCCCGTCAACAGGAAGCGCCGCTCCTGGCCCGATTCCATCAGATCGTGGACGACGTTCAGCAACTCCGGCACGCGCTGGATCTCGTCGATTACCACATCCCGTTGACTCGACCCCTCGACAAGTTGACGCAATCGTTCGGGACGGGCGCTCATCTCCCGATATTTCTCCGGTTGAAGCAGATTCAGCCAGAGAGCATCCGGAAGCGAATAATGAAGCCATGTCGACTTGCCTGACCCCCGAGGCCCAAAGATGAAGGCACTCCCGGCCGGAAATGGGAAAAACCGACGCAGCACTTCCATTTTGAGACGCAAACTGGAATTAGCGTTGCCGAAAATTCCGATTCCCAACCGAGGTGGCGCCTCACCGAGGGCAGTGATTTCACCGTTTCTTCGCGAATCCGATCTCGCGCCCGGCCCCTGGCGAGGGGGTCAGAAGCGCACGGAGCGCGTTGAACATCTCACGAAGGTCATCGTCATGTTCGGTCACCTTCTGCTCGAGCGCGTCGAGTCTTCTGGCAATCTCCGTGTGACCGCGCGCGAACTCCCGCAAACGGACGAAGGCCCGGACTACGAAGACGCTCATCTCGATGGCGCGAGGGCTGTTCAACAGCGCCGCCACCATGATGGCTCCGTGTTCGGTGAAGGCCCAGGGCAAATAGCGCCGGCCGCCCCGGCCCTCCTTTGAGGTCACAATTTGTGACCTCAAAGAGCCGGCCTCCTCGGCGGTGAGCTGAAATCTGCAGTCCTCTCTGGAGTTGCGTCGTCGGGTGCGCGAACTTCTACGACACGTAGGCGAGCCGACGACCTCTCCGGCCAGACAACGCCGATGAAACGAAGACGTGTCCCACTCCAGACCTCCTGGCACCTGACCAGAGAGTGCGTCTTCAAGGTCACAATCTGTGACCTTGAAGAAGGGGTCGTCGTTCCAGGTCGTGCACATCGAGCCCCAAAACCTCTTCCAGCCCGAGTAGTCTGCGGTGAGGAGCGGACGCCTCGTCCGCTCCTCATTCGCCTCAGTTCGGCAGAAGTTGCACCAACGTCGAAACGTCTTTCGTGCCGCCGCAACCGCCGACAAGGTGCACCGTGACCTGCGAATTGCCTGAGCCATGCGTGCTCGTGTAAACCCCGTGGCAGGTCGTGGTTTGGGAGGCGGGGTCAACGACGCAGGGGCTCATCGTGATGGGATCGTTGAAAGGATAATTGCTGATCGACCAACTAACCGTGTCCTTGTTAAAGAAGAACGAGACGTCGGCTGTTTTTCCGGCAAAGAAATACGGCGGGGTCACATTGACAGAGCCGTCAGGACTGAGAGGGTTTACGGTCAGGCTTTTACTGCCCGTCAGCGGGCATCGGTCCGGGTCGGAAAAGGTGAACGTGCAGACGAAGTAGAGCCCTCCGTAGTAGCCGGCGCCGCCCTGATATTGCACCGTGCTCGTCCCCTGGCCCGAAACAATCGTGCCGCCATACATGACCCATTGCACTTGCGTGCCGGGCGGCGGCGGGGTGACCGACACCGTACCCGCGGCCCCGGGGCAAACGCTGCTGACCGCGGAGGTAATGTCCGGCACGGGGGTAGGGTAAAACGTGTACGACCGCGGAGAATCGAAGACAACGGGACAGGCGTTGGGACTGGTGACGCTTGTAACGGTGTATGTCGTGGTCACCGACGGTGCGATATAGCGCGCCCAATTTACCTTTACGCCATCGGACCACGTCGACTCCAAACCCTTGGGAGACGATCCAGTCGTTTTGACCATCAGCACGCCCGCATTGGCTCCCGTCGAGTCGCATTCGTGGATGAGCGCCACCCTCGGCGTCAGGATGCCTTGCGCGGAGCCGGCGATCGCCAGACTGCAGCCGGTGGCGTCCGTTCCGGACACAAGCGTGTTCGTTCCCTCCGTCGTGATCAGTTTCGAGATATTGGTCTGGCTTGTCTGGAAGCAGGTCTCATCGTTCCAGCACCCCGAGAACGGCGGCTTGCCCGTAAACTGAACGTAGGCTGAGTCGATACCCGTGCAGCCTCTGAATCCATAGACCGTCGCCGTCGGGATTAGTTGCGGCACCACGGTGACGTTGGAGGCCGGGCCGGAGCAGGCGGCGTCCTGAAATTCGGTGATGCTGTAGTTGCCGGGAATCATGACCGGGCGGGCGAGTGACATCGTGTCGGTGTTGAACGAGAGACCGTCCGACCATTTTCCATGGAACGGCGGCGTGCCGGTGAACGAGGCGTTCACAATCGCCGAGCCGCAGGAGAGCGCGCCGGTGCTGACGGAAACCTTCGGGCTGTCGCAGTCGAGCTTCGGCGTGATGGCGATGCTGCGAGACAGCTGTCCGATGCAGGCGCCGCGCGTCAATTGGACGTTGACGTCGACGCTGCCGATCGATGCCGGCATAATCGTCACGCTGTCCCCCGTCGCCGAGGAGGGCGAGCCGTTGGCGATCGTCCAGGTCGCGAACGCGCCCGGTTGCGAACGGACGGTGAGTTGGAAGCTCGTCCCGACGACGACGGAGGAGGGACCGTCGACGATGACGGGAGGATCGGTGCATGCGTCGACCACATAGGCCACCGCGGTGTGTGCAGCCGAGCAGGTCGAAGCAGTGAAGGGACTCTTCGAGACGGCGCGTTGTCTCGTCGTCGGTGCCGGGCCGGCGGCGGTGCCGGCCAAGGTTGCGTCGACGACGAACTGCTTGTTGCCGCTCGTCTGCGGCGTATACGAATAGCTGCGTGCCGCGGGCGGCAGCGAGACGGTCCCGAAATCGCCGGAGATGGTCTGCTGCGCCGGCGCGCCGTTGTCGTACGACCACGAGACCGTCAGCGGCTCATTGGCGCGGGACGCGGGGATCGCGGCCAGGTGGACATCGAAAGGATCGCGCAACGTGATGAGGCCGGCGCCGTGCGAGAAGCAGCCGCCCGTCGTCATGGTGACCGACACCACCGCTTTTGCGCTCGTGCCGAGGGAGATGACGATGTGGTCGCCCGTGGCATCACCGACGATCGTGCCGCCGTCGATCGTCCAGGCGTAGGACGCCCCCGGAACGCCGAGAACGGCCGCCGTCGCCGTGCCCGATTTGCACGCCGTCACCGGCACCTGTACGGCCACACTTGAAGGACAGTCGGCGGCCAGACGCAACGCGGCGAGACACAAAGCGAAGACGAAAGAGAACGACCTTCCGAGCATGCAGAATAGGGTAACTGAATCCGGGATCCGGCGCATGTGATGGCCGGGGGGGGCAGTTCGGGTCTCGGGGTTGCCTGGTACAGCTTCCCGGAAATGAGTGTCAGCACATTAGTGGGCTCCACGAGGCCATGAATGGGCATCCACGAGGCCATGAATGGACCCCACGAGGCCATGAATGGGCTCCACGAGGCCATGAATGGACTCCACGAGGCCCATGAATGGACTCCACGAGGCCATGAATGGGCTCCACGAGGCCATGAATGGGCATCCACGAAGCCATGAATGGACTCCGCGAGGCCATGAATGGACTCCGCGAGGCCATGAATGGACTCCGCG
>JADGNY010000201.1 GCA_017883235.1 Thermoanaerobaculia bacterium | reverse complement strand
GACGCGGCACGCTTTCAAGAGACAACGCAGACCAGGGGTGCTCGCAAAAAGCGCTCGCACCCCTGGCTACCTTCTTGAGCCGCTATCGCGGCGTCGTAACGTCCAATCTCCAGACCCCCGGTTGAAACCGAGGTTGAAACCGGGGCTACGATCTCTCGCCAGCTCCGCCGGCGATTGCACAGACAAGAGTGTCTGCGCCTGCCACATCGGTCTCCCTATTGGCTCATTAGCCTGGTTATCCGATCGCGCCGAGGCCTTCGAAGTATCGCCGCGCCATCTCCGGGCTGGCGGGATTGGTGTAGACCTCGGCGCGCGGGTGCGCGATCACATCGGCGACCGCGTCCGCGACCTCTTCGGCCGTCTGCGGCTTCATCGCCGTGCCGGGGGTCCACGACGGCGGCACCGCGCTCGGCGTGCCGATCACGTTGCGCGCGAAATCGGTCGAGACCAGGCCGGGCATCACCAGCGATACCTCGACTCCTTTGGCTGCGACGTCCGCGCGCAGGTTCGCCGTCAGCGCGTTGAGCGCCGACTTGGCCGCGTTGTACGCCGAGCGGTGCGCGGCGATCGGTACCCGCCCCAGGAAGGACGAGATGTTGATCAGATGTCCGTGGCCGCGCTCGATGAAGTAGGGGACGATGGCCTGCATCCCGTACAGCGCCGACTTCACGTTGATGAGCATCATCTCGTCGAGATCCTCGTCGGTCAGTTCGAGGACGGGGCGGCTGATGCCACGTCCGGCGTTGTTGATCCAGACGTCGACGCCGCCAAACGCGCGGATGGCCTCATCGCGCAAGCGCTCGACGTCGTCCCGCCGGGTGACGTCGGCGGTGACGGCGATTGCGTCTGGGCCGCATTCCGCGGCAACCTCGGCCAGCAACTCCGCGCGCCGCGCCGCCAGCGCGACCTTGTTGCCGCCGCGCCCGAGGCGCCGCGCGATGGCCGCGCCAATCCCTGCACTCGCTCCGGTGATGACGATGGATCTCACTCCACCTGCTATTCTCTCCCGATTGCGCCCAACGCGCACCCGAATTGAAACCACTCTGTGACTATTGCGGACTGCCGTCCTTCCATAGCGGATGGTAAGGTACGTATGCGGCGCGGAAGTTGCTTCGGCCTTACCAGCCTGCCCAGGACACTGCGGAAGAAACGGAGAAAGAGCGCCCATGGCCACAGACAGGGATGACAGAGTGCCGACTTCGTCGATCGTGATGAAGGCGATCGACGCCAAGACGTTCACGGAATTACAGTCTTTCGTCAAAGATCTGGAGAGCCGCCCCACGGAACGATTGCTCCGCGATCTCCCCGATCTCGTGGGGCTCTCGGATGCGAAGGCCGAGATCATTTCCTACGTTGTCGCCACGAAGTTCCGTCACGCCGATGCGGACGGGCGCCTGACAATCCGCAACAGCGTGGCTGCAACTTCGGAACGGCTTCCGCACGGCGAGGAGCGCTCACGCATTCTCTACATTCTCGACCGGTTGCGCGGATTCGAGAATTGATCAGAACAGCGCCGGCTCCTGATACGTCCCGAAGACGTCTCGCAGCGCGTCGCTGATCTCACCTACGCTGGCGTAGACCTTTACCGCGTCGATGAGGAACGGCATCGTGTTGGTGTTCGGGTCGGCGGCGGCGTTGCGGAGGGCCTGGAGCGCGTCCTGGACTTTCGTCGGGTCGCGCTCCGCGCGGATGCGGTTCAGACGCTCGATCTGTTCGCCGGCAACCGCCTCGTCGATGTAGAGGATCTCGTAGGGATCTTCGGTCTCCTGTTGGAAGGCATTCAGGCCGACGACGATCTTCTCGCCGGAGTCGACGGAGCGTTGGAACTGATAGGACGCGTCCCAGATCTCGCGCTGGGGGAAGCCGGCTTCGATCGCTTCGACCATTCCGCCGAAGGCGTCGATCCGGGCGATGTAGTCGAAGCAGCCCTCTTCCATCCGGTTCGTGAGCTCTTCGATGAAGAACGATCCGCCGAACGGATCGACGGTGTTGATGACGCCCGACTCGTGGGCGATGATCTGCTGCGTGCGCAGGGCGATGCGCGCCGCCGCTTCCGTCGGCAGGGCCAGCGTCTCGTCGAGCGAGTTCGTGTGCAGCGACTGCGTGCCGCCGAACACCGCGGCCAGCGCCTGAATGGTGACGCGGACGATGTTGTTGTACGGCTGCTGCGCGGTGAGCGAACAGCCGGCCGTCTGCGTATGGAAGCGAAGCTGCCACGACCGCGGATCCTTGGCGCCGTAGCGGTCGCGCATGACCTTGGCCCAGACGCGGCGCGCGGCGCGGAACTTGGCTACCTCCTCGAACAGATCGTTGTGAGAGTTGAAGAAGAACGAGAGACGCGGCGCGAAATCGTCGATGTCGAGACCGGCGCGGACGCCGTACTCGACGTACTCCATCCCGTCGCGGAGCGTGAAGGCCAGCTCCTGCAACGCCGTCGAGCCGGCCTCGCGGATGTGATAGCCACTGATCGAGATGGGGTTGTACTTCGGAACATTTTCAGCACAGAACCGGAAGGTGTCGGTGATCAGCCGCATCGAGGGGCGCGGCGGGAAGATGTACTCCTTCTGGGCGATGTACTCCTTGAGGATGTCGTTCTGCAGCGTGCCGGAGATCTTCTTCCAGTCGGCCCCCTGCTTCTGCGCCACGACCAGGTACATGGCCAGGGCGATCGGTCCCGTGGAGTTGATGGTCATGGAGACGGTGACGTCCTCGAGGTCGATGCCGTCGAAGAGCGTCTCCATGTCGGCCAGCGTGTCGATGGCCACGCCGCACTTGCCGACCTCGCCGGCGCTGTAGTGATGATCGGAGTCGTAGCCGTAGAGGGTCGGCAGGTGGAAGGCGGTGGAGAGACCGGTCTGCCCCTGGGAGAGCAGGTATTTGAAGCGCTCGTTCGTGTGCGTGGCGCTTCCGAAGCCGGCGAACTGGCGCATGGTCCAGAGCCTTCCGCGGTAGCCGCCGGGATGGATTCCGCGCGTGTAGGGGAACTGGCCGGGAAAGGCGAGGTCGCGATCGAAATCGAGAGCGGCCACGTCGGTCGGCGTCGCCAGTGGGTTGACTTCCATGGCGCTGACGGTGGTGAAGTCCTTCTTCCAGGACGGCCTTTTCGCGGATGCGTCCTTCCACTCCGCCGATTCCTTGCGGATACCGCCGAGGGCCTCGACGGAGAAGAGCGGAAGCTGGTCAGCGTCCGCCTTCGGGACGGGAGGGAGCACTGCAGGTTGCGGAATGTCGGTTTCGTTTCGGCTCATATCAGGTCCATTTCTCAGATCGCTTTTCGAGGAACGCCGCCAACGCTTCCTGTGGCTCACCCGTGGCAAAGAGGCGCGCGAATTCAAACCGCCAAGTCACATCCGAGCGCGATCGTGCTGCGCCCGCCGATCCAACCGGCAAACCACTCTACCGGATCGCATCCGAAAGGAACAAGCGCATCCGCGAGGTCAGAGGTGTCAGCGACCACGAAGCGCATCCACGTCAATATCCATGTGGATCTTCCCACGCCATTTCTCGAACCAGGCAACCAATCTCTTCTGCCTTTGACGGTCAAACTCCTCAAGGACGGTCGAGGGCCGTGTACCGGTTGCCTGGACTCTTACTTTTGACGCTTCGGTCACTGCAATCGTCTTCGCCATATCGCCATCATAAAGGTGAGAGTCACCGATTACGACCACGCAACTCGTCCAGATCGATATCGAGATGAATCCTGCCGGCAAGCGCCCGCAGCTTCTCAGCGAAGCGGAACTGTTGTGCGCGCTCCTCGGGAGTCAGGTCGTCCATGGATTCGATTTTTCTTCTCTCGCGAACCTCGGGGTTCGTGTCTCTTGCGTTCGCCATATCGCCATCATAAACGCGACGCCACGCGATGGCTTCGATATCAGCGGCCTGCAACGCGTCGACGAGAGCCGAGGTATCACCGATTACGGCCACGGAGCTCGTCAATGTCGATGTCGAGATGAATCTTGCCCTTCAAAGCCCGCAGACGCTCGAAGGCACGATGACGAAGCATCGCGTCGTGCGCCTCGAGCACGCTCGGTGCATGCCTTGGCTTCACTTCGGGTTCGTTGGCCTTCACGGTAGTCTCACTCGCCATATCGCCATCATAAACATCGCGCGCCGCCACTTCAATCCTTCCGGGCGACAAGCAAAAGTCCCGGTCCGAACGGGATGAACGAGAAGAGGCGGTCGAGCGAAAAGATCGCGCGGACGGCGTTCACCAGCATCCGCGAGCGGCCCGCCCGGGCCACGGAGCGAAGGGCGGCATCGTCCTGAACAGCGCGAAGGGCGCGGCGCTTGTTCATCGGCAGGATCACCAGGGTGTCGTAGACCAGCACGATCGGAAAGCCCCAGAACGCCGCCTTCGCGATCGTCATCGATGCGGCGCGGAAGAGCGAGGAGAGCTGTGCGCGGGTATAGCGGCGGCGATGCTCGTAGTAAACGTCGCTGGCGGTCCAGAGGGATTGAAGCGCCGGGACGGTGGCGACACACGTACCGCCGGCGACCAGAACCCTGGCGATCTCGCGGACGGCCGAGGCATCGTCGTCGAGGTGCTCGAGGGTCTCGCCGGTCGTCACGGCGTCGAGCGAGGCGGTGCGGAACGGGAGGCGGGTCATGTCGCCGATGACGACCGGGATGCCGAGGTTCGCCTTGACGTGGAGGGCCGCATCGAGCGAGTAGTCGATGCCGATGACGTCGTAGCCGCGCTGCTGCATGCGGCCGGCGAGCTGGCCGAGGCCGACCGCGGCGTCGAGCACCCGCGCGCCGCGAGGCAGTTTCTCCACCTCGCGGGTGATGATGCCGAGGCGGTACTCGTGGCGAGGGCCGAACATCTCGGGCTGGGTACCCCAGGCGTGAGTCTGTGGGTCCATGGCAAGTCGTGGTATCATTTTATTAGTTGTATTCATGAGGAGGGTGGATTGTGAGGCCGACCCTAATTACGTTGACACTCGTCTGCGTGTTATTTGCGCCAATGTCAGTTTTGGGTGACTTCAGCACACCCGTCAATCCAAGGCTCGTGGTAACGATGAGCTCGGACCAGAATTTCCCGCTCATGCTGAACAGCAGGAGCGCCACGTTTACAAACAGCAACAGCACGTTCGGCATCAATCTGTCGGATTTCAACAGCGATCTGCTTCCAGACCAGTTCACAGTTTCTGCCCAGTCGACGACTATCTTAGTCAACCAGCAATTCACTCTTTTGTTGGCGGTGACCTCCGCGCCTCAGAGGAATCTAAGCGTGGGGAACTTCACCCTCGCAACCCGCGCCGCCATCTTCTCCTCCCCCACCTCCCCGGTTCCGTTCCCTGCCATTGATTTCAGCTTTAACGCTTCCGGGTGCAGCGACGAGTTCGGCGATTTTCAGATTTCTCAATTGCAATTCGATACACAGTTGCTCGGACCAACTGACATTCCGACCGGCGCTCTTTTCCATCTGACAAAGTTCGTTGCTACATTCAGAGCCGCCTGTGTTCTCAACGGGCCAGCCGTTCGTGGCACGATTACGTACACGGACACGTCGAAGAGCGGTTCAGGCGGAACCGGCGGCGGCACGCCCCCACCGACTCCCACACCCTCACCCACCACCCCCCCGGCCATTGTCCTGTCCGGCGACACCCGTGCCACCCCCCTCCTCTTGGGAAATGCCGCGTCGGCCACCGTCTTCTTTTCAACGTTCATCCCGGACACAACCACGGGCGGCGTTACCCTCTCCGTCACGACCGACGACGCCAACCTCCTGGCCTCCGTCACACCGTCGGTCATCACCGCGACCGGTGCGGTTGACGGGGCCGTAACCATCAGCACGACGGCGACGACAAACGCGGGCAATCACGCCGTGACCCTCACCGCGACGACTTCCGACGGATCCACGTCGTCCGCCACAATCTTCGTCACCGTCATCTGCGATCCCCCCTTCATCCTCGGTCTCGATCAACCAAAGAGCTCGACCGTCTCCCTCGGCAGGCCGGCCCTGCTCTCCGTGAAAGCATCGGGCAGCGGTCCGTTCACCTACCAGTGGTTTAACGGCGCCAGCGGCCTGGTGAACTTCCCGCTGGCCGGCGGAACGACCCCGAATTTCACGACCTCCGCGATCAACGACACCACGTCCTACTGGGTCCGCGTAACGAATCCCTGCGGCAGCGCCGACAGCCAAACCGCCACGATCACCGTATCGCCGGGCGCGAAGGGGAACGCGCGCCGCTGATCACCACGTCATCGACGAGCTGCAAACGCCCGGACCGGTTCCGGGCGTTTTGCTTTTATGATCCGCATATGAAGAAGAGTTTCGCACTCGCTTTTCTCGTTCTGTTTCCGGTCGTCGCTTCCGCGCAGAGCGCGGCACCGGCGCCGCCACCCGAAGCGCCGTGGCAGTTTGCCGTCGCCGGCGATTCGCGCAACTGTGGAGACATCGTCATGCCGGCCATCGCCGAGGGGGCAAGCAGGGATGGCGCGTCGTTCTACTGGCACCTCGGCGACTGGCGCGCCATCTACACGTTCGATGAGGACATGGTGCAGGCAGCGGCCATGGCCACGAAGCCGGTGCAGTTGCAGTTGCAGACCTACCTGCTCACCGCCTTCCAGGACGCCATCGACAATCAGTTGAAGCCGTTTGAGAAGAAGGGAATCCCCGTCTACGTGGGCATCGGAAACCACGAGACGATCTGGCCGATGACGCGGAAAGCGTTCGTCAACGCCTTTCGCGGCTATCTCGACATGGATACCATCCGCGTGCAGCGCGCGCTGGACGATAAATATACCTTTCAGCCGCCGGTCGAGACCTACTATCACGTCGTCGATCGGGGGATCGACTTCATCACGCTCGACAACGGCTCGTGCGATATGTTCGACGCGCAGCAGATGAGCTGGCTGACCGCGCTGCTGGACCGCGACGGGGCCAATGCAAAGATCAAGACGGTCGTGGTGGGCATGCACGAGGCCCTGCCCGACAGCCGCTCCTGCGGCCACAGCATGAGCAATTACCCGCGCCAGCGCGAGACCGGCCGCAAGGTCTACCATCTCCTGCTCGATATGCGGGACAAGCACCAGAAGCAGGTTTACGTCCTGGCCAGCCATTCCCATTTCGTCATGGACAATGTGTACGACTCGGCCTACTGGCGCGCGAACGG
>JADGNY010000019.1 GCA_017883235.1 Thermoanaerobaculia bacterium | reverse complement strand
GGGCTTCGAGGGCTGCATTCACACGGTGACCGACTTCGACAACCGCGTGGTCACGTACAAATACGACACGAGCGGGCGACTGACGAACGTCAGCGGTCCAGATCCCGAGTCGCCGAACAGCGCCAAACCGTCCACGACGTATTCGTGGGGCTCTTCCGCGACGACCGGCACCAAGCAGCAGCTCTACGTTTCCGGCCAGATGGCGAATGAGAAGGACGGTCTGGACCGCACCGTCTGGAGCGCCGGCTACGACGGCTCCAGCCCGTGGGCGGCGCAGACGCTCACCAGTGGCGGCGGTACATGGACCATCACGCCGAGCGACGACAAGACCACAGTGCTCGACCCGAACGGCCACACGTGGGAGTATGCGCGCGACACCGATCGCCGCATCAGCTCACTCAAAGAGCCGGGCGGTCCGACGACGAGCTACGGGTACGACAACGATGGGCGCCTCGCCTCCGTCACCCGCCCTCTCGGCGATAAGACCACGTACGGCTACGAAGGAGCGAACGGCAATGACCGCCGCCCCATGCTGAACGTCAAGACGGCTACCGAATATCCGCGCACCGGCTCGGACGAAGCCGTGGCCGGCATGACCAGGGTGACCAGCGTCGGCTACGGCCCGGCCAACCTGCCAACGTCGATCACCACCCCCGACGGCGCAAACACCCTGGTTCCACGCGACCCGCGTGGCAACCCGCGCTTCATCACTGACGCGGCAGGTGTAACCACTACGCCCGTCTACGACGAGCACGGATTGCTCAAGAGCTCGTCCGATCCGCGCACCGGTAACGTGACTTATCAGTACGTCCCTAGCGGCGTGCAGAAGGACTATCTCTTCACCGCCACGACCTTCGACGGCACGACCACTTACGGAGTCGACAATCGCGGCAACGTCCGGACGATCAACACGCCTGGCGGAAACGGCACCACTCTCACCGTGAACAAGCTCGATCAGATCGAGACGCAAGTCAGCGGCGTGTCAAGCACGACGATGACCTACGACGCCGCGCAGAACATCACCACGCGCAATGCCCTCGCCGGTACCACGCCTGCTGGTATGCCTATCTTCAGCACGACCACCTATACGATCGACGAGATCGGCCGGGTGAAGTTCCGGATGGACAACGGCCTGACGACGCAGTACGGCTTTGATCCCGCCGGAAACCTCAAGACCGTAACGCGCCCCAGTGCCGCCGATGTCAGCTATGGCTACGACGACCGAAACCGGCTTAGCTCCGTCACGCAGGGCACGCTGCTGACGCGCTACGGTTACGACGACGACAGCACGCAGAAAACGATCACGAACCCACGCGGAAAAACGACGGCGGTGACGCCGGGCGGCTTCGGCAACCACGCCAAGGTGACCGACCCGATCGGCATCACGGAAGTAACCACGACCGACGCCGCGGGCCGGCCGGTGGACGTGAGGACCGTAAAGACGACCAGTACCGGCGACATGCTCCTGCTGCGCTGGTCGACGAGCGAGTACGACCCGCTCGGCCGTGCAACGAAGCAGGTTCAGAAACTCTTCAGCGCACCGTTGACGATTCCGACAACCGGGGATCCATCAGGAGCAACCGACATCGTTTCCAGAACGAGCTACGACGACGCCGGCCGCAAGATGACGGTCATCGACCCCCGTGGGATCGCGACCATTACCGAGTTCGACGAACTGGGGCGCGCGGCAAAGGTGACCGACGGCGCAGGGAACATCAGTCAGACAACGCATGACAGCAACGGCAACAAGTCGGCCTATATCCGGATCGACAAGAAGCCTGACGGCACGACCGAGACCTTCACAACCACGTTCGCGTACGACGAGCAGAACCGGCTGGCCGAAGTCATCGACGGCAACGATCCTGCGCGCGTCCTGACGATGAGCTACAAATACGACGAGCGGGGGAACCTTGCTGCGGAAACGGATGCAGAAGGCAACACGCGTCGCTTCGAATACGACCTGCACGGTAACAAGTCGAAGGAGATCGACGCCGAGGGGAGCGTAACCGAGTTCGCATACGACGACGCCGACCGGCTGGCATCGATCAAAGATGCAAACGGCAACATGACCAACTTCAAACACGATGACTTTGGCAACGTCATCGAGGAGAAGCGGGCCGACGGGGCGACGTGGACGTTCACATATGACGAGAACAACAACCGCAAGACGGCCACCGACCCGAATGGAACGGTGATCACGTCCGGATACGACGACGCCGACCGGCTGGTGAGCAAGACCATCGCCAAAGGAACGAACGTCCTCGGGCCGTCGAGCGTGACCTACACTCCCGACGACTTCGGCCGCATTGTTGCGACGCAGACCGATGAGGGAGTAAAGACGCTTGCAACCTACGACTCGCTCGGCCGCCAGCTCACCGAAGGGCAGCAGATCGGCTCAGGCGCGACGCGCACGGTCGCAAAGGCGTACGATGCGGGCAGCAACATGACCGGCCTTACCTATCCCTCCGGCCTCGCGCTGACGCAGACGATCGACCCGCTCGGGAGAATCGCCGCCATCGGCGAAGCCGGAGTAACGAACCCGATCGTTACCTACGCCGACGCTGGCTCGCGCCTCGTGGCCCGGTCCCTCACGAACGGCATCACCTCGGCGTGGAGCTACGACGCAAACGCCCGCCTCTCAGCGATCAACGACCAACTCGGTGCCAACCTGGTGCGCGGAGTGACCTACCAGCGCACGCCGCTGGGCAACAAGGCGGTCATCGGACGGCCCGATCTTCAGAAGCAGTGGACCTACTCGTACAACCGCAACTCCTGGATTACCAACGAGAGCGTGCTGCGCACAGACACGGACAAGAACAACCTGCTGGCTTCGACGAGCTACGACATCGATCCGGTGCTGAACTACCGCAGCATCACGCGGACGGCGCAAACTGCGGAGACTGCGACTACGACGTCCGACCTGACCGCAATCAACACGCGCAACCAGTACACGACATTCGGTGGCCAGACGCTATCCTACGACCCGAGCGGCAACCTCCTCCAGCACAACGGCGTTACGCTCCAGTACGATTTTGAGAATCACTTGAAGAAGGCCGTGACCTCCGCGGGCGCGGTCGTCGAGAACACCTATGACGCGAACGGCCGGAAAGTGCAGGAGAAAACTACCGCAGCCGGAGCTACCCACGGTACCGACTACGTCCTCAGCGGCGATCAAGTGCTCGAAGAGTACCTCGACAGCGCGATGGCCGCCCGATACGTTCGCGGGCGCGGCATCGACGAAATTGTGCGGGCCGAAACGAACGGTACAACCCTGTTCCCGATTCAGGATGAACTAGCGAATGTGGAGCGCCTGACCGATAGTGCGGGCACGACGCTTGAAAGATATGAGTATCAACGTTACGGAGAATTCCGAGTTTTTGATGTGAACGCATCCGAACGCACAAACTCCGCGTACGATTGGCGATGGTTGTTCCAGGGACGTGAACACAATGCGTTGTTTGATGCGTATGACTTCCGTGCAAGAGCATTATGGCCGTCAATAGGGCGATTCGCTCAGGACGACGCTCTAGGTCCGATCGATAGCCAAAATCTCTATCAGGCGCTTCAAGCACAGTGGGTTGACGCAACGGATCCTACTGGTTTTGCGGCCGTATTCTTCAACTTGTACGCCGACGTTGGGAGTTACTCACGCTATTCGTTAGGCAAATACTTACGAGGCGATCGGGAGTCACCCCCCCCCCGGCCTTGGCCCTACGAGTGACAACGACGAGTCTTACCGGTTTCAGATTCGTGGGCATCGAACCAGAGTGGTCACGAATCCAGTCGACGCCGAAAAGGACTTGACCGCTGAATTGCAAACCGATGGTGCCCTCATCGTCTATTTCGGGCATACAGCGCAGGCCGCTGTTGGGACAGACAAATGGACAGCTTCCCTTAATCCGCTAGGCATGAAGGGCACCTATATCTCCGGGAAGAAGCTGGCTCGAATGCTTGCAAAATCAAAAGCCTCCATCACACTGCTAGCCGGCTGTAACAGTGTGAAGTGCAGCGTCCCTTCATTGGGCGGGTCACATAGCGCCTTGGTGACGGTGGCGTCCGGAAATCAAACGCACTTTTCGAACAACAACATCATCGCGCTCGCGATCAACTCCTTCGTTGAGGTTCTAGTGCCGGGCAGCATGAACACTCAACCTGGAACGGTTCAGCAGGCGATCGATGCTGCGAATGCGCAATTGAAGGCGTATGACCTCGGTCGCAACAAGTTTGTCTTGAAAAGTGGAAGTGGATCGGTGGTTCTCAAATGATTTGTCAGGCGCGCGCCTTACGTTGGCTACGTCGTGCTTACATACGTGCAGCAGGCGAACGACCTGTCGCGAGAGCGAAGCTCGCCGTAAACGCGTTTGTCCTCCTGTTGATGTGCGCAATGCCATGCCTCGCCCAGACAGATTGGCACGATCAGACGTTGCGCTATGATCGCGCACAACTGTTTCTGCGAATGGCTCCTGTGCTATTCGAGAGGCGAATTGCGGCAGACATGCGTGACGCAGGAGTATCCTGTGACTGGTGGTGGAGCGTCGAATCGCCTAGCGAGGAAGGATATTCACTTGGGTTTTCGTGGGTTGGCGGAAGGCGTTGTGGAACTGGCAAGCACGAGGCCGAATCAACGATCGGTGGTTACGTCCAATTGCAAGGTGTTGGGCCATTTCGTCTACAGATTCTCGTGCGGTCTGCGGACGAAGACACGTACAGAGCTTGGTTCGACCATGACAGAGTCTCTGCTCCGAGCAGAAAGGGAGCGTTCACACCGTCGAGCCATAGGTGGAAGCGACCGCCGTTGAACTATCCACCAGATGATGAAAGTGCAGCGCGGCGGCGCTTCGAAGAGCTACGGCCGATTCTTGAGTTGATCGTTGGCAACAGTCTGACGGTAAGGTCGCTTTCGCCGACTGCGACACCACCCGACGGATCGCGCGTAAGGAAAGTGTTTGGCTGGAAAGCGTGGCTCGTTCCTGCCGACAAAACCAGTGGCGCCCTGGGTTGCTCTGTCGAGATCGATCCTGTGCGGGGAGACGTTACCGAAGTATTGGTAGACCATGTGCAGACAGGTGTAGTTGTAGTGCCCCAATGGGAGTTGCTGATGCGGTTTTCGCTGGTGATTTGAGGTCTGGATCGTGATTCAGGGCGACGCACAGCCCGCGATGGGACGCCATTTGAGTTCTGTCGCGCTTGACCCTCATGAGTAGGGCCACGCGTGCATTTCAGAATCTCTCGACAGAGCGGGACGGCCGCACCGTAAACATCAGTGGACGAGTTCTTGACGCCGCGGTCCGATCAAACGGTGCCGTTGCCGTTCTCTCCAGCGGGTTGCTTCACGAACAGGCGCATGTTGAAGGAGATCTCGGTGGACACGGTGTGCCAGACAGCGATGACGGAAGGTGGAGAATTGAGAACGGAATAGAGAGCTACGAGATCCCGGATAACATTCACCTCGGCTGGCGTACCGATCAGGTCATCTTTGACGGCGCACTATACCTATATGGTCCCCAGACGGACGAGAGAGTGTTTTGGTCGGCTGCCGCCTTTGTCGATTCTGAACGCCAGCAGATCGCTGCGATTCGAAGAGGCGCCAAGCGCTTCCAGCACTGGTTCGGGCCTCTCAACGGAGCAGTCGGCTCGGTGTATGACGCAAAGAACCATCTCGTTTACCACGTCGATGCTTCTAGCGGCAAACGCGTGCAAACCCCAAACGATGAGATGCGTGACCTCGCGAGAAAGGCCTATCATCCATGAGCATGCGTCGCTTCCGGTATGCGTTCGTAATTGGGCTGCTTATCGCCACGTGTGCGCCTACGCCTCCGCCTCCATCCTCTGCTTCCCGATATGCGACGATCCCGCTGCGATTCACCGCTGCCAAATGGATAGGCGGGACTCTCACCGTGGACTCGACCGCACAGAGCTCTCTCGGCTCGACACGTTTGAAAGTGACGCTGACACTCGCCGACCCTTCAGCAGCCGCACGTGACCTTGATCTCGGCGTGACCGGCAATGGCCCCTCATGCTATGAGGTGAGACTACTCTACAGGACGAACGAACGTGCCGAGGGTCACCTGTTGCAAGTGGCTGCATCAGATACTTCGCGACCCTGGTCGTCCTCTCCTGACGATTGTTTCTTCGTTGGTACGGAATGGACGTGGAACATCGTGCTGGCGTCTGACCAGACTACGCGTGGCCCCGACACGTACGTTCATGACACTTTGCTATCGTCGGGATTGAGGCGCTCTCCGGCCGAGGCGATCCGCGTGATTGTGACAAGACCGCCGCGACTGCCAGCCGAGTTCGACGCGTCGCCGAGAGCCCTTCAGTCCCGCGCCGTGGCTGCCTCAGCGTGGATTCCATTAAGATCGGCGGCAGGTAAATTGTAGTTGTGGTGCGCAAAAAGTCGACATACACCTGTGGTGCGCAAAAAGTCCGCGCGCATGATTTTTGGACACCCAGAAGTTCGCCACGGCCATGGCCTACGACGCCAGCGGCCGCCGCACGGACGTCATGCACACGGACGGCTCCGTCGAGCACTTCGACTACGACGGCTTTGGCCACGTCACAACCTCCACGCGCAAGGCCAAGGACGGCACGGTCATCTACTCGCGCTCGACCCCGTATACCGCCGACGGTCAGCTTCCGAGCGCGACCGAGGTTGGCGGCACCCCGGATGCAGGATCGCGCACCACCAATCGCGCCTGGGACGGCGGCGGCCGCACGGCCGGCGTCGCGGTAACGGCCAGCGGAGAGAGCGTGACGCGCGCCGCTGTCTCGACGTACGACACGGCGGGCCGCATCCAGTCATCGAAGTCGGGCACCGGCACGGCGACGTCTCTCGACGGCACGCCCTTCAGTGAGGCGAGCTGGACGGAGTACGGTGGGAACCTGGCCTCGACGGTCTCAACCACCGAGGAGAAGGTTCCGCCCAGCGCCTCGCCACAGACGTACCAGTCGAAGAGCGGATTCGACACGGCCGGCAACGCTAAGAGCCTCAGTGTGGGAGATCTGAGCTGGAGCGCACAGTTCGACGAGGCAGGGAACGTCAAGACCGCGCAGGAGCCGGGTGACCGCGGCCAGAGCAGCATGAAACACAACGCCGCCGGCGCTGTGACCAAGGAGACTCTGGCCGACGGTTTGTCGTCGCAGTCGCATGAGTACGACAACACCGGAAGCGGGAAGGCCTTCAACGATCCGACCGCAGAGATCACCAGCGTCAAATCCGACAACCTTGGCCGGCCGCTGATCATCACCTACCAGGCCGACGGCACCACCCAGGAGATCCACTACGACGGAGCGCGCGTGCTCGCGGTGAAGGACCGCCAGGATCGCTGGCAATCATTCGTCTATGAGGGCGGCCACCTTACCCAGATCTGGGACTCGCAGACGCCGGGTACGGGCAACCAGCTCGACAAGATCGAATACGACGGCGCGGGCCGCGTGGCTCACTGGACCACCCCCGACGCGAAGATCGACTACGGCACCTTCACCCTGGACGGTCTGCCGCAGTCGACCACGCAGACCAGGTTCAAGAACCATTCCGGCCTCACGACCGCGGATGTGCTCGATACGTTCAGCCAGACCCACACCTACAACGGCCACGGCGAGCGCACCTCCTACAGCGTTCCGGGCGGCGCACCGGCCGGAACATGGGCTACGGGCGTCACGGTCCACTACGACGCCATGGGCAACATCGCTTCACTGACCACCGATGGGGGCCTCTCGCTGACCGGCGATTACCGCGCCGCGGGGCGTCCGAACAGCCGCACCATCACGCTGCCGGTGACGAACGGCACTCCGAAATCGCTCGCGCGCACCTACACCTACAAGCCGGGCACCGGCCAGCTTCAGGAGATGCGAGCGACGATCGGCAGCGCGGACGTGGCCGGCTCGACCGTCGCCTACGACGGTCTGCTGGTGAACGACGCCACACTGATCGGCGTGTCGGGTGGGCTGCGCCACACCAGCCATTCGTACGACAAGCGTGGCCGTCTGAACGGTTCGATCGTAGCGGCGAGCACGGCGGGCCAGGCCCCGCCTCCCGGCGGCGCCGCCGCCTCGCCCGGCTCGACCGCCGAAACGCCCGATCCGGCCGACTTCCGCACCGGCCAGTCGCGCGCTCCGCTGCTCGATCCGACCGTGGCCTCGCTGCTCCAATCCCGAGGAATCGATACAGCGGCCATCGACCCACCATCACAGACGGCGACGCCGGCTCCCGGCCACAAGATTCAGACCGTCACCCGCGGGACGAGCACGCGTACGTTCGATTTCGCCATCGATTCCGCCATCAAGTCCGAGCTGGTCGACGACGGTCTCTTCCACTACCACTACGACCAGAAAGGCCGCCTCGACTGGGCCGCCGAAAAGGCCACGGCCACCGGTGTCGTCATCCGCCGCATTCTTTACACCTACGACGGCAACAACCGCCTGATCGGCCGCACGGCGCAAGCCGCGACGGTAACCTCGCTCACCGCCAACTACGACACCTTCACCTGGAACCTCGAGATCCGTCCGGAAGTGATCGCCATCGACGGCATCCCCGCCGAGACGACCTTCGTCTGGGACGCGGTTTCGGATCGGATCATCACGGTAGCCCGCACCGGTGACAGCACGCTGTCGAACGATCCGAACCACAACATCCTCAAACAGATCATCCACGGCGACATGGGCTACGACGACCCGCTCGAAGTCACCACCGTCGACACCTCGGCGTTCGTCGCCCCCGGCCAGCCCCAGCCGGTCACGAAGCTCTATCCCATCTACGACGAAGCCGCCGGCGACACGCTGCAGGTGGTGGTCAACCGCAACGGAGAGGTCGTCGCCCGCAGCGTCAACAACGACCCCTTCGGCGGCGCGGAGTTTGACCTGGCCGGTGCAGCCATCGATCATGTGGAAGTGCAGGCAACGAAAAACGCGCAAGGTGGACTCGACTCCGTCGTCGTCACCATGCGCGCGACCGAGCAGCTCACGGCTGCCAGCGTAGCCTCCGGCTCGCGCCTGGCTGTCGTCGATGTGAGCGGCAACCTTGTACGCACCTCGGCCACACCCGCCACGCCAGCGACGAAGGATCCCTACACGGTGAAGTGGACGCTGTCCGCAACAGACTGGGCCACGCTCTCCGATCCGGCCGCGGTAAACGGTAAAACTCCGGTCTCCCTCTCGATCGCCGCGACCAGCACCCTTCGCGCGGCGCTCTGGAAAGTCGACCTCCCGATCCTCCCGGCCCCCGATTGGGCGACAGCATCGAAGCCCGTCTTCACGTCATCGACGCTCCCGGTCGAAGTGCGCGAGTCGTTAGCCGCACTCTCGACAACAATCTCCGCACTCAACGCAGGCGATTCGAAGACCACGGTCTCCTACGACATCCCCAACCTCGGCCTGCTCGGCACCTCCGGGGGCAACGCCGACGTGGAGACTATGCTGGCTGCGACGTTCCAGGCTCAACCCTTTGCTGAGCCGTTCACCCGTAAGTTCTATGTCCGTGAACGCTGGTATGACCCGACAACGGGAACGTGGCTAACTCCGGACTCACTGGGCTATAAGGACAGCGCGAATCTCTACGCGTTTGCCGGTGGTGATCCTGTTAACGGGAGGGACCCGAGCGGCCTAGGGGCCGCTGAGACAGCCGCAGCGCAATACGTGGTCGGACTGATGAATAAAGGCTACACGTACGACTACGCCCTGGCACAACTTCGACATTCGGGATTCAAGTATGACGAGCGGTTACTCGCTATCTACATGACAGGAGCAATCGCTGAACCAGGTGCGACCCGTATCGAGGGTGGCGTCCGAGCGCTCGGTGGCTGCGCGCAAGTTGCGATAGGTGCAGCCGCCCTGGTGGCTCCTGAGCCAGCACTGACGAAAGTTGCGGGTGCGGCGTTGATCGCGCGGGGAGTCGACAACTGTCAAGCCGGTGTGCGGCAGGCGATCTCCGGTAAGGGTACAAATACTGTTGTCGGCAATCTGGTTCAGACAAATCTCCAGAAGGTTGTAGAGCCACAGACAGCAGCCGAGATAGATTTCTGGCTCGAGTTCACCCTTGACGCTAGCTTGACCGTCAAGGCTGGGTCGCCGACGACGGGAACACCACAAGGTGTGACGGACTCGCAGTTCTCTGAGGCCTCTGCTCTCGTTCGAGCCCAAGCCGTAGCACGTGGCCTGGGTGACGATGTCATTGTTCAGGGTAGTCGTGCAGGTGGCACGGCAAAGATGACGTCGGATGTCGATTTTGCGATTCGTGTTGACCAAGCGACGTTTGACCGGCTTATCGACGAGCGATTCAAGGCCCCGAACCCTGGTAGCGCAAAGGCAAGAACAATGCAACGCGCAGTCGACACTGGAAAAATACAAGCTGGCGAGGCTGGGCTCTCGCCGTTGCGTAAGCAGCTTGAGACCGTGTTGCACAAGGAAGTAGATCTCTCGATTGTGAGAAAAGGTGGCCCGTTCGACAATGGGCCAATAGTGCCGCTAAAAAAATGAGCGATGAACTGTACGCGAAGATCTATGTTGGTGGCGAGCGCGAGGATGTGATCTCGCGGCTTGTGGCCGCGTTGGATGGAGAAGTCGTGGGCCATGGGCGCACTGTTAGCTTCGATTCGGTCGAGGTAGATGTCCGCCGAAGCGAAGATCGTGATGATCGCCGCTTTTCTCCAACATTCGAAGGGTTTGTATTTGCACCGACATATCTCGACGTGATTCCTAAGGCCGGCGTAACTCGAGAGCGCATGATCCAGTCAGTCTGCCGAATTCTTGAGTGCTTTTGGTCTGCTAATATGATCGCTGTTGCAGCGGCGGACTTTGAAGACGAATTGCCGAATAACGGCGGTGTTGGATTGCTCCTGTAGTTGTGGTGCGCAAAAAGTCCGCGCGCATGTTTGGGCGTGGTTTGGCTGGTCGGTTGCGCGTTCTGTGGCCAGTTGTAGTGTAGTGCTGTAGTGTGTAGTGCTGTAGTGCCCCAATGGGAGTTGCTGATGCGGTTTTGGCGGGTGATTTGAGGTCTGGATCGTGATTCAGGGCGACGCACAGCCCGCGATGGGACGCGATTTGAGTTCTGTCGAGTGCGTGAGGCGAGCCAAGGACACACTCCGTCATATCGCGCTCGCTGCGCTGCGTGAGGAGATTGCGTGGGACGAGCCGTCAGGCGGCGCGCGTGCCGGGGATCAGGAACGGAAGCAGCCGCGCCTCATCAGCGTGCGTGATGTCGAACGGGAGCGCGGCCTTGGCTGGATCGCGGGAGTTGGCTCGCGGCGGAGACGTGGCCTGAGTATGAGCGGGCGTGAGGCGCCAATACATCTCGGTAGGCGTGGCTCCGCCGAGACCTTGGTGCGGACGGAGCGTGGCGTAGTAGAAGAGTCCGAGATCGACCCTCTCTTCGAGATGGCGGCGTGACAGCGGCGGGCGGGCCTTCAGATCGAGCATCCCTTTGAGAGTTCGCCAGAGACGCTCAATGACGGCGATCGATCCGCTCTGGCCGATGGCTCCGAAGCGCTGGAGGACGCCGAGGTTGCGAAGCGTTTGGACGAATGCGGAGCCTGTGAACTGCGAGCCGCGGTCATTGACGAAGTGAGCGGGCTTCCCGAACCGGACTGCTGCGGAGTTGACCAGCTCGGCGAGCTCGGCACTCGTCGGTTCTTTCGAGAAGACCTTGAACGCGAGCGGGTACCGCGAAAAGACGTCGAGTACCACGACCAGCTTGAAGATCCAGATCCGGAAGAGGCTCGGCACGTCGGTGATATCGGTCATCCAGATGTGATTCGGCTCCTTGGCCCGAAGGGCTCGGGCGAGGGAGGGGAATGACCAACTCGTCTTTCAGCGGTGGTTTGGGAGCGAGAGCCGGTGGATTCTTCCGGTAGCGACGGACGGTCTCGCGGCTGATCTTCCTATTGAGATGCAAGGTCACTCGAGGCCGCATCGATGTCGAACGGCATCGACCTGCAAGGTCACTCGCGACCGTATTGATATCGAACGAGATCGACCTGCACGGTCACCCTTTCCTCGACGAGTAACAGGGTGCCGACGATTCCAGTGAGTATGTAGAAATACGGCTAGGAGTCCGCGCGGCAGAACGATGAAACGAAGACGGTGGCCGAGCCTTGGGCAACCGACGCAGCCGGCCGTGCCGGCCTAGGCGTTCTTCTTTTCGTCCGTGGGCTCGCCGTGATCGTGGCGCATCGCGTCCCTGAAGCCCCGAATACTCTCTCCGAGGCCCCGGCCGAGCTCGGGTAGCTTCTTCGGTCCGAGGAAGATCATCGCTATTCCCAGAACGAGGATGAGATGTGTTGGTTGGAGAAGGTTTTCAAACATGGTTGTTCGCTCCCAACTTGTCAGTATACTAGATATCGATGCAGAAGTGTGCGGTTATGGCGCACACTCCCCGTTTGTCCCTTACGGTTCCGTTGCTTGCTGGTCTTCGCGGCGTGGGTCTCGATCGCCATCCGGACGAGTCTTCGTCCGCGTCGGTGGGGTAGTGAGAGCGGCCGCGCCGATGCGCTCGTGCAGGGCGCGCATATCGGCGGCGAGCTCTGTCAGCTCCTCGCGCATGCGCGCCGTCTCGGCGGCGATCCGCTCCTGAGCGGCGCTCTGCTGCTGGAGCATCGCCGCGTGCGGGGCCGTCTCGTTGCGTGACTCGCGGCGAAGCGTGCGCATGGCGGCGAGGAGGGCGCGGTCGATTGCGAGTTGCTGCACCCAATAGACGCGGATGCAGCGGAGCACCAGGCGGCGCAACGGGGTCATGAGGCGCTGCATCCGCGAGGGGAGATTCGGCTGTGGCGATCCGAGGAGAGACTCCACGGCCATGGACGCCGCGTCGAAGGGATTGGTCTCGTTCACTGATGACGGCTGAATCGGCTCCATTGTCCCCTCCGCCGGCCGCGTCTGATTGCGGGCGGCAAACGCGGTTTGCCTGCGGCGGCTCTCGTCCAGCAGGCGAAGCAGCAACGGTCCGCGTGCCGGCGGCCCGTACAGCGCCTCCATGTCGGAGCGCGCGCGGGCACCCACCGCCGCCGCGGCGCCGCGGTCGGTATAGACGCGCACCATCTGCTCCGCGGCGGCGGAGACGTCAGGGTCGGCCCAGCGCGACCGGGGCGGATACGGCGGCGCGTCGTCGCCAACCTCGACGATCCGCGCCGGCACCGGAAAGCTATTCGACTCGTTGGCAAACTCGAGCGTCGCCGAGTACGCCGTGCTGATGACCGGCTTGCCGAGGGCCATCGCCTCCGCCACCGTCAACCCGAAACCCTCCGAACGATGAAGGGAAACGTAGCAGTCGCAGGCATCGAGCATCGAAAAGTAGTCGTCGCTTGTCACGTACCCATCGCGGATGACGATGTTCGCACACTCTCCAACGGCGGCGCGGAGCGCTTCGTCTTCCGCCGCGTGCCGTTCGGCATTGGTGGTTTTGATGTAGAGCACCACGCCGGCGCGATCGGGGAAGGACTGGCGAAATGCGGCCACGGCCGCGAGCGGGTTTTTCCGGCGGAACACACTGTCGTAATCGAAGCAGAAGAGAAACAGGAAGCCCTCCGGCATCCCGAGCTCGGCGCGCGTGCGCCGCCGTACCTCCGGGACCACGACCGGCAGCGGGAACGCGCGGACCGGTTTCGTGAGGCTACGGGCCAGTGCAGCGGCCGTGAAGCTGCTGATGCCCCAGACCTCGTCGAGATGGCGCTCGCTCCCGGCCAACGCGGAAGGAAAATCGTCGACTTCCCACGCCCAGAGACCGATGTTGCGCGCCGAGGGCAGCAGTTGCCCATTCATGCTCTCGAAGAATTGCGGCACCTGGTCGGCGTTGACGCAGATCAGGTTCGTGTCGAACGAGGGAGCAGCCGCGCCGAGATCCAGGACCACGTGTTGCTGCCGGCTGATCGTGCGCGTGAACGGCACGACCGCGTACGGAATCCCTTCCGCGGCGAGCGCGGCCACGACCGCGCGGACGATCTGACCGGTGCCGCTCTCGGCAAAGGCATAGCCGTACACGTTGACGCCCGGGGTCAGCTTCCGGCCGCTTGCGGCTGCCGTCCGGACCTCAGGAGTGTGGGGAGGAATGAGTTGGGGAGGAATGTCGTGCTCGCGTACGCCCTGCGTCCGCACCCAGTCGAGGAATCGCTCTGCGTCGGCGGACTCGATGCGCGGAAATGCGATGCGCAGGTCCGCCCGTTCGCTCCATATCTCGCCGAGATACGCGGGGACGCCGGGCGCGTGCGGTGAGGGCCTCATCAGGCGCTGGACGACGTCGCCGGCGCCGGCGGGTGAGAACGGATTCGGAAACGACGGTGCGCGCCCGCCCGCTTCATCCTCGAGGTACGTGCCGCGGAGCGCTTTGCGCGCCCGTGCGTCGAGAGGTAGTCCGCTTGCGGTCGCCGCGAAACCGTACGGCAACGCGCGGCAGCCGGCCAGGCCGGCCTCCTCGAGCGCGGCGGCGTAACGCTCGCAGAGCTCGGCCAGGAGCGGCCTCTCGCTCAGGCGGATGCGGAGCGATGCGTGCTGATGTTTCGAGAGAAGGTGTGGCGCGCGCGGAGAAAAGCCGCTGTAGTGGAAGAAGCGCAGCGGCCGGCCATTCACCAGAATGCGGCCGAGAATGCGGTCGCCGTCGCGCGTCAATTCGCGATGCGGCAGATTCCAGTAAGCGACGTTATATCCGGGATCTTTGAGGATCCCGGGCTCGAAGAGCGCCGGCGCGAAATCGAGCCAGCGCTGGTCGACGAACAGCCCTCGGGACGGGTCGTTGAGGCAATCACGCCGCAGCCGCTCGCGCCACCACGGAAGAAACGTCTTCGCCGCCTCAGCGGACAGCGCAAGAAAGCCGAGGTTGTAGATGCCCGCGAGCAGCAGGTCGGGCTCGTTCGGGCGCATGGCATCCTGCGGCAGCGGCTCGGTGACGTGAGGCGTAAGGAGCATCCCGTGCTCCAGCGTCCACGGCTCGAGAGGCCCGAGCGAGTCGAAGACCTCGATATCGGGATCGAGATAGATCGCCACCAGCGCGCCGCGGCTGAAGAGGTACTCGAACGCCCACGGCTTCACCGCCGTGGCCAGCTCGGTGACGTCGTAGATCGCGCCCATCGTGTGGAGATCCGACGGGGGATCGAACGGAAGCTCGTCCGCGTGAATGATCTCGAACGATGGCTCGCGGGAAATGGTGCGGTCCGGATCGTCGAGAACGACGACGTGCAGGCGAGTACCGGGATTGTGGCGTGCCAGACTGGCCGCGAGCACGCGTGCGTAGGCGAGATAGTTGCGGGCCACGATCGTGAACACCCGCGTGGCATTCGTCAGCGGAGCCTCACGCGGGGCGACAGACCCTGGAGGTAAGTTGGCGAGCCGCAGGTTTCGTAGCGCGGCCAGCTCTTCTTCGCGAGCCTGCAATACGAACTTGACCGAGGCCAGTTCCTCGTCGCGTGCGGCCACGATCAGTTGCAGCGCCGCGGTCTGCTCTCGCGTGCCGGCGGCCAGACGGTCGATTTCCGCCTGAATGGCGTCGCGCGATGCAAGCAACGCCGCGGCGTCGGCGAAGAGCTGGCGCCGCTCGATGTGGGCGGCGATGAGGATCCCGGCGACGTGCTCGGACACGAGATCGCGATGCTTGTCGTAGAGGCGGCGCAGCGTCGACGGATAGTCGTCCCGGCGCAGGAACCGCTGGTGCATCGAGTCGGGACGGATGCGGTACTCGAACGCCGGCCGCGGAAGATGCAGGAATCGCCAGCCGCGCTCTGCCGCGCCGAGCCAGAAGTCCCAATCTTCCCAGTCGCGGAAGGAGATGTCGTAGCCGTTGCAATCGCTCCAGACCGCGCGGCGCACGACGGCACAGGCATCGATGTAGTTGCTCCAGAGCATCCTCGGCAGATCGAGCTCCGGCACGGCGACGTCGCCGCTCCGCGCGCCGAACTCGCGGCGATCGCCGTAGGCCACGCCCGCGGCGGGCTCGGCATCGAGCAGCGCCACCGCCTCCGCTACGAAGTCCGGCAGCAGGCGGTTGTCGGCGTCGAGCGGCACGAAGTAGTCGCCGGCGGATGCGGCGATCCCGAGGTTGCGGGCCGCGGAGAGACCGGAGTGCGGCTGTTCGATCACGCGATGCCCTGCTTCGCGAAGCGCGGCCAGCACCTCGAGCGTGCGAGGCTGCGTCGAGCCGTCGTCGACGACGATCAGCTCCGCCTCAGGCGCGTTGCGCTCCACGCTGGCCACGGCATCGATGAGATAGTCGCCGTCGTCATGGCAGGGAATGATGACGGAGAGACGCGGCCGCTCCACGGGTCGGCGCGCGCCAGTGCGCGAGGCTGCTTCCCATCCGCGATCGTTGCCCCTGCAGTTATTGCTTACATCCGCGGCATCATCGAGCGCTGCCAGGAGATCCATCGCCTCGGCGTTCGTGTAGCGCCAGAGGCGCGGCAACGGATCGTCGTCGGGTAGTGAGACGAATGAGTGCTCCGCGCGCAGAGTGGCCAGCGTCTCCGCGCCGGCCTCGATGCCGAAACGCCGGCGTACCGCAGCGGCGAATGTCTCGGGGTCGCGCAGCAGGCGATTGGTGCTGACGAGCAGTGTCCGGTCGCGGTGGCGGCGATGAAAATCGAGGATGCGGCGGTTGTAGTGCGCCCAGATGCGCGCCGGATATCCGGGATGGGTGAGCCAGACGTCGGCGCCGGTCCGCAGCATCGAATCGGCGACTTCCCACGGATAGCGGTAGAGGAGGAGAAACCGGGCCTCCTGCCCGAGCAGGTCGTCCCAGAAGTCGAGGAGCACCGAGGTCCGCGGGTCTTTCCATCCCCACGGACGGCCGGCGCGGTCGCGTGCGGCGATGAGCGCCGCTGCCGCGACGCGATGTGCCGGCAGTTGTCCGGCGTCGAAGGTCCCGCTCTCCGTCCATCCCCAGTCGCGGTGGCCATCCTCCGGCGGCGTGCACGCCACGAGAATGCGGCGGTTGAGCTCCAGAAATTCGACGTCCTCGAAGTAACCGGCGGGATTTCCGCGGTCGGCCGGCACCAACTGGCCGCCCATCCGGATGTTCCACGCCGCCAGCAGCGAAGCGACCAGCGACGTGCCCGACCGGTGCATGCCGGTGACGATCAATCGAAGGGGAGGCCTCATCGGTGGAGCTGGCTTTCCTGGGGTCACGGAGCGATGGGCCATTCAGTTAAGGAGGTGATGCCTGCCGGCGCGGCGGCGGCCGTTGGCGATCTGCACATCATACGCGGCGGCGGGGCTGGACGCCGGAGTTGGGCCGCCCGGGTATTGCGCGGCGCCGTTATGCGGCCGATTCAAGGCTTTCGTGAATGATTCGTGGATGACGAGCCGCGATTCGCAATAAAGCAAGCGCTGGTCCGTCCGGACGCAGGCGACCCTGCTCCCAGTTTCGAAGGGTATGCACGCTGATACCCATGGCCTGGGCGAACTGAGTTTGCGTCAGTCCGACGAATCGCCGAAGCGCGGACACGTCTGCCCCCGATTCAAACCGGCCGAGCATCAGGCGTTTGCGTACACGTGAGGGGATGGCTCCAGCCAATTGTTTAGCGGTCAACTCAGCCATTTCGGTCATCTCATGTTTCCCACGACAGTCTACAGTTCCCCGCAAGACGGTGTCCGGTGACCAAGCCTCAATGGTCAGGCATGGGATCTGGTCATAGAGGGGAGTGGTCGACGAATGCGCGAGGCCGGCGAAGCCGGCTTAAGATCGTAGCCCCCGGTTTCAACCGGGGGGTTCGAGGTCGGCCCCAAATTGCAAGCCCGCTTTAGCGGGCGACAGAATCCGAGGTGCATTCCGCCGGGACGGTCCGCACCTGGCTGCTCTGTCGCCCGCTAAAGCGGGCTCGCAATTTGGGGGCGACCATAACCCCCGGTTGAAACCGGGGGCTACTATCTCTCGCCGGCTCCCGCCGGCGAAGGTGAGGGCGAAGCCCGCGCAGCCAGCTTCGCTGGCCAAACGGTCGGCCGCGGAAATGAGACTCATTTCCTGGAAGCTCTACTAAGCTGTGTGGCCAAGCCCGCTAGCCGAAGCGGAACCTGCGTCGCATCACCTTCCATGCATCTCCTCGCGCGCGCTGTAGTAGTCTCTGGCCCCTTGCAGAGAGCAAGGATGACGCACGAAATCCGCTGAATGAGCACGACTCCATGACCCCGCCCGCCGGTGGGCCGCCTGCGCATCCCGAGACTGAGGTCCGCGGCCGGGACCGATTGTGGGTGAGCCTCCTGATCGGGCTGTGCTGCCTCGTGGTTTACAACGCCAACCTGCGGGCGATCAGCGCCGGCGACACCTACCCGGCGCGCTACCTGCCATTCGCGATCCTGCAGCACCACACCATCTTTCTCGATCCGGTGGCGAAGGTCGCTGCACAGGGGAGAGGCGATACGGCGTACTGGTTGGTGCCTCTGCCCGACGGTCACATCATCTCGGTATACCCCGTGGTGATGCCTGTGCTCACCGCGCCGCTCTACCTTCCCGCGGTTGTTTACCTGCACGTTCGTGGCTCGACGGATGCGCGGCTGGATTATGTCGCGAAAGTCATGGAGAAGCTCTCCGCCTCGTTCCTGGCGGCGCTCTCCGCCTCGCTCCTCTACCTGCTGCTGCGGCGTCGGGCGACGGCGCCAATCGCACTGCTGCTCACCCTCGCGTATGCCTTCGGCACCACCACCTGGGTGATCAGCAGCCAGGCCTTGTGGCAACAAGGGATGGCGGAGCTCCTGGTGATCGGCGCTCTGCTGCTCCTCACAGCGCCATGTACCGCTCCGCGGGCGCTTGCGGCGGGGTTGCTGCTCGGGCTCATCGCCGGCAACCGCCCACCCGATGTCATCCTCGCGGCGGCGCTCGGGGCTTACGGACTCTTCTGGGCGGGCCGGCGCCGCGCTCCGCTGCTCGCCGCGGCGGCAGCGCTGCCGATGGTCGTGGTGCTGCTCTACAACCTCCGTGTGGCCGGAAGCGTGGAAGGCGGTTATGGCGTGATTGGCCACGCCAGCTTCTTCCGGCACGATCTGCTTCCCGGAGTGGGCGGGTTGCTGGTCAGCCCGACGCGGGGGCTGCTCGTCTTCTCACCCTTTCTGCTCTTCCTGGTACTGGCCTGGCGGCACTCGCCGCGCAGTCGCGAAGAGCGGGGCCTCACCCTGGCGATGTGCATTGGTATCGTCATCCAGATCGTGCTCTACGCCAAGGCCGACTGGCGGGGAGGCCTCTCCTGGGGACCGCGCTACATGACCGACCTCCTGCCGTTTCTCATCTGGATGCTGGTGCCGGTGGTTGCCGCGCTGCGCGGCACCGGACGGGTGTGCTTCCTGATTGCGGTCGGCGTCTCCGTCGTCATCGAAGCGATCGGAGCCTTTTCGTACTCCGGCTCGGTCGACCTCCCCATCTACGCCGCTGACCACGATTGGCAATTGCAAGATATGCGGGCCGCGTGGCAGTGGCGGAACGCACCCTTCATCGCTACTTTGAAGCAAGGCCTCGCGCCGGCGGAGTTGACGGTAGCAATGCGCGGGAGTTTCGACGCCATCGAGAGCGGCGGGCGCGCAACCTCCACAGTCACCGCGGGCCAGGAAGCCTCCGTCACGGGATGGGCACTGGCCGGGGACGCGACGCCCGCGCAAGTGGCCGTCACGATCGACGGCCGGCAAACCATCGCCACCAGCGCCTTTATCGACCGGCCCGACGTCCGCCGTACGCTGCACACGGCCAGTCCCGCCGGCTGGCGCATCCCGCTCGACACGGCCGGCCTCGCTCCCGGCGAGCACCGTTTGACCGCCTTCGCCTGGGCTTTCGGGAAGGGCGAGGGACAATACCTTGAGGAGCGCACGCTGACCGTCCGAACGATACCGGCGGCGGGCGTCGTCGTTCCGCCGGCCGGAGTCGAGAACCGCGCCGCAGGAGAAGCGGAACTGCCCACCGACCTCAAGGAGGACTTCAGGAAGGCTGCGGTACGACTCCGCGATCATCAGCAGGCGCCGGGTTACTGGCTCACTGCCTTCACGAGCAAGGCGAGCTTTCATGAGCCGGGTCCGGAAATGAACACCTTTCTGACCGCTCTCCTCGTCGACCTGCTGAATCCTGTAGCTGCCACCAGCGGTCTCCAAGACAGCCTGCGGCGCGCCCGCGCGCACCTTACCAGCCAGATCGAATCCGGCGGACTGGTGCGCTATCACGGTCGGCCTGACGGTCCCGGCATCGAGACCCTCGGGTGCGTCATCACACCGGATACCGACGACACCGCTCTCGTCTGGCGGCTCGCTCCCGCTCAGGACCGCAGCCGGCTGACTACGGCACTGGCGACCATCGACCGATATCGCACGCGCGAGGGCCTCTATCGCACGTGGCTCGCACCGCGGGAAGCCTACCAGTGCATCGACCCGGGCAACGATCCTAACCCTGCCGACATCGTCATCCAGATGCACCTGCTGCTGCTCCTGTCCGAAGTGCGGCCGCCGGCCGGCCGGGCGCTCTGTAAATCTCTTCGTCCCGTCGTCGACGAGGATCGGGTGTGGGTCTACTATCGAAAGACGCCGCTGATCCCGATCCTGCGCCTGACCGACCTCCGCCGCGCCGGCTGCGCGCTGGAACTGCCCGAGGCCCGAATGCACTCGGACGTTCCGTACCAGCAGATCTGGGTATCCGTCGTCCGGCTGCTGGCGGGCAACATGACGCCCCGAGGTTCACCGCCCGACGCGGTACTCATCCGGGCAGTGCTCCGCGAGCTGGCCCGGGACGACTTTGCTCTCATACGAATGAATCCGCCGCTCCTCTACCATAACGACCTCACCGCGACGGTCTCCCGGTACTACTGGTCCGAGGATGTCGGCTACGCGCTCTGGCTAAGGCTCTATGACGAATATGAACACCCCGGTCACCCTCACGGCGGCTAAAGCTTCGGCGCTTCGCTATCTTTCCTGCCTGCGCCCGCAGGACATCCTCGTTCTCCAGGGCTCGCCCCTGCTCGGCGCCGCGTTCGCGATCCGCCATCCCGGAGTGCAGGACATCGGTCCGCTGGCCACTCTCATGGCCGGCAACGTCCTGCTGGTGTCGCACATCTTCATGCTCAATGACTGGTCCGGCCTGACCACCGATCTCGCCGACGCGAACAAGGCGGCCCGCGTCTTCACGGCCAGAGGTGTCGGGCGCAGGGAGATGGGCGTCCTGACGGCCGGCCTGCTGGTCCTCAGTCTTCTTCTCTTCAGCCGTCTCGGTCCGGTCACGTTCGGCCTTTCGCTGGCAATTGCCACGCTGAGCGCCCTCTACTCCCTCCCCCGATTCAGTTGGAAAGGGAGGCCGCTCCTCAACTCCATGGCCCATCTGGCCGGCGGTGTCCTGCACTTCCTCCTCGGCTACTCCCTCGGCCACACCATCGACAATCGCGGCCTCGCTATCGCCACCTTCTTCGCGCTGATCTTCGCCGCCGGCCACCTGACCCAGGAGACTCGCGACCATCAGGGCGACGCCGTCAATGGCATCAGGACCAACGCGGTCTCCTTCGGCTCGCGCCGCACGTTCGCCGCGAGTCTGGTCCTTTTCACCCTGGCAAACGTCCTGCTGTTCCTGCTGGCCCTCCAGCGGCTTCTTCCGCTTCCCCTCGCGGCCCTGGCCGCCCTCTACCCCGTACAACTTTACTGGTCGCTCAAGACCCTCGGCGAAGGCCTGACATACGCGAGCGTCAGCCGTCTGCAGGCACGGTACCGCGTGCTGTACGCCGTCATCGGCCTGGCCATGGTGGCCGCACTAGCGGCGCGCTGATGACCCTCCTCCCGGGACGCTTCGTCGTGAATCGACCTAAGCGTTTGAGGAAACGTGGGTTAAGCAACCCCTGGCAGCACCGCCACTACGTCCGAAGGGCTGATATTCGTGAGTTCTCCGAGGTTCAACGTCCCATTCGATGACGTCGTTGGACCCATTCGATGAGGTTGACGAAGGCTAGGTTGAGGTCGAACGAAGGCTCGGTTGAGGTCGAACGAAGGCTCGGTTGAGGTTAACGAAGGCTCGGTTGAGGTCGAACGAAGGCTCGGTTGAGGTTAACGAAGGCTCGGTTGAGGTCGAACGAAGGCTCGATTGAGGTTGACGAAGGCTCGATTGAGGTCAGCGACCTCATTGATGACGTCGGAAAGAGGGGGCAATCTCACCAATAATGGTGAAGATCTTTTCGGAAACAGCTGGCGAAGCGTCTGGCGAACCGTCCCGAGCAGGGGGTAGGGGTGTGCCGTGGTGGCAGGCGCGCCGAATAACTATCGTACCGCGCAAGCGCCGAAATCGCGACGCGGTAAGATCCCTTCCTCAGTGGTTTAGCTGGAGTGAAAAAACGAAGGCCTGGCCCCTATCACTCTGGCCCCATGGCAGATTGTGACGGTGGTTATACCAAGCATTTTAACCATCTCAAGATCAGCACGCCAGAGGGGCGAGCGGAGCGAGATCGTCTGCAACCGTGTTCATCGACGCTATCAACCGTTTCGATATATACGGCGTTGCTACCGGGATTCCACAAGCTCACTTTCCGAGCGTGTTTGAGGCCCTTAGCAAGTACGTCGAACCCACTCCCGATAACGAGGGTCCGGTGTTGACGCCATATCTTTTCGCGTTCACCAGCTTCATAAATGCAATCTGTAGGCGACTGAAAGGCCATGAAGAGAAGCAATTCGCGATGATCTTCGACCAACTGGCGGAAGTCGAAGCTTCCGCCCAGAGAACTCGTGCTAGACTAGTAAATAACCCCAAGTATGAAGGGTCCTCGCGTGTCGGTCCGCTAACTTATTGCGACAAGAAAATGACCCTTCCTTTGCAGGCGGCCGACATCTTGGCTTACGAAGTGATGCGCGAGATTCGCGATCCGGCCTTGCGCCGTTGGCAAAGGGCGCTACTGGATAAAAAACGAGCGGTCAGCGTCGAGTACTTTACTTCAGATAAGGTTGCTTGGCTGGTATCGGAACTCCACGCCGAGGCGGCATCTCAAAAGGTAGGATGAGAGCATGAGCTTACACTCGAAAAGTCATCCGCTCAGCGACTTCGGCGCCGCGGGGGCGGAATTGGGGTCAGGTCGAAAGTCGAAAGTGACTGCGTGCCCGAGCCTACTTCTGGCGAACGACTCGTGAGCGGGCACGTCCTTGCGCAGCCGAACGAGGGCGTAAGCCGGAATGAATTCGGGCTCCGCCGCGCGTTTCTGAGCGAGGTTGCACCGTAAGTGTAGTCTTCATCATCAGCCGGTCTGACCAGGTCAGCAACTTCTCCACGCTCACCCTGGCGATTTTTCCGTGCAGGAGGTTGCTCACCGACGGTTGATACTCGTCGAGAATCTCCACAAGGTTGCTCTGCGTATAGCCCTGCTTCTCGATTTCCCGGAGGATCGCATCCAGCAGCGTCGCTTTGACCTTCAGCGCCGACGCTTCAGAACGCGGTAAGCCGAGATCGTCGAATACATCTCCCTTTGTGATGTGGCCTGGCCTGTTCTCGGACTTCATTTGTCTTTCTCCCCCTGAATGCGATCAAGAACCCTTTTCAGTCTGGCGCGCGCGGCCGCGACATCTCGCTTGTCTGTCTTTCGGCTGTCCTTCTCGAAGCAGTGCAGAACGTAGATCACGCTACCAATCTTCGACAAGTAAATGACGCGGTACCAGGCTCGTTCATCTGATTCCTTGAGCTCCCAGACGCCCTTTCCGATCGATGGCATCGATCGCGTCTCACAAACCGGCAACTCACCGTTCTGCAGTCTGCGCAGAGAGTAGCCCAGGCTCACTTTCACCTCACTCGGGAAACCGCTCAGAACCTCTTTAGAATCCGACTCCCAGTGAATCTCTGCCGGTGTATGCGCAAGGTCCGTCACTGCAATGGAAGTATACAACTTTTACTATAGGAGTCGAAATCCCATCCACCCCAACCGTCCGACCGCGGGGGCGGCGCAATACGCAATCGCAGCTTGTCCCTCCAGTCCCTCGAGTCTTCATGCGGCCGGACGAGGTGTGGCACGGCTATCCTGTCTGGATCAACGTCGTGTTCAGCAGCGGAGAAGGAGAAACAGCTCCGGTTGCCGCGACCGCGGAGATTGGCGTCGTCTCGCCGGCACGCCTGCTCGTTCGGCGGCGCTCCCTGTTTCGTTTCGGTGTGGGCGCTCTTCCGCGAATCGATGTCAGCGATAACCGATAACCGACAACCGACAACCGCCCTCCGGCTCACGGCAGTATCGCAATCGCCCGCGCCGGAAAGCCGACGCCGTGCTCCACCTTTGGCCAGGTGACGACGATGACGGCGCCGGCAGGCGGCACCTTATCGAGATTCGCCATCGCCTCGATCTGATAATGATTCTGCTTCAGGATCCACGTCTCCGAATCCATCGTCTCCGTCGTGTCGGTGTCGAGTGACTCGTGTCCGATCGCCGTTACCTTCCGCTCTTCGAATAGAAACTTGATGGCGGCAAGCGACCATGCCGGAAACGGCGAGCGTTTGAAGCGCAGGGGATTCGCCGTCCAGTCTTTGCTCATATCCGTGCGCAGCGCGGCGAATGCGCCGGCCGGAACGGTGCCGTGCTCTTTTTCCCACGCCTTGATGTCGTCGATGGTGAGCGCATGATTCGGATCCTTCGGCAGCAACGGCGTGATGTCGAAAACGACCAGCGGAAGGATCATCTGCTTCAGCGGAATCTCGTCCATGGTCATGCCGTCGGCGCGGAAATGCGCCGGCGGATCGACGTGCGTGCCGTATTGCCCCACCATCGAATAGAACGTCGTCCGGAAGCCGTCGTGCTCGATCGTGAAGGGGTTGTGCGTTTTCAGATCACACGCGGCGCTCATCGTCGCCTGTCCGAAGCCGCTCCATACCGGCGTGGTCGGGCTGAAGCTCTGCGTGAGATCGACGATCTCCTTGCCCTGGATGATCCTGAGTGCATCGGCGAGCGTCTCTCCGGCAAGGCAGGGTGCGGCGAGGCTGAGGCTGATCGCGAGCGCGGCAACGAATCGTGTCATGACGAACCCATTCTACGAATCGGGAGAGTCGATCTCGATCCTCCCCCGAATCCCATCAGTGCCCTACGGCGTGACGCCTGAACAGTGGGGCGGGAGCGAATCCGATTCCGGTTCCGACGATCGTTCCGTGGTGCGTGCGCCACGAGTCAAAGGCGTTGCCTTCGAACCGGTACCAGGCCTCGAGTCCCTGGAACACACCCGCGACGTCGTTCGCTTCGGGAATGTAGCCCGTGGACATCGTCTGGCGAATCTGTGCCTGCGTCCGCGCGACCTTCCAGATCCTCAAGTCGTCGATTCCTCCCTCGGCCATGAAGTCCCAGTTCGGGTCGCTCCCGATGCGCATGGGGAGCGTCGACACCGACCGCGCAGCGGTCTCTAATGTCTGGGACACGAGATTCCCGTTGATGTAGTGGCTGCGTGTCGCCCCATCCGTCACGGCCGCGATGTGGATCCAGACGGTGGGCGTAGTCGGGATGACGCCGCCGTCTCTGAAGTTTGGGGTGCCGTTGAAATAGCTGCGCATGGTCGTGCCGCAGAGGCCGAGCCACCAACCGGTGGTGTATCCCTTTCCCGCGATCGAGGAACAGCCCGTGCCGTGTGCGTCCCGAACCGAGACCCACGCCTCGACCGTCATCGCGGTCGTGTCGAGCAGGACGTCATGCGGGATCTCGATGTAGCCGTGCTGCGGAAAGCCCTGCAACCGGAGGTACTGGCCGGAGGGCTGCGCAAACGCCGAGGCGGAAACTACGAGGACTGCAGTCACGATCCAGGCGATTCTCATGTGTCACCTCCGCAAAACATCCGCGAAACATCCGCGCGAGATGATTTTATCTCACGAGAGGCGTGATCAGACCGATGAAGCGCGCATGGCTGACGCGGGCACTGCCGCAGGTGTTGAAGAACGCTCCGATGCTCTTGGACGCTGCCACCGTCACGTGGTCGAGTACCACCTCGGCCACGCCATAGACATCAATGGTCCGGCCGCAGTCCGGGTTATCGACCGGCGGGTTCGTCGGGCTGACCGGCGTACATGGGACATCGGCGTCCTCGTCAATCGTGAGGCTGCTGATTTCCGCGGTCGGACTGCCGATGATTCACTCCTTTGAACGGAAGAATGAAGTATAGCCTCTCGGTCTGGTGACGGACACATTGCCCGGTGACACGAAGCACAGCAATTGAGATCGCCGAGGTGTTGCCTGACTTCGCACTTCCGTGCATTCAGGAGGCCGACATGCTGAGCCGTCTCGAAAGCCAGAATCGGGAAGATGTGGAGCGGAAGGAATCGGAACTGTTGTGTGGAGGCCTTTGCCAGGGCGTTCCTAACGACTTTCCCGAGCCTTGGGAGTACCGGAAGTTTTCGTACGACAGCGGGCGGTCGATCATCTACGTCATCGAATGGGAAGACGAGGTGCTGGTGGGCAGTAGCGTGAGCAGGTGAAGGCACCGCATCGAGACCTCCGTCAGGAACGAGGCACAATCACCGTTCCTCTCTCGGTTTCAGGATCACACCCCGTCTTTCCCGCACGTTCACTTTCACGACGATCGGTTCGGTGAGGCGGATGTGCCGTACAAGCGGCTGGCTCTCGGCGGCGTTCTGTCGCGCCAGCCAGTCCCAGTCGACGAACGTGTTCCGCAGGCGCGGGTTGACCGAGAAATATGCCACCTGAAAGGCGGTGAGGTTCTGGAAGAAGTGCGATCCCTGCGAGGGTTCGACGCTCATATCTTTGAATGCCGCCTCGACGATGGCTTTCGCTCCGCAGATCTGGTCCCACTTCACGGGGATGCCCAGGAGCGGATCGAGGGTTCCCCAACGACCCGGGCCGATCAGAACGTAACCTCGTCCCTCGTCGACGAGCCGGCTGTTGATCGCGGCCACGGAGCGAGCAGCGTCGTGACTTCGGGCCCGGTCGAACGTGTCGATGTCGACGACGACGATGTCGCGAAGATCGCGGATCACTCCGTGGCCGATGACCTGGTCGCTCTGGCAGATGACCTCCGCTGCCGGTATGCCGTCGAGTCGTGAATCCTCCCAATCCGTGCTTACCAGCAGCGGCCGTATCTGGAGCACGCCCATTTTTCTTCTGGCATCGGGAGCAACCGAGAGATTGACGGCAAACTCGATCTCCACCGGCGTACCGAAGCCCCAGGTGCCGAGCGCCAACAGAAACGCGAGCGCGTTGGGAAGCGGCATCGAGCGGTCACGCAGGATCGGGGCAAAGGTGACGATGCGCGTCCCGGCGCGTGATACACCGTCATAGACCGCGTCGTTCTCTGCCGAGTAGGTAGAGGCCACAGTCTGCAGGGTGCCGTCGTCTTTCGCGTCCTGCAGGGGATGCAGAACGACTCGCTCATCGGCGATGGAGTCGAGGCCGGCCGGCGGATCGCGCAGACCGAGCGCATAGAAGTCGCGCTGGCTGTTTCGGACCGCGTCGCGAGGCGAGAAGAACTGCTGGAGATGCTCGGGATACTTCGGGCAGAAGCGGACGGTCACACCGCCTTCCACGATGGTCTTGCCCAGGCCCAGGGCGACCGAGACGATCCCGTCCTCGGCTTTCTGCGGGCCCGTGGGATAGAAGTTGTACGACCGCGCCACGCCGGAAACATCCGGATAGAAACGGTCACCGTGGCGGGCGCCGACCAGCTCCTGAACGATCACCGCCATCTTCTCGTCCTCCGAGCGCAACGAGATGACCTTCAGGTACTCGGTCGCGGAGTGGTAGAAGGTGGACGCGTAGACCCGCTTTACAGCGGTGATGAGCTCGTGCAGCCGGACGTGCGGTTCCGGGTTGTCGTTCGGGATCATGTACGTCTGGTAGACGCCGGCGAAAGGATGGAACTGCATATCCTCGTGGAGACTGGACGAGCGCACTGCCAGCGGCCGGCGCGACACCTCCAGAAACGCCGCGAGGTCATTGGCCGTGGCCTGAGGGAAGGAGCGGGCCTCGAGGAAGCGTCGCTGAATCTCCTCGTCGCTGGCCCCGCTCCACGCGCCAGGGTGGAGGTCATTCTCCTTGAGAAAACGGTCGAAGACGTCCGTTCCCAGAACGAGCACGGGAGGTACCTCGATCTCCAGCCGATCGAAGCGATTGCGGAGGTTGTATTCCGAGACCAGCAGATTGATGAAGGCCAGGCCACGAGCTTTGCCGCCGACCGAACCGCCTCCGCTGCGGGCGAACGAAGCTCCGGGATCGAACGTGTCCTTCGAGAACTCCGTCAGCAGGCCGCGCTGCCGTGAGGTTCGGTGCTCGTGCAATTGCAGGATGAGGTCGGCGCGCAATTCGCTGACAGAACCGAAGTCCGACACGCGCCGTGGGCGAAGACGCGAGGCCAAGTCGAACTCCGTCCGCGCTTTCAGCCAGTTGGAGAAGTCGTTTCGTGCCCCGTGGTGGATGAGGCTCTCGTCCGGGATGACCGCCAGCTTGGCCTCGAGCGACCTGAGATCGGTTGCCCTTCCCACTTCGCGTCCGTCGGAGGTCAGGAAGACGAAGTCGCCGAAGCCGAAATTGTCGCGGAGGATGCGCCGGAAGTCGTCGACGAGCGATGGCGAATTCTTGTCGAGGAACAACGCGCCGGTGGCCCGGGCATCGTCCTGGTGCCTGGGGTCCGTGGACTGCAGCAGCACCGGGATGTCGAAGAAGCGCTCCTTCACGCGTTTGGCGAAGTCGAGACCGGCGCGGGGATCGATCTCGCCGTTGCGTGGCAATCCGACGTCCGAGATCACGCCGATGATGTGCTGCTGGTAGCGTTCGAAGAACGTCGCGGCCTCTTCGCACGTCGAGCTGAGGACGATCTTCGGCCGGGCGCGCATGCGCAGGGCGCGGTGCGCGGAGTTGACCCCTTCGGCGATCAACCGCTGGGAGTGACGCATCACCTCGGAATAGAGGAGCGGCAGGAACCAGGAGGTGTAGCGGATGCTGTCCTCGACCAGCATGATGCACTGCACGCCCACGCGTTCGGTATCGTCGTGGACGTTCAGTTCGTCTTCGAGATTCTTGATGACTGCGATCAGCAGCCTGAAGTCGCCCTGCCAGACGAAGACCCGGTGGAATGCGCTCGTACCGTGAGAGGTCACCAGGTCGTTGAGCTCGCGGTTGTCGTACGCAAGGAGGACGATCTTCGTCTCGATCCCGTTCTTACGGATGTCATGTGCCAGCCGGAGCGGTGTGCTGTCCTCGATGTGCAGGGTGGTCACGATCAGGTCGTACCGTTCGCCGCCGGCAAGCCTCGACAGCGCTTCGGCGGCACTGGACACGCGCGTGAACTCGGGCGAGTGCGACAACTGCAGGCCCTGATACTCGCTCTCGATCTGCTCGTAGAGCAGCCCTTCCTCTTCGAAGAGATAGAAGTCGAAAAGACTCGACACCAGCAGGATGTCGCGAATCCGGTGCCGCTCGAGCTGTTGAAAGCCGTGCAGAACGGACCCGAATCCTGGTCCGGTAGATTGCGGCTGGAACGTCTCCTCGCTCATCGGAAGTACCGCGCGCTTTTGGACCTTCAGGATTCAGCATTTCGCAGGGGCGGACGAGCGTCCGCCCCTGCCGTTCCATTCACGTCCGCCTACACCACCCCTTGGTCCATCATGGCATCGGCGACTTTGAGGAAGCCTCCGATGTTCGCGCCGTTGACGTAGTTGCCCGGCGTGCCGAACCGTTCGCCCATGTCCACGCAGGTCGCATGGATCCGCTTCATGATTCCGTGCAGCCTCTGATCGACCTCTTCGCGTGTCCACGACAGCCGCATGCTGTTCTGCGACATCTCCAGTCCCGACGTGGCAACGCCGCCGGCGTTCGCGGCCTTTCCCGGCCCGTAGAGGATGCCCGCATCGAGGAACTGGTTCACGCCGCCGATGGTCGTGGGCATGTTTGCCCCTTCCGCGACGACGTACACGCCGTTCTTCAACAGATTCGCGGCGTCCATGGAGTTGATCTCGTTCTGGGTCGCGCTCGGGAATGCGCAATCAGCCTTGTGGTCCCACAACGGATTGCAGTCCGCGCCGGGCTTGGTCGGGGTGAACACCGCGCTCTTGAACTTATCCGCGTACTCGGCAATGCGGCCGCGGTGGACATTCTTGAGGTCCATGACGAACGCCAGTTTGTGCCGGTCGATGCCCGCTTCGTCGTAGATGTAGCCGTCCGAATCCGACATCGTGACCACCTTGCCGCCGAGTTGAAGAATTTTCTCGACGGTGTACTGCGCCACGTTCCCGGTGCCGGAAACGAGGCAGGTCTTCCCTTCCAGCGTCCGTCCGCGGGTGGATAACATCTCCGCGGCGAAGTACACCGAGCCGTAGCCGGTCGCTTCCGGGCGGATCAGCGATCCGCCCCAGTTGAGGCCCTTGCCGGTGAGGACACCGGTGAATTCGTTGCGCAGTTTCTTGTACATGCCGAACAGGTAGCCGATTTCACGGCCGCCCACGCCGATGTCGCCGGCCGGCACGTCCGTGTCGGCACCGATGTGGCGGAACAGTTCGGACATGAAGGCCTGGCAGAAGCGCATGATCTCGTTGTTGCTCTTCCCCTTCGGATCGAAGTCGGAGCCGCCTTTGCCGCCGCCCATGGGAAGCGAGGTCAGACTGTTTTTGAAGACCTGCTCGAAGGCGAGGAACTTCAGGATTCCGAGGTTCACCGAGGGATGGAAGCGCAGTCCGCCCTTGTACGGGCCGATGGCGCTGTTCATCTCGATGCGGAAGCCGCGATTGACGCGGATTTCGCCGCGGTCGTCCAGCCACGCCACGCGGAACATGATCAGTCGCTCCGGCTCAACCATCCGCTCGAGAATGCGCGCGGCGCGATACTCCGGATGCCTGTCCAGAACGACACCGACCGAATCGGCCACTTCGAACACCGCCTGGTGAAACTCCGGTTCAGCGGGATTCTTCGCCTTCAGGTCGGCCATGAAATCCTGCACGAATGGCGACACTTTCGCCTTTGTGAAGACCTCGTCCTCAACATGCGTAGCCATGAATGCCTCCTTTTGAAATGTCCCAGCGTTGGCTGGATCTGGCGATCCGCCCTGCGGGTCGCGGGTGGAAACACGTCCCTGGAGACTCGATCGACTCGGGCATCGTACTAGCCTTCGCTCATCGCGTGAGGCACGAGATGGCTCCGGGTTCCTGATTGGAACCTCCGGCCGGAACCCTCGACGCGGTAGGTCACCTCATTTGGGAGGCATCGTCAACCGGCTCCGAGGCAGCCGTTGGTGATACATCTCACAGTGATCTATGACGCCGCGAAATGGCGATCGACGGCGCCCTCCACGACATGCTCGAGTGTCGGACCCCGCAGGTGTCCTGACGCAGGATGACGACTTTTGGTGGAGCTGAACGGGATCGAACCGATGACCTCCTGAGTGCGATCTCCGCGTTTGTCTCGGGACATACGCGGAGATCTCCTTTCCAGAATATCTTACCTCGGTCTGGACTTGTCCGCACACGTGTGAAAACGCGCGAATTAGACGCGCGTTAGACACGCTCACGCGCCCTTTGGCAAGGCTGCGTTAGCGGCGTAACCATCGTCCTGTACGGCGCCATCGCTCACGATGTCGGCGTCGGCCTCTTCGCCTAGGCTCCCCTCTGCGGCCACCCCACCTCTACCGCGAGACCGGCCGGGTCTACGTCAAATCGGACTACGTCCAGAGCTCCGTGGCGGAGATCCTGCGCATGTTCGACGCCATGAAGGGTCAGTTCGACGGACGACCCCCCGGTTCGCGGTGATCAAAGAACTGCGCGGTGGCGGAAAACGCGCCGGTTGCCGAAGCCGAGGTTCACCACTTGGCCCGGTGCGATCGTTACCGTTTGGGGATTCGCCTGCGTCGGCAGCCAGCCGGGCGGGACTTGCTCCTGAATTGTGTAGTTGCCCGGGCGCGGCACAGTTAGACACGCCGGCGCCGTGATCGTGCCGATCACAATCCCGTTCTGATCTGTGACGGTGAATGTCGAGCCAGGGAGCGCCAATTCGCCGGGATCTTGCACGCCATTGCCATTCGGGTCCTGGAAGCTGGTCACGCAGATCACTGCTGAGGTGCACTTACCGGCTGAGCCGGCGCTGAAGATGCTCACGATTTCCTTCTGAGAGAGCGCACGGTTGAAGATCTCGACCTCATCGATCAGCCCGACGAAGGCGATGGTGGGGTCCCCCGCATGGTGGCCGATCAACAACGGTTTGTCGTTTGTCAGCGACGCCGGACGATTCGTGGGATCAAACTGCAGCACCACGCTTCCGTCGGCGTACAACGTCCCTCCGGTGTGCGAAGTCCGATTGACGGTAACCGCCACATGATGGAACTTCCCATCCCGCAAGTCCGGCCCTGAACTGATGTAGTTGAAGAACGTCCCGTCTCCCAATTGGAAGGCAAGCTTGCCGTTGTAGAGAAAAAAGATATAGCCGATTGACTGATCCGCCGGCAAATCCCTCTTGTCAACGATGGGCAAAACCGTCTCTGGCGAGCTCGTCTCGATCCAGGCATCGATGGAGATGTCGCCGCCGGACCCGGCAGGCCCAAAATTCAGGTTCGTCGCCGACGGCACGGATACATAGTCGCTCGCGGCGGCAAAGCTGAATGCCGAGAGCACCATGCCCTTGGCGAACGTGGCGTTTCCCTGGAGCGTGCCATCATTGCCGTCGGCAATGTCGTTGGCATTGCTATCGCCCGGCCACCAACTGATCATGCCTGGAGGCGGCGAGACGCACTTGCATTTGCCGGCCGAGCCGGCGTTGAAGATGCCCTGGATCTCGGTCAGCGTCAGGGCGCGGTTGAAGAATTCCAACTCGTCGATCGCAATTGGCTCATCTCCAGGGCCCGGCTGCCGCCCTATTTCCAGGAAGGCCGAGTTAACCAGCGAGCCCAAACCAGTTGGTGGGTTCCCTGCCTGTCGGCCTTGTTGGGCACCATCCACATACAAGCGGATATCCATCGTAAAGGTGTCGACGTTCCGGGCAAACGTAACTGCCACATGGTGCCACTGGTCAGATGAAATGGCCGATATGGATTGGTCGGTGAGGGTAATAGTGCCGTCGCCCCACTTGAGCTCGAGGCGCTCATTGCCGGTGATGCCTGGCGAGATAATATAGAGTGAATAGCCCTTAGTCTGTGTCGCATCCAATTTATTCACAATATAGTGAAGTTTGCCAGCGGCCGATGAAGGCGGGAATTTCACCCAGGCATCGATGGTGAAGTCGGCCGATCCGATGGCAGCCAATGCCCCTGACGGTACGACTCTGGCACCGCTCAGTCCATTGCCAAACTTGGGAAAGGCCATGGCACCGCTTACTACACCTGCAACTGGCTGAGGACCTTGCGCCGCGCCCACGGGAGATGCAAAAGGCGCGGCGTTGTTTCCGCCGTTGATGTCCTGCAGACTCGATGCTCCTGAGGCCTCGTCCATGGGATACCACGCCACCATGCCCAGCGGCGGCGGGACACAGCAATTCGGTAGGGTGATGCAGTGGTCCACTCTACAGAAAGGAACGGTGATGAATAACACGACGGAAAAACAGATGGACGCTCCGGAGACTGCGCCACTACCGCTGATGGTCGCCGTTACCGCCGTTGATGCGCCGGGAGGCAGCGGCGCACTTATGCCCGAGACGGCAGTGATCGTTACGGTCGGGGGAGACGAGAACGTGAGAAAGAGCGTCTGATTCGTAAAGTTCGTCACCGTGAATGTGTACGTGAACGTACCGTTCGAATTGCAACTGAGCGTTTCCTTGCTGACAAGAAGGCAACAGAGACTTGCGGTGGCGGTGGCGGAATAGTCGTTGACAGTGCCGGAGCCGTCGCGCTCGCCGGTTGCAGAGCCCGATGGGCCGGGGGTTGAAGACGTCGTGTTGTTGACGGTCGTGCCGAGAGGTCCGGGCAAGCTCGTCCATGTCACGTTGGCGGTGTTGAGCAACTTGCTGCACTCAGTGCAGCGCACGGTCGCGGTGTACTGGATGGTCACGATTCCATTCACGGGAATACTGGCGATCGTAAGGTCGAGCGTCGTGGCTGTGGAATTGTTCGTAGCAGGCGTACTGACTTGAACGCCGGCCAGATTCGACAGGCAAGCGGGCAAATGGTCGCTCAAGCGCACGTCGAACGCGGTTGCCGTTCCGTTGTTCGTCAGCGTAATCGTGTAGGTGGCCTTCGCCGCCACCGCCAATGAGGGGACGAGGCCGCTCTTCGCGATGACGATGTTCGGCTCGACGACGACTGCCCTGACGCTGTTGGATGCCGCCACAAGCTGGCCGTCGACGAGAACGCTGAAGCTATTGTTGAGCAGTGTGCCGTTCTGATTGGAGGCGACATTGCACGCGAGGGCATTGAAATCGAGGCTGATGTGCTCCTGCGCCGGCGTATTGGGGTTGGTGTTGGTGACGTTGCCGAAGTCGAACGTTACCGCGCCGCCACTGCACGTCCCGATCGCACCGGTGACGAGCGGCGGGAAATTGGTCGCTGTGACGCCGGAGGGCAGCGGGGCCGCGGCCAGGTTGCCCAGATAGCTCAGGCCGGCCGGAAGGAGATCCTGCAGTTTGTAGCTGGTCGGCGAAGTGCTCTCGGGCACAACGAGGTCGAGGTGATAGCGAATGATCTCACCGATAGCGAGTTGTTCGGGGGACAGCGGCGGGCCCGAAGGAGTGCCGGGCGTGTGCGCCTCCGACGTGGTCGTGATCGACTTCGTAGTCTTCGGGAGGACGCAAAGCCGCGCCCCGTCCTGGAACGGACCGCCGAAGCCGCCATCAACGAAGTTCGGGCCGCCCTGCGTCGAAGCATAGTTTTCAAGGCGGGCGACGTTGTCACAGCAGTGCGGCTTGATGTTTGCGACGACGCACGCATCGAAGGTGATCACGGCAATGTTCGATCCGGCCGGCGACGTCACGCCAGGCAACGGGTTCTGAAGAGCGATAGGGAGGTTCGCGTGAAACGCCGTGCCGGGAGTAAACGGCAGGGGCGTGCCCGTTCCGTCGGTGACGCAAAGCGTCGTGAAATCGGGAATGAAGCAGTCCGGGATGTCCAGCGGCCCAGGCGGGAACAACTCCCGCAGCTTGACGTCGTAGGCGGGGGAGCCCCCTGAATTCTCGACGACGATCGCGAACGTAACGCAGTCGTTGGCGTCGACGCTGGAGACATCGCTGTTGATGGGAGCGGAGGCGAGATTCGTCGAGTTGATCGTCCCGCTGAAGCGGGGACAACTCGTGCCAACCGCATGGAACGCGACCGGCCCCGCCGGGAGCGGTGAAAAGACGGCGTTCGGATTCGTGGCTGCAACGATACCCTTGGTGATCTTCAGAACCGGCTCCCGCACGTGAACCTGCGCGATCGCGCTCTGGCAGAAGGTCACGTCGAACGTATTGCTCTCGCACTCCTGGGCCTCGTTGGTCACGTAGAGGCCGTCAGCGGCTGGGGTGTTGGTGACGACGCGCGTAAAGAGCAAATCGATGACGCGCGGTTGATTGGCCGGATCGTTGAACGTCCCATAAGTGAATGTGAAGCTGTTTGACGATGGAGGTGGAGACCCTGGATATGTCGGGACGACAGGCAGCGTAAGGGAGAGTGCCGGTAGGGACGGTCCGAGACAGCTAGCGCCGACCGCCGGAATTCCGCACTGTGTGTTGCTGAATGTGGTGCCGGCGACGAGGAACTTCGGTAGCGGCAGCCAATCCTGAATCGTCAGGCTCTCCGCGTCGCTGGAAGGGATCGTCTTTGTCAGCCGAAACGTCACCTGGTCGAACGGCATGACATCCGGTTGGGAGGGGCACGGTGTTGTATTCGGGCCGCAGATCTGCGTGCTGCCGCGGACCACGGCGTAGACCGTCTTGGCAAGAAAGTCGGTCGGAATCAGGATGGCCGTCCGGCTGTCGTCCTGCGCAGTGAAGCCGGCCGCGCTCGGCGTCGTCGAGCAGGTGCCGTTGTTCGTCAGAATGTCGGCGGTCATGGTCACGGTGTTGGTCAGCGGATCGTCCTTGTCGACGAACAGGTCATGAGGGGACGTGACCGGACACACGTACTTATCCTGGATGACCGTCTGAAACGTAATCGTGCCCAACGCCGGCGTCGTCAACAGGGGCGTGGGCGCAAATGCGTGGCCTCCCGTCAAGATGCCGTGTTGTTGCCTGAACGGTCCGGGCGGATTGGGGGCGCTGCCAAGAGCGATCATGGCCGCCGAGACGTCGATGTTCAGCGTCGTAAAGAGCAGCGGTGCGCCGGGAGCGAGGCCGACCGAGGAGCAGGCAGTGGTCTGGGTCCAGGCATTGGATGGAATCGCTCCGGGGATCCCGGTCGCGGGGGTCGGGCCGCATTGATCGGACACAAGCAACGTCAGCGAACCAGGGACGAGTGTCTGACCATCGGAGAGAAAATCTTCAATCTTCAGATTGCCGGCCGTCTTGAAGTCGGAGATTTGGAAGTTGAGCGTGTAGAGAAGCGTATCGCCCGGGGTGGGCCCAGGAGCACCCGTATCATTGATGACTGCGACGCTTTTCTGAATGGCGATGCATTTGGCCATCAGCGGGGGATCGGGATACATGATGCTGGTGATCACTTGGTAGGTATCGCAAGCATCTGGCGGCGTCGGACCCAGCCAAGTACCCTCCGCCTCGACGCCGTTGACCAATGGGACTGGGGCGCAGGAGGTTGGTTCCAGGATCGGAAAGCCATCGCCGCTTTTCTCCGGGACGAAGAATTCGAACACGATGGTCGCATCATGAATTGGAACGGCGGGAGGTAGCGGATGGGTTCCGCCTGTTATCGAAACGCATGGAAAAGTCAGCCAGTTGGCGGAACCAATTGGGTTCGTATTGGGGGGGGGGGCCTGGGACGGCGGGATGACGAAGCAGGGCGAGGAGTGAGACGAGGAAGAGGAGAAAGCGACCGAGTCCACCTGGTGATAGGCCACGTTGGTAAGGAGGAAATCGATCACCGTCAAATTGTTGACCGTCTGCCCGGTGGCGATGTCCAGCGTGAGCTCCCAGCTCTTGATGAAATTCGGGCCGGTGACGGTCTCATTCTCGGGACCGAGGTACCTCTTGCTGACGATCATCACCGTTGGGTCTGTCTGTGCCTGAGCGGCCCACTGAGTGGGGTCGGTCTGTTGATTGGACGGTAAGGTGGACGGTGGATTCCCGGGAATCTTGACATCGCTCAGAACGGGCCAATCGCCACTCGTTGAGCCGTTGTCGAGCGGGTCCAGGCCGTAGCGAAAGCCCCCGCGCGCGTAAATCTTGAACGGGCGAGCCGGCTGGTTCGCGTCCGCCAATTTGCTCACATGGGCAGTGATCTCGACGACGATCTCGGGTTGGCTGGAATCGAAGCTTCCGAATGGGAGCTCGATCGTGACGAGCTGCGAACCGGGGGAAAGCAGGACCGGCTGGACCGCGGAAGAAAGAAACGGGTGATTCGGCGAGACCGGCAGCGACGACGTACAGGGGGGAGCTACACTCTGGTAACTCACCACCGGAACGGGCCCGCCGTTGACATCGATCATGTTCGCCTTCACGAACGTCATCCCGTCGCAGGCGCAGGGCGGGTTCTTCGTGATGTTGGCGCCGCCGGCATCGAGGACCAGATCGATGAACGGTCCATAGCCAATGTCGGCTGGGGCGGCGTTCTTGAACCTCACCTTGAAGGTAAAGTTCTCCCCGATGAGAACCTGTGGTGGCACGTCCGGTAGCACGTCAGGTGCGTGACCAGGGTCGAACCTCACCCGGGGGGCCGCCGAGGGGGCGGCAACGAGCGTCCGCTCGGCGAATCCCGTCAAAGACAGCATGAAGGCCAGCAATAGAATCGATGGAACCGGCCGGCGGGTGCGTACTTGGAGCTCTTTCCCGTTCATGGCAACTCCTTCATCCGTGTCCGGCGGCCGATTCCCACCCCCACTGCGTGGACAAACGGAAACCGGATGGCCCTTTGGTGGGCGCGACTTTCGGCCCAAACGACCTTCGTCAGGGATAAGCGACCGCAAAGTCTCGACGCGAGTCTCGAGCTTGCGTGAACGTTGCGTGCGCAGCGTTCCCAATCCGGAGGCGTGAAGCTACCGCGGCTGACCGAGACGATCAAACCAGCCACGTAAAACAAAAGGCGGAATCTATGGGAAGTATTAACGTAGGTCCCTTCGCTGACGCTGTCAAGCGACTATCGCTGCCGAAAGCGGCAGTTAAGGATGCCTCACAACGACGCGTGATGAGCGTCACCCGTCAGGTGATGACCGAAACGCGACGTATCCATTGCAAGTAAGAAAACCTGGCGGTGTACGGGCGTCCGGCGCAAGCATTTCTGCTCTCTGCTTTCTGCCTTTTGCTTTGGTCAGCCGCTTCGCCTGTGCTCGCCTCCACGGCCACCGCCGACCTCCCGGCTCGCGGTAATGGCTCCCGACTTGCTCCGGAATTTTGCGCACTCATCTGCCGGAGAAGAAAACGATCGAACGATCACGACGAGACAAACGCGAAGGGAAAGTGGCGTCGACGCAGGCGGGCGACCGCTCCCACTTCGCGATGGTCTGCGAACGCACGCCGAGCGGCGAGCGCGATTCGGTATCCGAGAATGCGAAACATCTTCGCGCGATCATCGTCGGCGCGCGAGGCAGGTCGCTGAAGGGTGGTGAGGTCGCGTGCGGAGAAAATGTATCCGCATGCATATCCGCTTGCCGGTTATCTTACGATAGCGGTGGATCTACGCATTCTTCGGAACTACTCGAGTGTTGGGAAGTTGATTTTGGTGGAGCTGAACGGGATCGAACCGATGACCTCCTGAGTGCGATTCAGGCGCTCTCCCAACTGAGCTACAGCCCCACGATGTTGGAAAGTATCGCTGCTAACGGCGGGCTCCCGGAGGAGAATTCCGAGCGGTGGATTATAGGGGTGGGTGCGGTGGAGGGCAAGCGGGGTTTCGTGCGACACTTCGGTCATGAAGAAAAGTATCGCCGTGCTTCTGCTCGCCATCGGTGTGTCCGCGTCCGCGCAGACGTTTCCCACCATCAGCCAGTTGCCGACCGGAGCGCCGGCGCTGCAGCAGGGCTCGGCGACGAGCTTCACCTTCGTCGTGGCCGGGGACAACCGGCCGGCGAAGAGTGGCGATCCGCTGACGCAGCCGCTGCTCGACATCGTGCAGCGGCTGGCCGCCACGCCGCCGGCATTCGTGGTCTGGGACGGCGATTCGGTCTACGGCAAGCAGGATGTCGGCATCGATCAGCAGTACGCGCAGTTCCTGGCGGCGTTCAAGCCGGTGCCGGTGGCGGTCTTCAACGCGCCCGGCAATCACGAGATGGTCGTGCAGACGTTGATCGCCTGTGGCACGAAGAGCGATCCGTACAACGCCGAGCTTCCCGACTTCAGCGGCTCGATGATGGTTTCGTATCAGAAGGCCATGTCGGCGCCGTTCGGTATGTTCCGCTACGGCAACGCGGCCTTCGTCATCGTCAATACCGACGACATGCTCGACATGACGCTGTCCAGCGCATGCGACTACAACGGCTACGTAGGCAAGGCGCAGCTGGCGGCGCTGCAGGCGACGCTCGACCAGTTGGCTACCGACGCGACCGTGGCGCATGTCTTCTGCTTCATGCATCGCCCCATCAAAGACAAGGGCGGGTCACAGATCGGTGCGCCGAAGGGCGACACGTCACCGTACGGACAGCAGGTGCAGGCCTTCCGCCATCTGCTCGATCAGGGGAAGTATTCGAAGATGACGTTCGTCTTCGCCTCGCACGATCATCTGCTGTACGTCGATCCGGCGCCGTCGAATCCAAACGGTCCGTTCACCGGCAGCGTGCCGAACAAGGGAAAGCCGGTGTTCATCGTGACCGGCGGCGCCGGCGCCCCGCTGAGCGGATGCAAGAATGGGAAGGGGAAGGCCGGCGCGTACTACCACTACCTCACGGTGACCGTGAATGGACCGAATGTGACGGTGAATGTCGTGCCGTTGTATGGGACGACGCCGTGTGGAACGTAGCGCTTCGCGCGTTGTCGGTTATCGGGTTGATGGCGCTTCGCGCGGACTCGTGGCGGCGAGACGCCGCCACGCCAGCCGGCGAGACGCCAGCGCTCCGGCAAATCAGAATCGCCGCGTGATCCCCAGCACCAGACCCGCATCGGCGCTGTTCTGGTAGGTGATCAGGTTCTCGACGATGCCGACGTAGGCGGTGAGGCTCTGGCCGAAGGCGTGTTGCAGTCCGGCGGTCATCTGGTAGGAGCGGCGCGCCAGCTCAGGCGCTCCGAGTTTTTGGAAGGGGCTCTGGGAGATGGTGATCTGAACGGTCGCGGAGGTGCGTGCGGCGATGAAGGTCGATACGCCGACGGAGTCGGTGATCACGAACTGCGAGCGGAGGCCGAGCGGGGCGTTGGGGCCGAGCACGAGAAGGCCGGCTGAGGCGTGGAGGCGGGTGCGGCCGAAGTCGCGCGTGGCCATCAGTTGGACGCCGCCATCGATAGAGCCGGAGCCGTCGAGATCGTGGGCGCTGCCGGTCGGCAACTCGATGGCGGCCTGCGCGGACAACGAGAGGTTGGGATCCTCGAGCGCCGGCAGCTCGTATTTCGCGGAGAGCGCGATGTCGCCGAGGTGACTGCCGGCGGGGTGCTCGCGAAGGTAGGTGTGGGCGTCCGTGTGCAGGAAAACGGTCTCGTGATTGCGCTCCAGGGCGATCCGCTGATCGTCGCCGAGCTGGAGAGTGGAGTGGAAGTGTTCGATGAATGAGTCGGAGGAGCCGCCACCGATTGTTGCAACCGGCACGGAGATCGCCATCTCGAGGTTGTTTCCGAAGCCGCGATGCGCTGCGATCGTCGTTCGATGGATTTCGCCGTCGACGAGGAAGACCGTCGTCCCGTCGTCAACGCGGATGAGCGCGAGCGTTTGCGCGCCGCTGCGGCGTTCGGTATCGCCCTCGAGGTTGTGGCTGATCCAGCGCGACTTGGCGAAGGTGTTGGAATCGGCGGTGTGGACGTCGACGAGCCAGGAGTCCTCATCGAGCACATGGGCGCTCTCGGGCTCGAAAAAGAAGAAGCCGTTGTTGAGAAGGTACTGGTCGCGCACCGGCAACGGCCCGAGGACGGCATCCGCGACGTCGCGCTGTTGCCCCGCGGCGGGCAACGCGAGGAGGGCGGTCATCGAAAGCACCGCGATCGCGGTCAGGAGGCGCCTGGACATTGGTAGCTGACCCTGGGTAGCTGATCCTGAAAGGAGACGATGCTGCCGCGCGGGCGGATTTGTCCAGAGTTTTTTTCGGGGATGCGACACTGTTCGCGTGCTCAAGGTCAGCCGGGGGTTCGTCGCGTCGCTTTTCGGCATCGGAATGACGCTGCTGGCGTGGTTTGGATCGTGGGCATGGCCGGGGTGGCCGGCCAGTCTCGCTGTCGATGTGCTGGCGAAGTATGCGGACTTTCCGGACTTGCCGCGGCCGGTGAAGGGGACGGTGGTCGTCCTGCTGATCATCATTAATGTGGGGACGTGGGCCGCCCTGATTCGCGCGGCGATGCTGCTCATTCCTCGGCGTGCTGAGGCATGATGCGCGGGCATGGATTTCCGTTCCGATAACACGCACGGCTGCTCCTCGGAGATCATCGAGGCGCTGGCGCGCGCGAACGCCGGCACGATGTCGTCGTATGGTGATGACGAGATCACCGCGCGTGTCCGCGAACGATGCCGCGCGCTGTTTGCGTGCGATCTCGAGGTCTTCCCGGTCCTGACCGGCACGGCGGGGAATGCGCTGTCGATCGCGGCGATGACGCCGTCATCGGGCTCGATCGTCTGCCACGAGGAGGCGCATATCCGGCTCGAGGAGTTAGGAGCCGCGCAGTTCTTCGCGGGCGGTGCGGCGCTGATTCCTCTCCCTGGTCCGAATGGCAAATTGAATGTCGGCGATGTGGAGGCGATCGAGACGTTCTCCTGCCTCAGCATCGCGCAGACGACCGAGGCCGGGACACTCTATGGTGTCGACGAGGTGCGTGCGCTCTGCGATGCCGCCCGCGCGCACGGCGCCCGCGTGCACATGGACGGTTCGCGGTTCGCGAACGCGGTGGCGGCGCTCGGATGTGCGCCGGCCGAGCTCACGTGGCGCGCCGGTGTCGACATTCTCTCCTTCGGCGCGACGAAAAACGGTGCGATGGCGGCAGAGGTGATCGTCGTCTTTCGCAAGGAGCTCGCCGAGGCGCTCGTGCCGCATTGGCACCGGAGCGGGCATCGCCTGTCGAAGATGCGCTTTCTTTCGGCGCAGCTCGATGCGTATTTCACCGACGATCTCTGGCTCCGCAACGCCCGCCGCGCCAATGCGGCGGCGGCGCGGCTGGCCGCGGGCCTCCGTCCGCATCTGGAGATCGTCCGGCCGGTGGAATCGAACTTCGTCTTCGTCCGCATCCCTCCTTCGCTCGCCGAGATGCTGCGAGCACGCGGCTTCGATTTCTACGACTGGCAGCTCTTCGGCGCCGACGTCTACCGCCTCGCTACCGCCTGCGCCACGACGGACGCGGAGGTCGATGCGTTCATCGAGACGGTGCGCAAATCCGCTCCGACGGCTCCGACGTAGTTTCGCTCGGAGGAAGAGATCATGGCGACTGTGATGCTGATGCACTGGCCCGAGGTGACGAAGGAGAAGTACGAAGAGGTGCGCCGTAGTGTGAAATGGGAAGAAGACCCGCCGGACGGTGGGAAGTTCCACACGGCCTGGATGGGTAGCGATGGCTTTCACGTCCTCGATCTGTGGGAGTCCCCGCAGCACTTCGATACCTTCGTCAAAGATCGCCTCACGCCGGGAGTGGCGGCAGCGGGCGTTCAAGGACAGCCGAAGGTGGAGCTCGCGGAGACGTTGTCGATCTTCGCGCCGAACGTATAGGGGGGCGGGGGGGAGGCGCTGGCGAGGCTGATCTCGACCGAACGCCGTACCGTTCGTTTCCCGCATCAGGCTCGAGAACGACGGAGAAGATCGATCGTCACGAAACTCCAGGAGGCCGTGAGCTCGGACTGCCAAGTCGCGATCTACCCGGAATAGGTCGCGATCTACGAAACATAGGTCGCGATCTACGAAACTTAGATCGTGATCTACCAAACATAGATCGTGATCTACCAAACATAGATCGCGATCTACGAAACTTAGATCGCGATCTACGAAACTTAGATCGCGATCTACGAAACTTAGATCGCGATCTACCAAACATAGATCGCGATCTACCAAACGGAGATCGCGACCTACCGGACAGAGATCGCGATCTACCAGACAAAGATCGCGATCTCGTCGATCTTCGCAACCTGCTGATTCGAAGTCGGTTATCGCACTGGTCTTCACCACGTATCCCGCTTACAAGGCAACGGACGCCGTCGGAGGGTCAGACCCTCGGTCCTTTCTTTGCGGCTCCGCCATCCTGAATGCGAATAACTGACGAGTGAGCGCGAGGGCCGCTGTGATCCAGCGTAAGTGCCTGTTTCTCGGGCCCTTTTTCTTTTCAAGATATCTCCGCCACCCCATACTCACCTCCCCAAACTTCCCCTCGTCCGCTACCCTTATGTTCCGCCATGTCGCACGACGTCCCGCATTCTGGCGACTCTCCGAAGCGTTGCCGAGCTACGCCCAGTCCAGTAGAGCCATCCTTACCCAGGGAGAGGGATGTCCGTGCCGCGCTTTGGGAGTCGATCTGCAGATGGGGTGACGGACTGGCGATCGGTTCGACGATCGCAGCGCTCGCGGATCGTGGCGCACTCGCCCTACTCGACCGCCGCGGCGAGTGCACGCTCGGCGACATCATCTCCGAGGTCGGCGGCAACAGCGGCTTTATCAACGTCGCACTTAGGCTGATGAGGCTGCAGGGTTGGCTTGACGTAGACGGCGCAGTCGGCACGTATGAGGCGCGCTACATCATCAACAGTCGGGGCCGAGCAGCCGTGCGTTGTGCCGACGCATACCGCAAGGCCACGGCATTCCTGATATCCGACGACATCGATCTGGCCGGCGCGCATGCGGCTATGCGTGATTCGTGGGGCGTGCCGACGGGCCTCCTACCTTCAATCGTTCGTCATCAGATTCTTCAGCATCTCGACGGGATGATTTTGGCGCCGCTGTTGGCGCGGCTGACCGCGACCGGTGTGCTGCCCCGAACGGTCGATGCGTCGGTCGAGGCGCCGCTCGAGGTTCTCGAGATCCTGGGCGAGCGTGGGTTCGTTGCCGAAACGCGCGTCACCCGCGTCGGTGCGATCGCGGCGGCCATGTCGCGGCAGCTTTGGTACCCGGCCGGATACCTGGCGACGTTCGCCCGTGTCGGGGAGTTACTCTTCGGCGATCCTTCCGCGTTGCGCGCGTACGACAGCGGTGGTGGCGAGAGCCACGTCGATCGCGCGCTTGACATCCGATTCAGCGGCGCTGTGTTCGATGCCACCTGTCGGCAGGCTTTTCTCGACATCGTCCTTCCCGTGCTCGACGGCGACGACGTCCCGACGACGATCGTCGACACGGGATGCGGAAACGGCACGCTGCTGCGAACAGTGGCAGAGGCGTGGCGTTCACGCGGTGGGCCGGAGATCGTCTTCGTAGGCGTCGATCCGAGTCCGGTAGCGCGCGAGTCGACACGCTCTGCTCTTGAGGTTCTGGGCGTGCAGCACATCGTGATCGACGGCGACATCTCCGAGCCAGGCACGCTTGCCGCCGTGTTGGCTTCTGCCGGAGTCAATGCGTCTGAAGCTTTGCACGTCAGTAAATCGGTCATTCACAACCGGCGGTACATTCCGCAGCGATCGCTGTTCCGGCTCGGCGTCGAGCCCACCGGTGCTTATGCCACGCCGGACGGCGATGTCATTCCGAGCGCCGCCGTCTCTTCGAATCTAGTGGAGCACCTCGCCGCTTGGCGTGATGTCGCCCGGCACCACGGCATGGTCGTGATCGAAGCACACACGGTTTCTCCCGCCGTTGCCGTCGAGCGCCTTGGCAGGACGATCGCCACCGTCCTCGACGCCACGCATGGCTACTCGTGTCAATACCCGGTCGAGCCCGAGGTCTTTGCCGCGGCCGCGCGCGCTGCGGGACTCCGCTCGGTCGCGCATCGCGATCTGGGCGCGGCGTCCGTGGGTCACACCGTGCTGACGATCGACCGCTTTCTCTCGGATTGACGCGCAGCGGGCATTGCGTCAACCATTGGCAATCATCGGTAGCGCTGCGGTCGTGAAGAGCTCCTCGACCGCAGCTGCGCAGTTGTCGACGTCGACGAGAAACGCGCCGTGACCTTGGCTGCTAGAAAGGACCACATGGCGCGAGTCGCCGCCGGCGCCGGTCAGCGCATCGTGGAGGCGCTGGACCTCCGACGAGGGATAGCGCCAATCGGAATCGTAACTGACGAAGAGCGTCCGTGCGCTCACGCAGGAAAGGGCCGCATCGAGAGAGCCGAACTCCTGTTCGAGATCGAAGTACTGCATGGCCCGCATGAGGTAGAGCAGGGCGTTGGGATCGAGTCGCCTCTCCTGCTGTGAGGCAATGCGCTCGAGATGCATCTCGACTTCGAAGAGAGGAGCGAAGTCATAGGCGAGCTGGCGGACGTGCCGCCGGCCAAAACGCTCTTCCATAAGTGCGCGCGTCATCCAGAGCGGCACCGCCGCGGCGAGGGCATGACCCATGCCGCGTGCCGGGAATGTACCGTCGTAGTAGTCGCCGCCCCGCCAGTCGGGATCATTGCGGATCAGTCGCTGCATGACGTCGAAGATTGCTATCGTGTGCGCCGACGTCGCCGGCGTCGTAGCGATGATGATCGCGTGCGCGCAGAGATCCGGTTCCCGAATCGCCAGCTCGAGCGCCTGCTGCCCGCCGAGGCAACCACCGGCGACGGCATGTAGGCGGGCGATGCCGAGATGATCGAGCAGCCGCTTCTGCGCTCGAGCCATGTCGGCAACGGTGACGACGGGAAAGCGCATTGCGTAGCGCTCGCCTGTCGCGGGGTTTATCGAAGAGGCTCCGCTGCTGCCGCCGCTGCCGCCGATCGCGCTCACGCAGATCACGAAGTAACGCGACGTGTCGAACATGCGCCCGGGGCCGATCGCCGGTTCCCACCAACCGCCGCCGCCGCCCGCGTGCGCGCCCTTCGTGAGTGGGTGGCAGAGCAGGATCGCATTGTGGCGCGACGGGGAGAGCGTTCCGTACGTTTCGAACGCCAGAACCGGTTTCTCGATCACGCGGCCGGAATCAAGCTGCAGGGACTCGTCGAAGGTCACGCTTCGTATGGCTGCGAGAAGCTGGGAGGAGGCCACCGCCGTCGTGGGATGAGGAGTAGCGGCTCTGCGGCGGGCACGCGGGCGCGATACCCAGCCGCCGGGAAAGCCGTCACGGTGGCTGTGCGGTAGTGACGGTACGTTGCCGCGCAACGCGAGAGCGAGGTATCTGTTCCCGAATCGCGCCATCAGTTTGCGCTCGACCAGGTCGCCGATCGCTGTGACGACTTCCTCCGGAGATGCCGTTGCCGCGTCGCGAACGATCGTGTCGAGCGGCAGAGCGGAGTGGCACATCGAATAGACGCGCGCGGCTACCGCATCGAGCGTCACGTTGCGCTGCGGTGCGATCGAGCGTGTATCGAAGATCTGCACGCGACCGTCCTCGCTCTCGGTCATGCAGAGCAGCGGAGGCAGCTTCGCCAGAAAAGCGCGCTGCCAATCCCGAATACGCAACTGCAGGAGGTCGCGTCCGGGGCCGCCGAGTGACGGGAAGTGCTCGTTGCCGGAGATGCGTAGCGGATTCGTAAACTGCGGCGGCCTGTCCACCGCTTCGAATCCGTAGACGAGGCGCGCCAACTGTTCTTTCGCCAGCGGGTAAATGTACGCGTACGGCCAAGCCGGCTGCAGCGTCACGCCCATTTCTTCCGGCCGGTCGTGATAAGGGCTGAAGCGATCGAAGCGGATGGGACGCAATTCAGTCGACGGTTCCAGGTGCTCGATGAGCGGCACCAGCTCCGCCATCTCTGCGTACCAACCGTCCTCCTCGCCGGGGAATCCGCAAAGAACGTTCCATCCGGTGGAAATGCCGAGCTCGCGTGTCCACTTCAGGAGCTGGACGTTGATCCAGCTCTGCGTCCCCTTCTTCATCAGCTTCAGCGCGTCGTCGTGAAGACTTTCGATTCCCGGCTGCAGCCAGAGCACGCCGGCGGCGGCGAGCGCGCGAACCTGGTCGTACGTGACGTTCGCTTTGATCTCGTAGAAGAGCGTCAGCTTCTCCGGAATGTCGGCCAGCCGCGGCAGGACGCTGTGGAAGTAGGAGAGATCAAGAATGTTGTCGACGACCAGAAAGCGCCGTACGCCGTAGCGGCCGGCCAGGGTCGTCAACTCGGCGACGACGCGGTCAGCCGATTTCGACTTGTGAGCCATGCTGCCGCCGTTGAGACCGCAGAACGTGCAGTGGCTGATCATCCCCCACCAGCAGCCGCGTGAGCTCTCATACAGCAGTCCGGGTGTGACCAGGTCGCGGCGACCGAATCTCGCGTAGGCTGCGAAGTAGTCGTCGAAATCGGGCGTCGGTGAGGAGTCGAGATTGTCGATCACCGCGCGCGGCACCGCGCTCGTCTTCGGCCACACGCCGCTGTTCTGGCGATGCGGAGCACCGAAGACGGCGAATGGAAGCTCTCTCTCGGCCGACTCGCGTCCATTATCGAGAATGGTGCGGCAAAGGGGAGCAAAAATGTCTTCTGCCTCGCCGGAGACGACGAAGTCGACCCAGGGAAAAAAGCGCGCCGTCGACAGCCCCATCTCGCCTTCGCAATTGCCACCGCCGAGGATCGTCGTGATGCGGGGATCAAGCTCTTTGACGCGGCGAGTCAGGGCCAGGACCGCGGTGTGCTGGTTGAACGTGGAGGAACAGGCCACGATTCTCGGATGCCCTGCCACGACCTCCCGGGCTACGCGTGCGACATAGGCCTCCGCCTTCCGCCGGAAACTCCATAGAAGATCGGTGATCCGTTCCGCGGCCTCGCCGCCATCAGGCGCGTACGTGGAGAGCACGCGCGAGAGATAGTCCTCGTGGTCCGGGTGAAAGTCCGGGAAGGCAGCGCCGGCGAACGTCCACTCGCCGACCATCTCGCTGCGTAACCAAACCATGTCGGCGTACTGGACCGCGCCGATCTCCTCCGCGAAGCCGAATGTGGCGTAGCGCAGCGCGCAACTGATGCCCTGTTCGACAAGCGACACCTTCAACAAGCTCAGCGCCAGTGATGGGCGCTCGAGAGCGCCGTAAGGCATGTACACGAGCTCGACGTCGTTCATCGGCTCTCTCCGGCCATCACGGACGCTTCGCTGTGCAGCGGTATGTCGATGACGTAGCCGCCGGGGAATTCGGAACGCTCCGGGAGCGACGGGATCGCGCCGTGAACGGGAAGAGCGACGACGCGGCGATCGATTCGCAGCATCAGCTTTCGGCGCTCCACGATCTCGTGCAATGCCGCGTCGATGGCCGAGGCGCCGGCGGAGATGGCGAATTCTTCAGCGACGATCGCCGGAAGTTGCGTCTCGACGGGAGCGCGATCGCTGGCCAGGAGCAGCGCGCGCTCCAGGCCCCGCAGCCGCACGCGAAACTCCGCCGCGCACGTGCGAGTGTCGACGACTTCCGCCGTCTCCCCATCGTCCTCGATGGAAAGGATCGGCCGGAGATACCGGTAGAACTGCGAACGCCATTGCCGGACGCCATTCAGCACTGCCGCGACGCCGGGGCGGCCATTCAGAATCGTGCCTGCTTCCGGTCCATCGCCGAAGGCGTCCGGGCCTCCTTCGGCGCGAAAAAAATAGGCGAGATTCGCCAGCGCTTCATCGGCAAGCGGATAGGCGAAACGCATCGAGGAGGTGGGATGAAGCATCAGGCCTAGTTGCCTCGCCTTCGTGTGATAGACGCTGAAGCGGTCGAAGCGCAGCCGGGTCAGACCGCTCGGCGCCTGTAGATGCTCCAGCGGCGGAAACCAGCGCGCCATCAGCGCATACCAATCGTCCTTTTCGCCCGGGAAGCCCCAGAGGACAGCCCACGACATCCGGATTCCAAACTCGCGCGCCCACTTCAGCAGCTGGACGTTCTGCCAACCATGGACGCCTTTGTCCATGAGGCGGAGCACATCGCTGTGCAGGCTTTCGATGCCGGGTTGCAGCCAGCGGATGCCGGCGCGCCGCATCAACTCCACCTGCGCGCGTGAGAGGTTGGCCTTGACCTCGTAGAAGATCTCCCGCTCCCGCCCATCCTCGGCCAGGCGCGGCAACATGGATTTGAAGTAGCTGACGTCGAGGATGTTGTCGACGGTCTCGAATTTCGAGGTGCCGTAGCGCGTCTCCATCGCTCGGATTTCTTCGATCACCCGGCCCGGCGACTTCGAGCGATACGCCATGCTGCTGCCGTTCAACCCGCAGAACGTACAGTGATGAACGGCCCCCCACCAGCAGCCACGCGACGTCTCCAGCGGCAGACCGGGCGTGACGGCGACGCTCACTGCGCTTGCGCGCAGGGTCTCGAAGTAGTCGTCGAGATCCGGATACGGAAGATCGTCAAGATTGCTGAACATCGCCCGCGGCAGGGTCGGTCTTGCTTCGCCCAGAGCCGCGGCGACGCGGTGCGCCGGACCGAGAACGCCGCTGGGAAGGCGATCGATCGGCACGTCACGCCCGCTCGCGAGGACGTTGCGGCAGAGATCGGCGATGATCCCGTCGGCTTCGCCCGAAACGACGTAGTCGACCCAGGGAAAGTACCTATGCGTGGTCTCTCCCATCTCCGCCTCGCAATTCGCGCCTCCCAGCATCGTCGTTACGGAAGGATCGAGCTCGCGAATGCGCCGCAGCAGCGCCAGCGAGGCCACGTGCTGCTCGAACGTCGAGGTGCACCCAACGATCCGCGCTCCGGTAGCGAGGATGCGCCGCGCCACCTCGGCGATGAACGCCGTCGACTCGGAGCGGAGACGCTGCAGATCGTCGACTAAGCGCTCCCGCTGCTCGATGCCGCCGGGATAGATGCGCCGATAGGAGCGCGCTATCCAGCGGAGATACTCCTCGTCGCGCCGGCGCGCATCGGGGAATGCGGCACCGGCGAACGTCCACTCCCCTGCCAGAAACTCGGTGGGACTCTGATGGGAGCACAGGTGATACAAGCTGATGCCGACACGTTCGGCGAACCAGAGGTTTGGATACAGCACGCGCGTGCGGATGCCTTCGCCCTCCAGGATGGCTTTGAGCAAGGACAACGCGATCGAGGCGCGCGGCAGCGACGCGTACGGCATATTGACCAGACAGACATCGACCCGGGCGCCACCGGGCCGGCCAGACATCTCAGGTGACACGGTCATACGGCGGCTGCCTCGCGCTCCACGATTGCGGATGCGGGCCTCGGTTCTTCGTCGAGCATGCCGCGATTGAAAATGTCAGTGAGCAGGAGGAACGTCTGCTCCATGGGAACGCCGCTCTCGTTTTCGCGCGTCAATGCCATTTCACCGGCAGTCCACGTCCCCTCCTGCATCATAGGTACGAGCTGTTCCAAGGCGGGAACATTGCGGAAGGTGGTGCGGATCCACTTCGTCCGGAAGACCAAGTCCGTCCCGCCGGCGATTTCGACATTGATGTCGGGCCGGCAGCGGACTACGTCGTCGCATCCGAGGTGGATCGGCATGTGCCGTTCCACCATCCCTTCAATCAGTTCCCGCAGCTCTTCGGGCGAGTCGAAGTGCCCTTCGTCGTATGTCCAGAAGCCGAGCGGCCAGCGATCGCTGCCATTGCACGGCGTGACCAGGCAAACCTGACGATCGACCATGTTAAAGAGGAATCCGGAGACACACGCGATCGTGGAGCTGGTTTCCTCCGGCATCATTTCCTTGGCGCGCCGCGTCGCGTACTGGCGCGCCCGTCCTGCGTTGGCTTTCCGGTAGCGGTCGGCCGATTCGCGGTTCTGGGGGACGCATTCGACGCGGACGAGTTCTTCCGGCGCAAAGCCCTCGTGGAGTTGGTGAAGCATCCGCAAGGTGATGATGGAGAAGCGATCGATCTCCGAGTCCATCGACGAGGCGAGCCGCAGGAGGCGTCGGGTTCGCTCGATGTCGCGCGCACCCATCGCGGTGGTGGTCTGCGGACAACGACCTGTTACCTCGTGGAAGTCGGCCAGGAAGTGCTCATAGTCGGGATTGTCGAGGGGATCCGTGGCCCAATAGAGAAACCCGTGCTTGATGCAATCTCCCATGACGTCGCGCATGACCTGGAGCGATCCGCGCCATAGCCGGGATGTCGCGTCGTCGTAGTGAAAGGTCAGTTCCAGACGCGGCGCCGACACGCCGCAGAACCAGCAGCCGACAGAACAACCGCGGGCCAGCTCGAACGCGGCCGGGGCGTGCACGAGAGCGTCGGCCTTGTTCATGCCAAGCTGTCCTATGCAGCGCTGGATTTGCCGGGAACGCCAGGCAGCGATGTGCGGATTCGATGACTGTGCATTGCGGCGGATGACCCGCCGGTGCTGCCGTTTCTCGCGGTAGAACGCCCGGTAGCGGCGAACCGACAACGGATAGTGACCGTCGGTGCCGGCTTTGATCGCCTCCGTCAGCGCCCGCGCCTCGTCGTCGTCGATGAACGGCGTGATCTCCTCGATGCGCAAGCTGAGACCAAGGCCGGCGATGGTCGCCGCAGGGTTGGCCTCATACGCCTGGCGGAACGAGGGATCCATGGTCCAGCGTTCCAGAAAACGCTTGATCTCGGCCACATCACGAACGTGATCCTGCGGCACCGTATTGAGATCGCCGAACAGTGAAGGAATGTGCTGCACACCGGCTTCAACGGCTGCGCTCATGTTTTCTCCCTGCTATCCCGACACGCTTTCCAATGCGACGGCCCCGTCGATGACGATTTGGATCAGGCTCTCCTGTTCGATCGACGAGACGACGACTTGGAACGAGTCGATCACGGTGGTGATCTCGAGTTGCTCGGAAGTCGTCTCGGCAGTGGAGGTGGCCACTACTGCGTCCTCTGGCAGCTGTCCGCCCTGGCTGGAAGGAGCTCTGTGCGCCGGCACGATCAGGTATCTCTCCTTTGCCGTACTGCGCACCAGGCGCAGCTCTTCCCCGCTTTTGCGGGGCAGCACGCGCCGGATGGCCTCGCCAGCGCCGGGCGCGGCGAGGTCGAGATAATGCGCCGCCGGCGTATTGCGCACGACGCGGATCTCGATTCCCGGCGGCACCGTCACGCCCTCCGCAGTGAGGACTTCATTCGGGCTCTCGCGGAGGCGTTTCATCTGTGTTTCGTCACCCGCGGCGCGGCTGAGGATCATTGCCACGATCGTGCGCCAACGATCTCCTTCCGGTGGAGTCTTCGCCATCGCAACCTCCTTCTGACGTTCTCACAGTGAGCGCAGCCACCCGGCCACTCGCCGTTAGGTGGCTACGAGCTCGGCTTCGGCAACGACGGTCGTGGTCGTCTCTGCGTCCTGTGCTTCAGTCGTCTCCGTCACTGCCGCTTCGGTCGTTTCTGCTTCGACTGATTGCGTGGTGTCATGGAACGTTGCCTCCACGCCATCGTCTGCGGTTAACTTCATCAGCTCTTCATCGCTGGCCTTTTGCAAATTGACCGAGGCCGGTGGCCGGGGGATAACGATGTAACGAACTTTGTCCGTGCTCTGGACCAGCCGCAACTCCGTCCCTTCGGGAATCGGAGTGAGCAGGTCAAAGAGGGCAACGAATCTGTTGGCGTCTTTCCGCGGAGAAAGGTCCCGCGTCAGGCCGAGGTACTTCACATGCGGTGAGTCTTCGACGACCTTGAGCGTGATGTGCGCCGGAATTCGGATGCCCTCTTTCGCCAGGGCGGCTTTCGGATCAGAGAGAAACTGCCGTTTCCACGCCGGGTCTCTCCATGCTCGGGCCAGGAGCATCGCCAGAACGGTTTTCCCTTTATCGCCGTCGAGATCCATATTGCCTCCAATCGTGCGTTAGAACTGCGTCGCCACGAGCTTCGACTTCCGCGATGACCGTAGTCGTCGACCCGATGGTTCTATTACTTCTGTCCTCTGCGGTGACCAACGTTTCCATGGTCTCCGTCGGTCTCCGTGATGATTTTCAGTGCGCGTGCCATGAGCGGACTTGAGCGGACAGTCCTTCCGTTGTCGCCCTCACGTTGCATAACCCGCTCTCTTACGGATTTGACCCTGCTGTAGTTGCAACAGACCAGAACAACATATGTCACGGTAAGAAGGAAAGCAATACCACTCGATCGAATTCTTTAATTTTGACGAAAACATGGCAGTGGCTGCGTTCACAAATGTTCAAATAACCGAGGGTGCGACATGATGAAGGAAGAGTGAGCCGAGAGCTTGGCGATGTTTCGCGCCGAACGTGTAGATCGTTCCTAATCTGCGTCCTATCTGCGTCATCTGCGGATAAAACCGCGTCCACAGATTACGCAGATGGACGCAGATGAATCTCGAACGTCGCACCACCCATGGCGTTGTTCGACGGCGTGATGGCCCCCCCATACCCATCGACGATCGCTTTCACGATCGCCAGCCCGAGCCCGGTGTGTGAGGCGCGAGGGCGCGTACCCTCCGGCCGGTGGGTGAAGAAGCGGTCGAAGACGCGGGGCATGTCCGGCTCCGGGATTCCGTGTCCCTGATCGGCGATCGTGGTGACGATCGTAGAGGCATCGCGCGACAGGGTGATCGTTACGACGCCGCCGGGCGGGGAGAAGCTGATGGCGTTTTCGAGGACGTTGACGAAGACCTGGATCAGGCGATCCTCGGAGGCGTTCACCTCGCACGGCTCCGGCGGTGTGTTAAGGACGATCGAGACGTTGGCGCGCTCGCGGAGGCGGAAGCCGTCGACGATTCGTTCCAGCAGGGCGCGGACATCGACGCGGGTTCGTTGCTCGGTAATGAGCTGGGCGTCGATCAGCGTGATCTCGCGGACGCCGGAGAGGAGCGACTCCATCCGGGCGATCTCCAGCTCGACCATGCGTAGAAACCGCTTGCGCTGCTCGGGCTCGTCGACTTCGGCGAGCATTTCGGTGGCGGTGCGGATCGAGGCCAGCGGGTTCTTGAATTCGTGCGAGACGTCGGCGGCGAACGATTCGATGAAGCGGACGTGCTCGTCGAGGCGCCGCGTGAGGCGCTCGAGGGCGCGGGAGAGGTCGCCGATCTCGTCATGCTTGAGCGAACCCCGGAAGCGTCCGCGCAGTCGTCCGCGGCGGTCGAGGATGGAGGCGGCTTCAAGCCGCAGTTGGCGCAGGGGACGGACGATCGTCGTGGCCACGAGCAGGCTGATGATGATGGCCACGATCACCGAGATGATGAAGATTCGCAGGATGCCCAGGCGGACGGTGTAGAGATCCTGCAGGATCGGGAAGGTGCTCTGCGATGCCAGCGTGGCGCCGATGACGTTGTCGCCGACGCGGATCGGCTCAGCGACGTAGACGGTGACCGAGCGGCGGTCGGGCGAGATGCGCTCGACGGCGCCCGATTCGCCTTGTAACGCGCTCCGAATCTCCGTCCCAAACAGGCGTTTCGAGCTCTCGTAATAGTCGCCTGCGGCGAGCGGCTGCTCGGTGGTCCGCGAGAGGTGCAGCGGACGAAGCAGGGCCGCGCCGGCGCGATAGAGGATGTTGCGCTTGGCGCGGTTGGCGCGTTGCGGCGGCGGCGGTCCGCTGAAGGCGTGGGAGTCGGCGATGATGGTGCCGACCGGCGAGATCACCCGCAGCCGGATCGGATCGGGCGTATTGCCGCGCAGCCGGTGGCGTGCCAGCAGGATCTCCTGCGCGCTTCGCCCGGGCACTTGGGCCGAGGCGACGGCGGCGGCGAGCAGGCGCGCTTCTTCCTGCAAGGCGCGGCGCTGCGATCCGAGGAGGCGCTGCTCGTACGACCCGAGGTAGAGGATGCCGGCTACAGGCAGGAACACGAGCAGGAGGTTGAACGCCATCAGGCGGAAGGCGATGCGGGAGAGGAAGCGGCGGAGGCGTTTGGTAAGCCGAGTGCTCACGCCAGCCATCGGTAACCCACTCCGTACACCGTCTCGATCGCGGCGAATGATGGATCGGCGTCCTCGAATTTGCGCCGAAGCCGTTTGATGTGCGTGTCGATGGTGCGGTCGCTCACGTACGTATCGTTCGGGTAGCCTTCTTTCGTGAGCTGCTTGCGCGATTTCACGTGGCCGGGATGGCGGACGAGGGCGTGCAGCATCATGAACTCGGTGACGGTGAGGTCGACGCGCGTGTCGTTCCACGTGGCCATGTAGCGTTGCAGGTCGAGGGAGAGGGGACCGCAGCGCAGCGGTGCTTCCTGTTGCTGTGCGGCCGGGTTCTCGATGAAGGAGAGGCGGCGGAAGAGAACCTTCACCCGCGCGGCCAGCTCGCGCATCGAGAACGGCTTGCAGAGATAGTCGTCCGCGCCGAGCTCCAGGCCGAGGACGCGGTCGAGCTCCTCGTCGCGCGAGGTGAGGAAAATGATCGGGAGGGTGTCGCTGCGCGCCCGCAGGCGGCGGCAGAGCTCGAGGCCGTCCATGCGCGGCATGGTGATATCGAGGATGGCCAGCGACGGAAGCCTGTCTTTGACGACGTCCCACGCCGCGGCCCCGTCCGAGAAGGTGACGACGTCATAGCCGTCGCGGCGCAGAGCGAAGGCGACCGTCTCGCGGATCGTCTCTTCGTCGTCGACGACTGCGATGGTCTGTCGCATGATCTGAAAGTCCCTATGCTGCCAGTGAGCGCAGCGTGCCCTGAAGTCCTATGCTGCCAGTGAGCGCAGCGAGAAGGCAGCATCTCCGGTGGCGCCGCCCTGCAGTTGCGCATGGAATGACGGTTGCGCGAAACCGCACGGTGGTTGCAGCGAGGTTGCCGCGATTCCACCGGAGATCCTGACGGTTCTCCTTCGCTTCGCTCAGCGTGCCCTGAAGTCCTATGCTGCCAGTGAGCGCAGCGAACCGGGCAGCATCTCCGGTCAGCCCGCCCTTCAGTTGCGCATGAAACGGCGGTTGCGCGAACCGCACGGTGGTTGCAGCGAGGTTGCCGCGATGCCACCGGAGATCCTGACGGTTCTCCCTCGCTACGCTCAGCGTGCCCTGAAGTCCTATGCTGCCAGTGAGCGTAGCGAACCGGGCAGCATCTCCGGTCAGCCCGCCCTTCAGTTGCGCATGAAACGGCGGTTGCGCGAACCGCACGGTGGTTTCAGCGAGGTTGCCGCGATTCCACCGGAGATCCTGACGGTTCTCCCTCGCTACGCTCGGCGGAACCGTCAGGATTCGCATTTGAGCGGCATTGTACGGTGTCGCCGCGCCGCGCCCGCCCTCGCCACAATCCCGCCACAATCCTGCCGCCGGTTCTCCTCCTTTGGACACTGGCCACGTCACATCGCGGACTTCTATTGATCCCATCGAAGATCGAAGGAGACGACGATGGAGACCAACGACATCACAGACACCGAATACAAGCCCCGCGACTACACCCTGGAGCGATGGATGGTCCTGCTGCTCTCGCTGCTGTTCTTCCTGCCGTTCGTAGCGCAGGGACAGGAGACGACGACGCTGGATAAGAACGACCGCGCCGGCCTGCTGCTGAAGACGTCGACGCCTGGTGTCTACGTCGTAAGCCCGGCCGTGAAGTCGGAGACCGTCATGCTGACTTCCGGCTTCACGGCCCGGCAGCATCGGCAACGAGCCGTGGACGAAAGAGCTGACGCTGCCGGCGCCGGGCGCGAGCGAGAGCATCGCCAAGCTGTGGGGGCGCGAGAAGATCGAGTCGCTGATGGATCGTCTGCACCTCGACGCCGGCGATCAGATTGACTTCGTGATCACGGGAAACGGCGATGTCGTCGTCCGCAATGCCAGTCTCGACGTGCGTGAGCTGCGTGAGTTGTTGAAGCGCCGTCGCCGGCATAGCGTGAGTGTCGAGGAAATGAACGAAGCCGTCGTTCGTCAGGCTGGACGCATGCGCGGCCGCATCCGGATCGCCAGCGACTTCGACGCCCCTCTCTTCAAGCTCTGAGCTGAGACTTGACCGAGTGGCTAGTGCCCGTCGAGCTGAAAAACCAAGACCGCGCTATCCTCGCTCCAATGGCTGATCCTCTCTCCTTCTTTCTCGGTGGCCGCGACCTGGAGATGGCGACGATCCACGAGCTGTTGCTCGCCAGCGGAATCGCGCCGGAAGATCTGCACGATGGGCAGCTCCCGTGGGGAGCGAAGGTATCGGCGTATCGCGAGCAGATCGAGCGCGCCCTTGCGGCCGGCAGGACACCCGTATTGGTCGAGCTGGAGGACGACCTCGGCCTTGGCGATGGCGCCATCCACATCGATCACCATGGTCCCCGAGGAGGAGGCAGCGCGCCTACGTCACTCCATCAGATCTTTGCGCTGTTGCAACTTCCCGCCGATCGCTGGACAGCATGGTTCGAGCGTGTGGCGGCCAACGACCGTGGCTGGATCCCCGAGTTGCGCGCTCTCGGCCTCACGGACCAGGAGATCGCCAGCATTCGCGCGGCGGACCGCAAAGCGCAGGGGATCACCGCCGATGACGAGACCGGCGCGGAACAGGCCATCGCTTCCGCGGAGACGATCTGGGACGGGAAACTCACCATCGTTCGCCTGCCGCACAATCGAATTTCACCCGTGACCGATCGCCTCGCCGTCGCCAACGGCCCTGAACAAAACATCCTTGTGATCAGTCAAGCCCCGACTGAGCCGCGGCCGGCCGAAATCAACTTCTCGGGCGAAGGATGGATCGTGGCGATGCTCGACGGGTGCTTTCCGGGTGGATGGACAGGCGGCGCTCTTCCCGAGAGAGGTTTCTGGGGCCACGGCGATCCAGTCCCGGACGTGAGGAAGTTCCTGCTCCTGTTTGTCGTCGCCGGCGATCCCGAGACGAAAGAAGGGGGCGCGACGTTTTCCCGCTTCGTCCTCCCATTCAAATACCGCTTGAAGCGGGTGGAGAAACCCGCCGGCGGACAATGGTTCGAGAAGGACGTATCGCTCGACGAGAAAACCGGCCGCGTCTATGAACGCCTCCACTACCTGACGCTGGAGACCGCCGGCGTACTGTTCCGCCGTGCCTCATGGTTCAAGTTCACCGGCCCGTCGGAATCCTTTTGGATTCCTTCCTGTGGCGATCCCACGCGCAAGGTGAAGGTCACCCGCGCGGATCTCCGGATAGTTCTCTTTGAGTACTCCGCCCCCGAAACGCCCGGCGAGATAGACGCCGATCTGTTGCGCACCGGTTTCCTGCTCTTCGATCTTCACTTCACTGATCCTGCGAGCATTGAAGAGAACGGGCACTTCGCCGCGCCGCGCTTCGACGATCTGCTCCGGCTCAACGAGCTGTTTCGATACTGGCGCCGGCCGTATTACGAACACCAGCTCGCGCCGGCTCTTGGTAATCTCGCCGCCTGCCTGAGCGGCAACTCCGCCTACCACGAACGATGGGCGGCGATGCTCGACCTACCGATCGTCGATGGCGATAGGGCGTTCGAGCTTTTTCCGCGGAAGTGGGGGAAGGAGGCGAGTCAGGACGCAGCCCATCCGGCCCGGATGTTCAAGGAGGCACTCGGCGACACCGGCCCGCGCAATAGCTGGGTCACCTACGCCGACAACCGGACCTACGTCTGGACCTGCGCCATTCTCGACAAGGGCCTCAACACGCTGCGCCTTGCGTTCGACGCCAAGGCCGCACCGGCGGAAGCCCTTGGCCATTGGGTAAAGCTGTTGAACGTAGACATGCCGGGTCCAACCCCGGAGGCCAGCAACAGCACGCGCGAGTTCGAGACGGAATGGGCGCGCGAGCGGTCGCAGAAACGGTGGGAGGAATCCGGCACCGTCTACGGTTTCACCACGCACAGCGGTGCCATGCTGGCCGCACCGAGCGTGAATCCGCCGCTCGTCCGCCATTTCGCCGACATGTATTTCGATCAGACGCTGCTGTTGCTCTATGTCCGGGTCACCACGTTCCGGTTCAGTGAAGCGCTCAGCGCGATCTCCGCGAAAGCCCGCGACGGCGGCGCCGGCAACCGGAAGGCCGACAACGTCTGGCGCAGTGAATTCGACCGGCTCCGGCGCGACTTTGCACTCTTTACGAATCTCTACCAGTTCCCGCTCGTCTCCAATCAGCAGCAGGGCATCGAGCTCTATTCGTGCGCCCGGACCGGCCTCGACATCGACGACCTCTTCAAGGAAGTGCAGCAGGAGATCAACAGTACCCACGACTATTTCGAACTGCTGGATACCCGGCAACAGATGCAAACGACGACCGTCATGTCCCTCGCCGGCGGTTTCGGCCTTGCCGTTGCGCTGGCCATGACCTTTCTTTCGATGAACATGTTGAAGTTCACGGCTGTCGAATGGCCGCTGGGACGCGGCACGATCGGGACGGCGGGCGAGTGGCTGCTCCTCATACTCACGGTGGCCGTCAGCGCGCTGCTCCTCTTCGGATTGGCCCGAGTCATTCGATGGACGTTCTTCCGCACCCGTCATCAGGGAAGGCCGAAACGAAAGTGACCGGCCCATGATCGATATCCCCTTCGACCGCCTCATCTTCACGCTCCGTCTTCATCAGCCTCTCCGCCTCCACTTCCATCATGGCTTCATCGTCCACGGCCTGCTCGCTCTCGGCGCCGACGACCGCCGCCGCCGAGATGCCGTTCAGGGCGACGCTGATCCTGAAGGGATGCGTGGCATCGCCGGCTTCGATTGTGAGGCCGGCCGGGTGGCCTTCGACTCCGGCGCGACATTCAACCTCGGCGTGACGCTGGCAGGTCCCTCGCGCGAGCACGCCGGCCGCATCGCGGAGAACCTTGCCCGCCTCGGCCACCTGGCATGCTCCGGACTCGGCTCCTTCGAGGTCACAGCCGCCCGCAACCTCCCGCAGCCCGGACTCCGCGAGATCGCCGGCGCCATCCGCGGCACCCCCTCGGTTCGCCTCCGCCTCATCTCGCCGCTCCGTCTCTCGCGGCCCAAGTACGCCGTCCGCAACGGCCAGGAGTGGATGGACGGCGACTGGTTTGCCGCGGCGCACTTCCTTGACCGGCTCTGGTCGCGTCTTCGGAAGCTCGAAACCGGCGCCTGGCCGAAAGACGCTGCCGGCCGTCCGCCGTTGCCGCCGGCCACCGACGGCGGCGCACTCCGTTTGTCGTGGCTCGACCTCAGCCGCACCCCCATCGGCAGCGCGCCCGTTCCCCGCGAGCGCCGCCGCAGCAAGCTCGACGACCTCGGCGGCGCCGTTGGCGGAATCGACCTCGGCCCGGTCGATCCGCAATGGGCGGACCTTCTCGCCCTCGGCCAGTTCCTCCATCTCGGCGAGCAGACGCACTACGGCCTCGGTGCCTGGCGCGTGGACGGCGGTCCTCCTTTCGCCGATTTCCAGCCCAGCGTCTCCTTCCTCTCCGAGGTCGCCGAAGAGAACAACCTCGCAGGCGCCGCCAAACACGTTCTGGATGAAGCGGGATCGGAGGAACAGATCGAGCTCACCAGCCTGCGGCGCGAGCTGAAGAGCGGCACCTACCGCAGCGGTTCGCTCAGCGGATTCCTCCATCAAAAGGAAGGAGAAAAGGTCCGGCCCCTGGCGGTCCCCAATCTGCGCGACCGCATCGCCCAGCGGGCCGCGGTCCAGGTGCTGGCGCCGGCCATCGACACCCTGCTCGAAGACTGCTCGTGGGCCTACCGCAAAGGGCTCTCCCGCGCCGGTGCCGCCCGCGCAATCCAGCAGGCCTACCGCGAGGGGTACACCTACGTCCTCGACGCCGACATCGAATCGTTCTTCGACTCCGTCGACTGGGAGCGGATGCTCTCGATGCTGCGGGCGTGGTTCCCGCTCGATCCGGTCGATGCGTTGGTGCAGCCGTGGATCACCGCGCCGGTCGTCTTCGACGGACAAACCATCGAGCGCGCCCAGGGGCTGCCGCAAGGGGCACCGATCTCGCCTCTGCTGGCGAACCTCTACCTCGACGTATTCGATGAGAAACTGCTGGAACAGGGATTCCGGCTCGTCCGCTATGCCGACGACTTCGTCATCCTCTGCCGCACCATCGAGGCAGCCGAGGCGGCCCGGGATGCCGCGCGCAACGCGCTGGCGGAGCTCGAGCTTCAGCTCAGTGAGGAAAAGACCTCCATCCGTTCGCTCGATCAGGGGCTGACCTATCTCGGCTACCTCTTCTGCCGTTCGGTCGTGCTCGACGCCTCGCATGGCGAGGCCGGGACGCCCGACGCCGCCACGCGCATCCCGCCGCGCTCCTGGCTGGCCTCGCTCCCCATCGAAGAGATCGAGCAACTCCTGCTCGAAGGCGGCAAGGTCAAGCGGCTGCGTCCTCCGCCGGTGCGGCTCATGGAGCGCCAGCCCGAGGGCGAACTGCGCAGTCCACTCTACGTGCTCAGCCCTGCCACTTCGCTCCGGCTGGAGCAGGGAGCCGTCCGCATCGAGGGCGGCGGCCACACGGAGCGGCGGCTGCTGAAGGAGATCGCCCACGTCGTCTTCTTCGGCGAACCTCGCGGAACCCTCCCGCTCATGCTGGCGCTGGCGCGGCAGGGGGTGCCGCTTTTCCTGTGTGACGCCATGGGACGGCTGGAAGCGATGACCTCCCCGTATGCGCCCGATCAGCGTATCTGGCTGGCCCAGGCGCGTTTCACAGAGCTGCAGGAGCCGCGGAGCGATTTCATCCGCGAGATCGTCGCCGCGAAGCTGCGAGCCTATGCGGCGGTGGCGCGCCGGCTCCTCCAGGATGCCGAGGCGGGAGAAGCGCTTCGGGCGCTGGAGCAGGAGGTCTGGAACAAAAGCGCCGTCGACTCCGTACGGGGCGTGGAGGGACGCGGGGGGGCGGTGTGGTTCGCCGCGCTGCAGAAGGCGCTCCCGGTGGAGTGGCACTTCAACGCAAGAAAGCGGCACCCGGCTCCCGATCCTGTCAATGCCATGCTCTCGCTGGCCTACTCCATCCTCTATCACCACGCCGCGGCGGCGCTCATCGCCGCCGGCCTGACGCCGGCCATCGGCATCTATCACGAGCAACGCGAAGGTACGGGCTGGAATCCCCTGGCGGCGGATCTTCAGGAGGAGCTGCGGCACCTCGGTGACCGTGTCGTGCTCACGCTGATCCGCAAAGGGCAGATCACTCCGGCCCAGTTCGAGAGCAGCGAGGGCCGCTGCATCATGGACAGCGCGGCCCGGGGAAGCGTGGTCGCCGAGATGAAGCGACGGCTTTCGGTGACCTTCACGCCCGCCGAAGGGGTGACCATCACCTGGAGAGAAGCCATCAGCCGCCAGGCCCAGCAGATCCGGGAACTGGTGACGGGA